>NZ_CP051500.1:1200000-1500000 GCF_016755635.1 Helicobacter pylori | reverse complement strand
AAAATATTGGTTCTAACCCCCACATTCACTAAAAATTGGAAAATCGTGTGATTCACCTTAGCGTTTAATTTTCCTGTGGTATAAACGCTATTAGGATTAATCCCCACATCACAACTCGCCGGCGTCGTGTCCCCGCAAGTGATTGTGCCATCAGCGTTAGTCATGTAAGCGTCAGCGTCCGTATTGACGCCATAAACATACCCGTCCTTAAAATACCCCACACGATTGTTAGTCCAAGTGTTACCCGCAAAATTCACGCCTAGAAAAAACCCGGCCGTGGCCTTAGGCTTGTCTATAATGTTAAAAAGCATGTCTGTGCCCAAACCATAAGTATACATGTCTGCTTTTTGATCGCTCAAATAAAAAGGCGATATAGCGTTAGCGGCTCTGGAGTTAGAGAAGTTGGTATGCCCATAATCAAAAAAGCCATAATAACGCAACCCAAACCACCTTTTTTTACCGATAAAATGCTTATAGCCTGTCATCACGCCTAGCCCATACATCGGCTGGTTACGGCCAGGAATGTTTTTGTTGGTGCTAAGCATGGTGCGAGAAGTCCAATTGACTACGCAATTAGCTTTAGTGTAGCCTGGCGTTCCTGGCGTCCCTGAAGCTGGCTGACAGCCACCGGTCTGCCCGTCAGGGACTTTACCATTATCATTGGCTGAAACATCGCCAAAAGGCACTTGAAACAATTCGCCGTTTTTATAAGCGTTGGTCTTTTGATCAGCCCTACCCACTTCCAAGCTAATCCCCACAAACGCGCCATTCTTTTCATGGGCATTTAAGGGGTTTGTCAGCCATAACGAACTCAAAAGAGCGCCTAAAATTACCGAGCCTTTTTTAGAAATATCTAAAGATTGAGCTATCAAAACAGATTCCTTACGATTAAAATTTTTACAAACCATTTTGCAATCTTGCATTCTATTTTTCTTCTTTGTCATAAAATTGAACACCACTCTCTAGGGTCTCCGCTTAAGTGTTACTTTTTTAATTATTTTATTATAGCTAATTGCAATCTTAAAAGTCAAACAAAAACCACCCCTAAAATTCCCATAATAGTGGGATACTTGACAATAAAACCCTTTTATAGTAGATTAAAAACTCTTTAATTTTCCCATGAATAAAGGATTTTAAATGGATGCGATTTATCCTTATGTGTTGGTTGTTCATTTATTGTGCGCCATTATTTTTATTGGCTACTTGTTTTTTGATGGGGTAATTTTCCCTAATGTGAAGAAAATGTTTGGCGAAGAGTTTGCCAATAAAGCGAATACAGGAATCACTCAAAGAGCGATCAAAATCATGCCCTTATGCGTTTTAGGGCTTGTTTTAACAGGGGGCATGATGCTTAGTCAATACATGGGGGGCGATAAAGGCTGGTGTGAAACCCCTTTTCAAAAGATACTCATGCTTAAAGTGATCTTAGCGTTAAGCATTTTTCTTTTGGTGCTTTTTTCTTTATCGTGTAAGTTTTTGGGCAAGAAAAACCCTATTGGTAAATATATCCACCCTATCGCTCTAACTTTTGGCTTTTTAATCGCCATTTTAGCCAAAACGATGTGGTTTGTTTAAGAGCGTTTCAACCTCAAAGAATTTAAGACCACTAAGAGAGAGCTAGCGCTCATGCTCAAACTCGCTATTAAAGGGTTAATGTATCCTAGCATAGCGACTGGGATTAAAACAGCGTTATAAATCAAGCTCAAAACAATGTTTTGCAACACCACTTGATAGACTTTTTGAGCGTTATGAAACGCTTTTTCTAGCAAACTCAAATCCTCTTCTAAAAGCAAAATATCGCATGCGCTTTTACTCAAAGCGCTTTTTTCAAACCCCAAAGAAACGCTCGCTTGTTTTAAGGCCAGCGCGTCATTATTGCCATCGCCTATCATCGCACACACGCCCTTATAAGAACTGATGGTTTGAGCCTTATCTTCAGGGGTCAAATGGGCATGATACTTAGAAATCCCTAATTTTTTCGCGCACTCCTTAACCGAGCTTTCATTATCCCCGCTTAAAATTTCTAATTCTAAGCCTTGATTTTGTAAAGCCTGAATGACTTCTTTAGCGTTAGCTTTCAAACGCTCTTCTAAAATGAATAACGCGCATAAGGTCTTGTTTTTCGCAAAACCTACCATGATATTAGCGCCCTCTTTGACCTTTAAATCAACCCCCATAGCGTTTAAAAATTTCAAACTCCCCACTAGCAAAGTTTCGTTTTGATAGCTCGCTTTTAAGCCATGAGCGAAAAACTCTATCTTTTCTAAATTAACCTCATCGCCATCTAATGATTTAAGAATCGCGCTATGGGCTAAATGCTCCCTGGTTTTTAAAAGGCTCTTTAAAAGCCTTCCATCAAATTCTTCATAAATGATTTTTTCTTTTAAAAGGACTTCTTTTTGCGTGAGGGTGCCGGTTTTGTCTATAAAGATTTTTTTCACTTTAGCCAGAGTTTCTAAAAACAACGCTTCTTTAAACACGATCAAAGGGTTTTTAAACACCCCTATCACTAACGCAATGGGCGTAGCCAAGGCGAATGCGCAAGGGCAACTGATGACTAACACGCTAATACACACCATTAAGGCTTTTTCAAAATTACCCCCCAAACCAAATTGCCACAACAAAAAGCTTATAAAGGCTAAAAACAACACCGCTTTAGAAAAAATATCCGCAATTTGATTCGCGCTGCTCTCAATTAAGGGCTTTTCTAAAAAACTCTTTTTTAAAGTTTCTAACAAACTAGAAAGGCGTGAGTTTTGAAAATTTGCACTCACTTGATAGCTAAAAGGCACGCCCACATTCACATAACCCCCTAAAATTGGATCATTAACCCCCAATTCCAAAGGCTTAAACTCCCCACTGATCAAAGACGCATCCACGCTCGCGTTATTTAAAAGCACGCCATCTAGTGCGATTTTAGCCCCGCTTGGCACCCAAACAACAGAGCCTATCGCCACATCTTTAGGGTGTTTTTCTATTTGTTTGCCATTTTCTACAACGATCACGCTATGGATTTCATGCGATTCTAAGGCCAAACATTTTTCATTCGCAAACAGCCTGGCTTTTAATTCCAAAAACTTAGAGCCAAAAACAAGCGTTAGAATCGTGCTGCTCGCTTCAAAATAAGTCTCTTGAGACACTAACATGGCATAAATGGAATAAACAAACGCCGATAACGCTCCAAAAGACACGCTCAAATCCATGCCCAAAACGCCATTTTTTAGCCCATAAAACGCCCCCTTAATGAAAAAACGCCCCACCACCACTAACACCAACAAACTTAAAAAGAGCGATACGAGATCCAAATTCCTTTGCATGAGCTTATCCATGCCACTACCATAACCCGCACCGCCATAACTCGCGCTACCATAGCTTGCGTATTTAGCAATGGCAATAAACATCAAATTCATGGTAGCAAAAAACCCCACGCTTAAAGTGAGCAAATAGGAGCGTTGCTCTTTTTGGGCTTTTAGGGTGTAATTTTTTGCGTTATAAATTTTAGCCCCATAACCCAAACTTTCAATTTTTTGAATAATCTCTTTAGGGTTTAAGGACTTGTCAAACACGATTTGCAAGTGGTGGGTGGTGAAATTCACGCTCACTTTTTTAACCCCCTTCAAGCGCTCTAAAACCTTTTGATTGAGCCACAAGCAAGCGTTACAATGCGTTTTTTCTAGTAAAAGATTAAGGATAAAATCGCTTTTATTGTTTTCTTCAAGGGCTTGTTCTAATTCCAAAGCGCTCATTGAATTCTGGGGCGTTACGGGGGCTAGAGTGGAATCGTTTAACTTGTCATAAAAACTCTCTAAATTCAAATCCAACAACAACGCATACACCCTAGCGCACCCCGTGCAGCAAAAATACAATTCTTTATGATTGATCATCTCTTTAAAAAGCTCACTTTCTTTAAACTCCAACTGGCAATGCGAACATTTCATTTTTTTAATCCTTAATTTAAGGGCGCTAGTTTAGAAGCGCTTTGATAGAATAAGTGTTACAAATTTGATAGATGCTTAAAACTTCTTTGGTGTTGTCGCTTTGGTTTTTGGAATGGTGCGTGATTAAAGGGGGCAGAACTTTTAGAGCACTTTTGGAATTACTCCTAGCCGCTCCAAGCATCAAATGGGCGTTTTTGTCTTTAAAACTTTGGACAAACCTTAAAGTCTCTAGCGTGAGTTTGACGCTTTTTAAACCCTCTACCACCAAGCAAAGCGACAAGGCTTCATAGCAAAAAATAAAATACCCTTTAGGTTTCAGGCATTTTTTCACTTTAGCCACTAAAGAAGCGAAGTCTAATTCGCTCTGGTGCCTCGCATGCCCTTTAATTTGAGATTTAATAGAGCCTAAAGCATAAAAAGGAGGGTTGCACACAATCACATCATACAAAATCGGGGGGTTGAAATCTAAAAAATCACCCTCAAACACTTGAGCGTTAGGGAATTTAAGGGCGTTTTTTTGGGAACAAAACGCCATTTTGCTATCCTTTTCCACTAAATGAACGCTCGCTAGCGGGTTATCTCTAGCGCAGAGCAAGCCTAGAACCCCACACCCTGAGCCTATGTCTAAAATCGCGCCGCTATTTTTGATAAAAGGGCGTGAAAAATCGTATAAAAAAAGCGAATCGCTATTGTAAGAATAAGCGTTTAAGGGCTGGTATAATCTTAAGAGTTTTCTATCCATAAAAGGGCTTCATTTTCTAAGATTTGCGCATGCAACAACCGCCCTTTAAAAGGGGTTTTTAAAGCGAGCGTATTAAACGCTTCGCCAATCATAGACGCATGCGAATGCAAAAGCAATACATCAATTTTGTCCCTCAAGCTCTCAAACAATCCCCACCCCCCTTCAATGAAATTAAACCCTTTCTCTAGGGGTAAATCTTTAGGGTTGTTGAAAATACTAACCAAACGATTGGGTGCAAAAAAAACTTTTGAATGGGGGCTAATTGAGCGCTTGGATAAAATAGCGATATTGGGGTTTTTACCTTGATAAAAATTATCGCAAAAGCGGGTGTCTAATAAGGGGTTGTCCGTTCTTATGGTTTTCCCAGAAATAATAAGAGTGTTGCATACCGCTCGCTGGTTGTGCGTGAAAATAACGCTTTTTTGCCCGGTGATCTTGCCATGATAATAATCCCCATTCATTCTTAAAGCGAGTTTGAACAAATTAAAACGCCCCTTTTGTTCCATTACCCTAAAAGGCAAGAGCAAGTCTTTAGCCTTGTTTTCTAAATTATGGCAAATTATTGTTTCAATACGAGCCTTTTGTAGCCTTGCTAAACCCCCTTTTTTCGCTTTGTTTTCTTCTGTGGCAATGACCACTCTTTTAGGCTTTAAAATTTCTAACAATTCGCTGCACGCTGGGGTTTTGCCATAAGAATTGCATGGCTCTAGGGTGATTAAAAAAACGCAGTCTGTAAAAGCGTTATCGTGGCGCGTTTTTAAAAAATCGCTTAAAGTTTTAGGGTCTTCTAATTTTTCTAAATCGTTTTTTAAATGGGGGCGTAAAATCTTTAACGCTGATTTGGCGGCTAAGACTTCTGCATGCGGGGTTTTGGCTTTTTTGTGGGTTTCTAAACTCAAGATCTCATGGTTTTTATCTAACACCATGCAAGCCACGCTCGGATTTTCTAAGGCTAGGGTTTGATACTCCCATGCCTTATTCAAGCACATTTCTAATAAACTTTCATAAAGTCTCATGACGGGAAAAAAGGCAAGAGCAAAAAGCCTTTAATCGCTAAAGCGTTAATAATATCAACAAAAAACGCTCCCACCAAAGGCACGACAATAAACGCTACATGCGATGGCCCGTAGTGGTTGGTGATGGTTTGCATATTCACCATAGCCGTTGGAGTCGCTCCAAGCCCAAAACCGCAATGCCCCGCGCACAACACCGCCGCATCATAATCCTTCCCGCATACCCTAAAGGTTACCAGCACCACATAAAGGATCATAAACACCACTTGAACGCTCAAAATAACCGCTAATGGCACAGCGAGTTTTAACAATTCCAATAAATTCACGCTCATTAAAGCGTAGGCTAAAAACAAGCTCAAACTCACATTCCCTATGACTGAAACCTCTCTGTCAAACACGCTATGGATCTTAAAAAACGACAAGGCGTTTCTTAAAATAACCCCCACAAACAAGCACCACACAAAAGTCGGCAAGGTGAAACTTTTAGGCATCAAGTGCGATAAAAAAGTCCCCACCAATAAAGCGATCGCAATTAGAGCTAAAGTTTCTACAAAACTGGATGCGGTGATTAGGCGCTGCTCTTTAGGGGTTTCAAAGCCTTTAGACACCACGCCCTCTAAAGTGTCTTTTTCTTTAGTGTCTTTAGGCTCTAGTTTGTATTTAGAAATCAAATATTTAGCGACAGGCCCTCCAATAATCCCCCCACTCACCAAGCCAAAAGTCGCGCATGCCATGCCCACTTCTAAACTGGAGCTAAAATTATAAGGTGCTTGGGTGAAAAAATTAGCCCATGCCGCGCTAGTGCCATGCCCTCCCACTAAAGCGATAGATCCCCCTAAAAGCCCCATTAAAGGATTGACCCCTAAAAGGCTAGCGATAGAAATCCCCACTGCATTTTGACACACCACAAACCCCGCCACAGCCAGCAAAAAGACCGCAAGCATTTTGCCGCCTTTTTGTAAAGATTTGAAATCCGCGCTCAAACCAATGGTGATAAAAAAAGTCAGCATTAAAGGATCTTTTAAAGAAGAATCAAACTGCAAGCCAAAATTGTAAAATTGACGCGCTAACATGATAGTAAAAGCGACTAAAACCCCGCCCACAACAGGCTCTGGAATATCATAATCGCGTAAAAACTTGACTTTAGAAATCACATAACGCCCCAAAAGCAGCACTAAAACCATGCACACTAAAGTGGCATAAATATCCAACTTAATTTCTTGCAAGCTTGCATCCTTATTAATCAAATTTATCTTATTATAATATAATACCCCCCTAAAAGAACGAGATCAGTTAGAAAGTAGGTGTTCCTTGCATACAGTATTACAAATTGGAGCTGGTGGCGTAGGCAGTGTGGTAGCACACAAAATGGGCATGAACAGAGATGTGTTTAAAAATATCATTTTAGCGAGCAGGAGTTTAGACAAATGCTATGCGATTAAAGAAAGCATGCTCAAAAAGGGTTTGGGGGAAATTGGCGTTGAACAAGTGGATGCAGATGATACGCAAGCCTTAGTCGCTTTAATTCAAAAACACAAGCCTAAAGTCGTTGTTAATGTGGCTTTACCCTATCAGGATTTAACGATCATGCAAGCATGTTTAGAGACTAAAACGCATTACATTGATACCGCCAATTACGAACACCCGGATTTAGCGAAATTTGAATACAAAGAGCAATGGGCGTTTGATAGGGCTTATAAAGAAGTGGGGATTTTAGGGGTTTTAGGGGCTGGGTTTGATCCGGGCGTTACTAACGCTTATGTCGCTCACGCTCAAAAACACCATTTTGACACTATCCACACTTTAGATATTTTAGATTGTAACGCTGGGGATCACAAACGCCCTTTTGCCACGAATTTTAACCCTGAAATCAATTTAAGGGAAGTCAGCTCTAAAGGGCGTTATTATGAAAACGGCAAATGGATTGAAACAAAGCCTTTAGAAATCAAGCAAGTGTGGGCTTACCCGCAGATTGGCGAAATGGATTCGTATCTTTTATACCATGAAGAATTGGAATCGTTAGTCAAAAACATTAAGGGCTTAAGAAGGGCTAGGTTTTTTATGACTTTCTCTCAAAATTATTTAACCCACATGAAATGCTTAGAAAATGTCGGCATGCTAGGTATTAAAGAAATAGAGCATCAAGGCGTAAAAATCGTGCCGATACAATTTTTAAAAACCTTGCTTCCGGATCCAGCGACTCTAGCCAAAGACACCACCGGTAAAACCAACATTGGGTGCTATATGACCGGCATTAAAAACAGCCAAGACAAAACGCTCTACATTTACAACGTGTGCGATCATAAAAAGTGCTATGAAGAAGTGGGTTCGCAAGCCATAAGCTACACCACCGGCGTGCCAGCGATGTGTGCGGCTAAAATGATTTGCAATGACACTTGGAGCGCGGATAATTTTAGGGCCGGGGTGTTTAACATAGAAGAATTAAACACCGATCCTTTCATGGAAGAATTGATCAAACAAGGCTTGCCTTATGAAGTGATTGAGCGCTAGTTTTAGGCTTCAATCTTCACTGGGTGCGATAAACACCGATTCCCTTTCTATCGTAATATTCTTATCGTCTGCACTATAAGCTTGTATGGTAATAGGGATTAAAGCGTCTCTAGTGCGTTTGTATTCTGTGGCGTTACTTTTTAGGGGTTTTCTTAAAATCACTACCGCTTTAATCTTTTGTCCGGCTTTAATGGCGATAGGGTTTAAAGGCTTTTTGATTTGAATGTCTTTTTGCCCTAAAATTTTGAAATAAAACTCATGGTCTTTATTGTCCGTGTTATGGAATAAAAACACGTAATCGTTATCCACATACCCGCTAGAGCGCAATTCATACAGATCGCTGTTGCGGTTAATGTCTAAAAGCATGCGTTCTTTTTTAAACGAAGTGATGGCTAAAAGAGCTATCACAACAGCGATAACCCCCAAATAAGCGATCGTTTTTAAACGCACCAGGTGCACTTTTTGGCACGTGTTAATGGCGTTAGTTGAAGACCATTGGATGAGTGAAGGGCGCTTGAACTTAGCCATGGTAATTGTGCATGCGTCCACGCATTCTAAGCAATTGATGCATTCTAATTGCAAGCCTTTCCTGATATCAATATGCGTGGGGCAAACCTGCACGCAATGCAAACAATTCACGCATTCGTTTTCTGGGTTGCGCTTTTTGGGGGGTAAGGGGAAGAGATGGCCCTGATTATTATAAAGCGCTCCGCCGCGTTTTTCATCATAAATGGGGTTTAAGGTGTCATTGTCATACAACACCGATTGCACCCTAGCATAAGGGCATAAATAAATGCAAAAACGCTCCGCAACCACCACTATATCAAACAGCACCACAGCCGTGCTAAAAAGCCAAAAACCCATAGCAATAGGGTGATCGCTAGGGTTTTTAAGATACATAAAAAAGTCTTCAGGGGCGATGAAATAAAAGAAAAATAACATCATTAGCCCCGCCACAACAGGAGCGAACAATAAAACGCTCAATGCTTTACGCGCCTTATAGCTTGGGGTGTTTTTAGGGCTTTCTTGCTTGTTACTGATCTTTTTATGGAGTTTGAAAATCTTGGTTTCAATCACATCTCTATAAAGCACCCTTAAAAAGGTTTGCGGGCAAGCCCAACCGCACCACACACGCCCAAGGCTAGTGGTGATGAAAAAAATCCCTATAAAAAGCAAAATAACCATGAAAGGCAAAATTTGCAATTCTTCAGCGCTAAAGATCTTGCCTAAAAAATGCAGTTGCTTATGCTCAAAGGAGATCAAAAACAAATGCGCCCCATCAATGCGAACAAATGGCGTGATTAATAACGCTAAAGAAATCAATAAAAACCCTATATAACGCTTCAAGCGGAACGATTTTAAAAAATGGCTAGAAGTTTCAAGCATTCTCAATATCCTAAAAATTTTAATCCACTATACCCTAACAACTTAACGCTTTCACTTAAAAAGCAACATGTTATAATGATCGCTATTTTATTTGAAAGGGTATTTATGGAAGGCGTTTTAAATTTCCTAACCAATATCAATGTGATTTTCACCCTTTTGGGCTATCTGATTGGGGGGATTCCTTTTGGCTATGCGTTAATGAAAATCTTTTATGGCATGGATATTACTAAAATCGGATCGGGGGGCATTGGTGCGACGAATGTCTTGCGCGCTTTACAAAGTAAGGGCGTGAGTAACGCTAAACAAATGGCCTTATTAGTCTTAATCTTGGATCTCTTCAAAGGCATGTTTGCGGTGTTTTTGAGCAAATTGTTTGGGTTGGATTACAGTTTGCAATGGATGGTCGCTATCGCTAGCATTTTAGGGCATTGTTATTCGCCTTTTTTGAATTTCAATGGAGGCAAGGGCGTTTCTACGATCATGGGCTCTGTGGTGTTGCTCATCCCTATTGAAAGCCTCATCGGCTTGACGGTGTGGTTTTTTGTGGGTAAGGTGCTTAAAATCTCTTCACTCGCTAGCATTCTAGGGGTAGGCACAGCGACTGTTCTTATCTTTTTTGTGCCTTATATGCATATCCCAGACAGCGTCAATATCCTTAAAGAAGTCGGCACGCAAACGCCTATGGTGCTTATTTTTATTTTTACCCTTATCAAGCATGCGGGCAATATTTTTAATTTATTAGCCGGCAAGGAAAAGAAAGTCTTATGAAAATTAAACAAGGCGTTCATGTCCATAACTTGGTGTTTGAAACGATTTTGGGGATTTTAGAGTTTGAACGCTTAAAACCCCAAAAAATAAGCGTGAATTTGGATCTTTTCTACACAGAGTTACCCAATAAGGCTTATTTAGATTACATAAAAATCCAAGAGCTTATTCAAAAAATGATGCAAGAAAACCAATATCTTCTCATTGAAGACGCCCTGAAAGATTTGAGCCATGCTTTAAAAACGCGCTATAGTGAAATCTCTGAGCTTCATTTAAAAATCAGCAAGTTAGAAATTTCTCCAAATTCTCAAGTGGGAGCGAGCGTGAAAATTTGCTATGAAAACGATCTTTAGCTTCTTTTTTCTCGTTATTATTTTAAAAGCAAACCCCATAAACCCTTTATTAGAGCCGTTATATTTCCCAAGTTACGCGCAATTTTTAAATTTAGAACCTCATTTTGTCATTAAAAAAAAGCGCACTTATAGGCCCTTCCAATGGGGGAATACCATCATTATCAAACGCCATGACTTAGAAGAGCGCCAAAGCAACCAGCCAAGCGATATTTTCCGCCAAAACGCCGAAATCAATGTGTCTTCTCAAACTTTTTTAAGGGGCATGAGCAGCGCTTCTTCACGAATAGTGATCGATTCAGTCGCTCAGTAAAATGCTAAAACTTTTTTAATCACATTTTTCTTGGTATTTTCTTAATCCTAAAACAAATTTAAGGTATTATTAAATAGAATAATGTAATAATAACTTTAGGTTTAAAACTTGACTAAATTTTTTAGAAAAAAGTAAATAAAAAGGCTAAAAGAAATGCTTAGAAATAAATTTCGTATCGTGTTTGTCTCTTGTATTGTCGCTAGCAGTTTGCAAGCTCAAGAAAAAACCCACACTTTGGGTAAGGTAACCACTAAGGGTGAAAGGACTTTTGAATACAACAATAAAATGTATATTGACAGAAAAGAGCTCCAACAACGCCAAAGCAACCAAGTCCGTGATATTTTTAGGACCAGAGCGGATGTGAATGTGGCTAGTGGGGGCTTAATGGCGCAAAAAATCTATGTTAGGGGGATTGAAACGCGCCTTTTAAGGGTAACAATAGATGGCGTCGCTCAAAATGGTAACATTTTCCACCATGACGCTAACACCGTGATCGATCCTAATATGATTAAAGAAGTGGAAGTGATTAAGGGGGCGGCGAACGCTTCAGCAGGCCCTGGCGCGGTGGCGGGTAAATTGTCTTTCACCACGATTGACGCTAACGACTTCTTAAGAAAGAATCAAACTTATGGGGCTAAAGCGGAAGCGGCCTTTTACACCAACTTCGGGTATCGCATGAACGCTACAGCAGCCTATCGTGGTAAAAATTGGGACATTCTCGCTTATTACAACCATCAAAATATTTTTTACTATAGAGACGGGAACAACGCTTTTAGGGATCTCTTCCACCCTAACTACGATTTACAAGATCCAAGCAATAGCGAAATGAGCGTAGGGACTCCGAGCGAAGTCAATAGCGTTTTAGCCAAAATTAATGGCTATATCAACGAAACCGATAGCATTAGCGTGAGCTACAATCTCACACGAGACAATTCTACAAGGCTTTTACGCCCTAACACCACTTCAGCCCTCTCCAAAGCCAATGACCCAGGAAGCCAGCCAGCCCCCTTTGTGATTGACTTTGGGAAAGAATTAGCCCATACGATCAACTTCAACCACAATTTGAGTCTGAAATACAAGCATGAAGGCGGCCCTAATTTTAACCAGCCGCGCGTTGAATCCACTGCCTTTTTAGGGGTAAGGGGAGGGAATTATAACCCTGTGGTGAATCCTTTCGCTTACAATTCTAACGAGCCGGCTAACCCAGATTATATCCCTGAAGTTAAGGAGTGGTGTAATAACCCGGACAATATCAGCCAATGCACGCAAGGGGCTATCAGGCCTTCTAATGGAGGCTATCAAATAGGCTATGGTGCGCCTAACTCTATTAATTGGCAAGGGGATAGCGATTCTAGTGGAGGGGCGCAAGCAGGGTATGGGCAGCTTAGCGCTACCATGCTTTCTACAAGCGCGAATGTTTATCATGGGCTTGTCCCTAAAAACCCTGATTATGACATGACCCCCCCTAACGCTCAAAACCCTAGCGCGAACGATTGGACTTTAGGGAATGCGGACGCTGAGGGGACTTTAGCCAGAAGGATTTTCTTAATCAACTCAGGCGTTAATTTTAAAGTAACCCACCCCATTAGCGAAGATTACGGGAATGTGTTTGAATACGGCATGATTTATCAAAACCTGAGCGTTTTCTCTGGATTGGATAAAGGCAAAAACGGCTTTTATAAAAACAACATTGATCCTAACGACCCTAACGGGCCGGGCTTGCCTTACCGCCATTACTACACCGATCAAAGCTCTCAATACCCTCAAAATCTCAACACCCCTAACCCGCTCTATCGTAACATGCCCCAAAATTCGCATGCGATCGGCAATATCATCGGAGGGTTTATGCAAGCGAACTACAATATTTTAAGCAATGTGATCGTGGGTGCGGGAACTCGTTATGATATTTACACTTTGCTAGACAAAAACGGCCGCACGCATGTAACTTCTGGTTTTTCGCCTTCTGCAACCGTGCTTTATAACCCCATTGAAAGCATTGGCTTGAAAGTGAGCTATGCGTATGTAACTAAGGGGGCTTTGCCTGGCGATGGCGTTTTGATGCGCGATCCTACGGTGATTTATCAAAGGAATTTGCGCCCTGCGATCGGTCAAAATGTGGAATTCAATGTGGATTTCAACAGCAAGTATTTCAATGTGCGCGGGGCAGCGTTCTATCAAGTCATCAATAACTTCATCAACAGCTACGGGCAAGACACTTCTAAAAATGGTGGGGGTAATGCGACCGCAAAAAACATGTCAGGGAATTTACCCGAAACCATTAATATCTATGGTTATGAAGTTTCAGGAAATGTGAGGTATAAGAATTTCTTAGGGACTTTCTCAGTGGCTCGCTCTTGGCCAACGGCTAGGGGGCATTTATTAGCGGACACTTACGCTCTAGCTGCAACGACTGGGAATGTGTTTATCTTAAAAGCCGATTATGATGTTCGCAGGTGGGGACTTACTTTAACCTGGCTCTCACGCTTTGTAACTAACATGTATTATGAAGGCTATTCTATCTATTACCCGCAATACGGCTTGATAAAAATCCATAAACCCGGGTATGGCGTGCATAATGTCTTTATCAACTGGACCCCTACTTCTAAAAAATGGCAGGGTTTAAGGATTTCAGCCGTGTTTAACAATATCTTAAACAAGCAATATGTGGATCAAACTTCTGTGTTTCAAGCGAGTGCGGACGCTCCAGCGAGCGATATGATCCCCAAAGGCAAGCGCATGGCACTCCCTGCCCCTGGATTTAACGCGCGTTTTGAGGTATCCTATCAGTTCTAAAATTAAAGAAATCTTAGGATTTCTTTTTGAATTTTAAACATGGAAACAAGCATGAAAAAGCCCTATAGAAACCGCCAAACTCTATGGAAAAAGTTCCGCTCACTCAATAAACTCATTAAGACGCTCTTAAGGATTTTAAAAAAGTAGTTTTATCAAAAATTTAGCAAGTTTAGTTTAAGATAACGCTTTATTTTAACTCAAAAAAGGAATCAAACGCGCTTCACTATGGCTAAAGAAACGCTCCCAATAACCCCGGATCTTTTGAAAAGCCCTTATCAAAAAATCATCAATGCGAGCGCGAGCGTTTTTGATGAAAACCATGGGCGATCGTTTTTTAGCACGCAATTTTATGAAACAATTGAACCTTATTTAAAAGAAGTTTTAACCCATCCCATTGATTTAGGATGCGATCTAAACACCGCTAAAAAAAAGAACCGCTTAACCCCTTTAAAAAAGCTTTTCAAAGCGTGTTTTGACACCGAAGAAATTTTGATTGTCAATAACAACACCAGCGCAATATTTCTCATTGCTAACGCTTTAGCGCAAGAAAAAGAAATCGTTGTTTCTTATGGTGAATTAGTGGGGGGGGATTTTAACCTTAAAGACATTTTATTAAGTAGTGGGGCTAGGCTGCATTTAGTGGGGAACATCAATCGCGCTTATTTAAGGGATTACCGCTTAGCCTTGAATGAAAACAGCAAAATGCTATTAAAAACCCACAACCCCCATTTTAAAAAAGACACGCCCTTTAAAGATTTACAAACTCTGGCTAAAGAGCATGATCTCATTGATTATTACAATTTAGGGGATGTGGATTTGTTAAACAGAGCGGCTTTAGAAGAAATTTTAGCTCTCAAACCATCGCTTGTAAGCTTTAGCGCGGATAAACTCTTTAACAGCGCGCAAGCGGGCATTATTATGGGGCAAAAAGAATGGGTTGAAGCGTTAAAAAACCACCCCCTTTATAGAGCCTTGAGGGTGGGTAAAATCACTCTCACCTTGCTTTTTCACAGCCTAAAAGCATGGGCAAATCATCAAGAAGACATTACAATTCATGCGTTATTGAACCAAACTAAAGACGCATTATTGCAAAAAGCTCTCAAACTCTACGCCCTTTTAAAGCCTTTAGAATTGAATGTGAGCATAGCCTCTAGCTTTTCTAAAATAGGGAATTTGCCCGATAGAGAATTAGAATCCTTTTGCGTGAAAATCCAGCCCAAAAACACCCGCGCTTTAAATGGTGAAAAACTTTATTTAAAGCTTTTTCAAAAAGGCATTATCGCAAGAATTTCATGCGAATTTGTGTGCTTGGAAGTCTTTAGCCTGAATGAAAAAGATTTTGAAAAAATCGCTCTAATCTTAACAGAAATTCTTAACAAAGCTTAAAAATTCGCTATAATAAAATTTCTTTTAAACGCGCCATATCCCCCACAAAACGATAGAAAATAAATTTAAAGGAACTTGAGAATGGAAAAAATCAGCGATCTTATAGAATGCATTGCGTATGAAAAAAATTTGCCTAAAGAGATGATTTCAAAAGTGATTCAAGGCTGTTTGTTAAAAATGGCGCAAAATGAGTTAGACCCACTAGCGCGCTACTTGGTGGTTGAAGAAAACAAGCAGCTCCAGCTTATCCAGTTGGTAGAAGTTTTAGAAGATGGTGATGAAAGATTGATTAACGACCCTTCTAAATACATCAGCTTGTCTAAAGCCAAAGAAATGGATCCAAGCGTTAAGATTAAAGACGAATTGTCTTACAGCTTGAGTTTGGAGAGCATGAAGCAAGGAGCGATCAACCGCCTTTTTAAAGATTTGCAATACCAGTTAGAAAAAGCGTTAGAAGACAGCCACTTTGAAGCGTTTCAAAAGCGTCTTAACAGCGTTTTAATGGGGCAAGTGATTTTAGTGGATAACAATCAAAACACTTTTATTGAGATTGAGCAGCAATTTCAAGGCGTTCTTTCCATGCGCCATCGCATCAAGGGCGAGAGTTTTAAAGTAGGCGATAGCATTAAAGCGGTTTTAACGCAAGTCAAACGCACAAAAAAGGGTTTATTATTAGAGCTGAGCCGCACCACCCCTAAAATGCTTGAAGCTTTGTTGGAATTAGAAGTCCCTGAAATTAAAGATAAAGAAATTGAAATCATCCATTGCGCGCGAATCCCAGGCAACAGAGCGAAAGTGAGCTTTTTTTCCCATAACGCTAGGATTGACCCCATAGGCGCGGCTGTGGGGGTTAAGGGCGTGCGCATTAATGCGATCAGTAACGAATTGAATAAAGAA
This sequence comes from Helicobacter pylori, assembly GCF_016755635.1. Lineage (NCBI taxonomy): Bacteria > Pseudomonadati > Campylobacterota > Epsilonproteobacteria > Campylobacterales > Helicobacteraceae > Helicobacter > Helicobacter pylori. The sequence goes on along the minus strand of NZ_CP051500.1, from coordinate 1,483,906 downwards.
AATATTGATTGCATAGAGTATTCTAATGTGCCTGAAATTTACATCACTCTCGCGCTCGCTCCAGCCAAAATTTTAAGCGTTGAAATTAAAAAAATCCCTATAGAAGAATTGAGCACTGAAGAAAAAGAATCCATTCAAGAGCGTTTTATTGTCAATAACCATTTGCAAAAGGCTAAAGTGCACTTGTTAGACATTGAAAAATCTAAAGCTATCGGTAAAGGCGGGGTGAATGTGTGCTTAGCGTCCATGCTTACAGGCTATCATATAGAGTTTGAAACCATTCCTAGCGTCAAAGAAAACGCAGAAAATGAAAGCGAAAAAGAAACGCAAAAAGTAGGGGTAGAAGCTTTAGAGTCTTTGTTTAAGAATTAAAATTGTTTCTGTGAAACTTATTGAGTCTTTAATCAAAAGGAATTTAAATTAAAAGGCTTGTGGTGTTAAATAAGTGCGTGATTGAATTTCTTAAGGCTAAACTTAAAAGGAATAGTTCAGGTTTTTCAATGAATGAGTATTGAAATTTTCAAAATAGCAAAAAACACTCAATTAAGGGAAATTTGCATCAAGTCTTATTGGAATGGACGCAAAAATGGGTTGGGTTGAATTAAAGATATTTAGAAACTAATCTTTGTATTATATGCAATTCTCCAAAAAAACCAATCATAAATAGAATCGTAACCATTAGATTAAACCAAAAAATAGGTTTTTTGAAATTTTCTTGTTTATCTTTTTCCTCTTTTGATAAGGATATTTTTGATAAAAAGAAAAAAGCAGATACAAAATATTCCCAAAAAATAAAGCTATAAAAGCCATAACAAAAACCAAACGATAGGCGTTCGCTTTGTCAATATTTGATAAAACAGAAGTAGAAAACGCCAATCCCCCAACAAATGTTAAAACAATAGAGGCAAAAATACCTAAAATTGTTATGTATTGTGTTTGTTGCTTATTCAATTCTTCGCTTAATTTTTTATAGTTTTTATTTAGATCATCTAACTTTATAGAAACATCTTTAACTCTACTCATTTTCTCATCAAAATCTTGCAGTCTGATACACTCTAAATTCATGCGATCATAAAGCTTTTCTAGTTTTGGTTTAATGCTTTCAACTTCTCTATTATTTTGAATCTCTTTGAGTGTCTTTATATTTTGTGTGAGCATCATAAAGGCTTGCTCTTTATCCCTTGTGGAATTTAAAATAATAGTTGTGTTTTTTGAGTATTTATGCTTGTATTCTCCTTCATAGATTTCTTTGAGATCTTTGATGATTTGATCTTTTTGACTAGACAAATCCCCTTCTTCGCACAGCAATACAATAATTTCTTCTAGCTTTTTATCTTTATCTTCTTCTTTAGTTTCCATTTGCTTGTTTTGCTTCTTGTTTGATCAAATCTTTGCTAATGATTTCTTTTCTATCTTCTTTGAAGCTTTTATGCCAAGCACCATCTTCTTTATGACTTTCTTTCACTAAATCCCAATAGGATTTTTCGTTGCATTTTTTTATGGAGCGATTGATGGTTTCAAGTTCATCTTCTCTAAGATTTTGTGAGAGCGTTTCTTCTTTGGGTTTGTCAATAGAATTGGCACCATAATTGCGGTATTCATAATACACTTCCCTTGCAACAGGCCCGTATTTCCAAGCTTCAAAATCATCAGAAACTAGGTGTTTGTCAAACTTTTTAATATAGTCAAGCTCTGTGAAATACAAAGTTTTTTGCAATTCTAAGTTGCTCAATTCTTTGTTTGAACGCTTAAGAATATATTTTGCTAGCTCCAAAGTATTGACCATTAATACCTCCTAGTTAGTTTTTGCTAATTTTAACTAAATATTGTTAACTTTCTAACCATTCCTTTTTCAATGATTTTAATCTCTTTATTTTATAAAGATATTTTTCAAGAAAAAAGTAAGGCCAATAACTTAAGCTCTAAAAACAGGCTTTAAGTTAAAAATTTGCGGTATTGAACAAATATTTAATGGAATTTCAAAAATTTGGAAGAAAGTTTTTAATGTGATTTTAAATTAGTGGTTTGTAGCTTTTATAAAAATCGTTTTTGTGAGATTAGGATAAAATAACGCTCACCCCCTAGTTTTTCGCTAGAGATTAGGGGGTAAAGTTTGTCTAGGAGACTTCTATGAGAAAAAATCATAGTAAATACTCAAACATTATACCTAAAAATCAGTTTTTTAGGGTTTTGTTTGGAATTAAAAATCAAACGATAGTTTTTCAAGAGTCCCCCTTTTTTAAAGGGGGTGTTTCTTAGACAAAGAACAAGTGCTTTTTATTTGTTCTGTTGCCAATATATAGATTGAAAAGCAATTTCATGGTATTTTTTTATAGCTCTTAAAACATACGGTTTGACAATATAATCGTCTTTTGTTGGTTCAAAAAAATCTCCCAAACCAAGACAACCTATCCAATAATCAAATTCATCTGTCCTAGGGATTTTATTTTGTTTTTTAGAATAACATTTATAAAGTTCTTTTTGTATCTTATAGTGGTTATCATGGCATTTGCAAATTTTAAGGGCAATTTCTTTGTCTTTTTGATCTATTAGATCTTGTTCGTATTTTTTAGCTTCACACCAAAGAAATGCTTTATTAAAAATAGCGTAAAAGAAAAGGAAAATAGAGGAAAAAGAAAAAGAAAAAGAAAAGATTTTGTTTTGAGTGTATTGGAAAACAAACTCAAAAATCAATTGAAAAACCCCTATTGGATTTACAATAGAAATAAAAAGCGAACAACCAGAAGCAAGCGCAAAAGCAATTCCTGATCTCATTTCATGCAATATCTTTTCAAATAACTTTTCCATTCACTGCCCGGCTTCAATGGTTTTAATTTCTTCATCGGTGAGGTTATAGAGCTGATAGACTAAGACGTCAATTTCTTTTTCTAATTTTTGGGTGTTGGCTTTAGGGTCTTTTTCTTTTAACTCTAGGATTTGCTTCGCGCCATCGGTGATTTTATCGGCTAATTCTTGGTTTTGTGGCGTGATTTTAGGAATGGGGAGCCGTTCTATAAAAGCCTTTTTATAGCGATAGCCACTCTCGCCTAGTCCTCCGCCAGCATAGAAAGTTTTGAAAGCAAAAGTAATCAATTCAGAATGCAACATTCCTAAAAGATAGCGCAAATGCTCTCCTGTGAGAATAAAGCTCGTGGCTTCTGCATAAAAATACCCTAATTCGTATTCTCCATTATCTAAATAAAATCGTGGCTCTTGCACAATCTCGCCATACACAATTTTCTCTTTTTCAAAATCCTCTAAATACGCGCAATTCCTTAAGTGATAGGGGGTGTCTCCTTGATCGGATCGTGTTGCAATAGTGTCCCAATGAGAGTTTAAATGCGCTTTGATTGCGGGGTATTTTTCTATATCAATGGGTGGGATTTTAAATTTGAGATTAGAAGTGTAGCCGTTATGGGTGTTAATAACCCACAATGACGCCCACTCATAAGAATACCTTTTAATGTCTTTCCCTCTTAAAATAGGCTTGATGAGCGCGTCTGTGCGCTTTCTTTCTTCTTGCGTCTTGCAAGCGTTCAAAATCTCTTCTCTTTTTTCAGTGGTAATGATAAAGGCTTCGTTAGCGCCGGTTAAAATGCCACGATAGATTTGAATATCCCAGTCTTTAAGCGGGGTGCCAACACTCTCTATTTTGTCCCTTAAATCTAAAAGCGTGGCGTTGGCAAAAATAAAGCTTTCTGTTGAAAGCGCGTTTTGCCTCATGGGCAAAGGGCGAGCGCTTTTCAAATCGTTTTTATCGTTTGGGGTGGGTTCGTAATAATTAAAGAGGCTTTCTTTAGGGGGCGATTGTTTGATGAAACTCATAATACTGGTATCCACGGTGGCGCTCTCAAAGACTTTTAAGGCGTTTAGTTCCATGTAGCTAACAATGGTGGTTTTTTTGAGCAGCAATTCTCTTAATTTAGCGCCGTATTGGCTCCGCGCGTATTTGTTGGAAGTGATGAAAGCGTTAAACCCCTTTTCTTTTAAAAGGTGGTAAGCTAGGGCAAAAAAGTAGGTGTAAATGTCAGCGGTGCTGTTATAGAAATCTTGGTATTGCTTTTGTAATAAAGGCTTTAAGTCTTTGATGTGTTCTTGGCGGATATAAGGCGGATTGCCAATGATGCAATCAAAGCCTAAAAAATTCCCCTCATCATCTAAAACTTCAGGGAATTCAAAGCGCCATTCAAACGCATTGTGATACTCTCCACCACTTAAGGCATCATCAAGCTTTTTTCTCAAAGCTCTAATACGCCCATAAGAAGCAAAAGCCTCTTCCTCTTCTTTTGGGCTTAGTTTGGGCGTGCCAAAAAGGTTTGGGATAAAGTAATTTAACCCATCTAGCAAACTCTTATCATCTAGGGCAAAGAAATTGTATTTTTTGATGTGTTTTTCAATAGCCTTTTCAAGCTCTGCTTTGGTTTTAGGATCTTTGAGCGTGAGGGAAAAAGTGTTTTTTAAGTCTTGGATTTTGTTGATTAAATCTTGCTTATTTAAGGGATAGAGAGGGTTTGGATCTTTGTATTGAGCGACTAGATCTTTGTATTCTTGGATTTTTTGCTTGATATTGGGGATCTTTTTGAGATCATCATTCAAATTAAAGCGTGAGATCAAGCTGTTAGCGCACTTGATGTTAATATCAATGTTGGGGAGGGTTTCAAGCACGTTAGTGTTCTTACCCTCTTCAAAAATGTAATAGCTGTATTTTAAAAGCTCTATCCATAGCCTGAGCTTGGTGATTTCGCAAGAATTGGGGTTAATATCCACGCCAAAAAGGCAGTTCTCAATGATGGATTTTTTAAGCTCAAAAAGTTCTTTTTGGATTTGGTGGTGGGGGTCGTTTTCGCTATGCGGTTTGGTGTATTTAAAAACTTCATTTTTTGGCGTGTGAATAATGATTTCATCGTTTTCTAATCTAAGCTCGTGGCGATACAAGGAAGCAATAAGCCCTAGCTTGTAAGCAATTAACACCATTTCATTGAGCGCTGAAACCAAGAAATGTCCGCTCCCCACCGCCGGATCGCAAACGCGTAAAGTTAAAAGCGTGTTTAGGTATTCTTTGCGTTTATCCTCTTTATAGCTATTTTTAAAATAATTTTTTAATTCTGTTAACTTTTCACACTCTATGTTATAGGTTTGATTGAATTTATCCAACACGATTGATTCGATACTCTCTTTGCACATGTAGCTTGTAATAAAGCTTGGGGTATAAAAGCTCCCCTCTTTATAGCCGTTGAGTTTTTCAAAAACAAGCCCCAAAACGCTAGGGTTAATCAAACAGCTTTCGCTCTTATTTTGATTATCTTTAATGTCTTTAGGGGTGGTGGTGAAATCATAAACGCGCAAAAATTCAAAAAGGTATTTTAGCAAGGGCAAAGCTTTTTCATTTTGGTAGTCTTTGTCTTTTTTAAGAACGGATTTAGGGTAAATCTCTAAAGATTTGTTATCAAGTAATTTGATTTCATACCCCTTTAATTCCAAAGGCGTTTGATCAAACAAACTGGAATTCAAATAAGGGATTTTTTCTAAAATCTTGTCTTCTTTATTTAAAGAACGCTCGCTGTTTTTCTTGGCTAGGACTTCAAAAAAGAGGGTGTTTAGGGCGTTGAAATCTTTAAAGTTTTCTATGGTTAAGAAAGATTTTTCAAAATGCTTGAAAGAACTTAAAAGGCTTTCTAAAAGCCGTAAAAACAAGATTCTGTTATTCCAAGCGATGAGTAACGCCATGACTTCTTCATCATCTAAATTTTTGTATTTCTTTTTTAAAGCATCGCTTAGGGAGTTTTGGGTGCGGCTGGGCTTGATTAAAATTTTCCCTTTATCATTTTGCTCTTCTAACCCTAAAATGTAAAGCAATTCTTCATAAAAATCTTTGTTAAGCGTGTTAGCGTCAAGGGTTTTCCCTTGTTTTAAAAGGACTTCTTGGCTTAAAACTTGATAAATCAAAGGAAGTTCTTTAAGATCGTAACTGCTCAAATTAAAGTGAGTGTAACGGAGTTCGCCTTGAAAATCTTCTTGCAAATATTGTTCTAAATCTTTGTAAAATTTTGGTTTTGAAGAGTCTGTGCCTTCTTTTTTAGCGTAATTATCATAGAATTTTTTGATGCATTTATCTTCTTTTAAAAAGAGTAAATCCTTACAATCAAAGAGGAAAAATTCATGCGCGTTGCAAATAATGGTGTGTTTTAGGGAATTGTTTTTTTCTTTTTCTATCTCTTCTAAAAAATACAAAACCATTTGACAAAAGGCTTTACTGAGCGGGTTTTCTCTGTTTTTAGGGAATTCTGTCTTTTTATTTAGGGCTTTGACTTCAATAAGCACTTGGACTTCCCCATCCACACGGATCGCGCTATCCACTTTTTTACGGGTGTTGCAGTCATAGCCATAGGTATTTTTTAAAAACTTATTGATTTCATTTTTTTGAAATTCTTCATCATCTTGTCTTGGCGCGTTTTCTAATAAGCTGTTTATTTCTTTTTCAAAATTTTCTATAGTTTCTTTTGTGGGTGTTTGGGGATTGTGTTTTTTAATAAAATCTTTGAGCGAGATGTGAGCGAAACGAATCATAAAACGCCTTTGAAATTGGATAAAAACGATTATAACAAAAGCTCCATGAATTTTAAATAAAACACTTTTCTTTAAAATTGTTCCATGTGAAACATTAAAGTAACTCTAATCTTTACGATTTAAAATTTCATTAATCAATGCGCTTAATTGATCTTTTCTCATTTTGGTTTTGTATTCAATATTCACGCCTTGCTTTTTTAAAGCTTCAAAAAATTTCTTAGCGGTTGAAATTTTCCGCCTTTCTTCTTCGCGCAATTCGTTTTCATGTTCAACCCCCTTAGTTTCTACCACTAACAACACTTTTTTATCGTTATTTTCAACCACATACCCAAAATCAGGGCTATAAGTTTGATTTAACCCTATCGGGATTTTAACCCTAGGGAGCTTGCCAAAAACAATGATTTTAGTGTCGTTAGATTCTTCAATCGTGTCCTTTTCAATCTCGCTATCCACTTGCATGAAATTTTCATACAGGCATTTTTCTTGTGCGCTTGAATTTTTAATCTCATATTTATCCGCCCCCAAACTCCCGTCTAAAAACTCTCTAATTTCTCCCTTTTCATCATAAAACGCATCGTTTTTTCTGTTTTTAATCGTCGTTTCGCGCATTTGATAGGAAATTTTATCTTCAATATTTTGATAAATGATTTCCAAAAACAGCTCTTCTAACCGCCTTAAGCCCTCTTGTTCGTTTTTCTTAATTAGATCAAATTTGTTTTCATCAATTTTTTCCAACACTTTAGCCACGCTTTTAAAACTCAATTTCACCTTATTAGACAAGGCGCTGATAAATTCATGCAAGCTCCACACGCATGCGCTTTCTCGCTCAAACATCTCTGTTTTGGCGTTATTTCCCATCGTTTCTACTTTTTTATGCGTCGTAACCGAAACGATTTTTGACTTGACATTAAAAGAAGCGTTGATCTTTGTTACAATCTCATCAATCAAGCTCTCGCTATCAATGGCATAAGCGATCCGGGCTTGATGGTTCAAGCTCTCCCATAAGGTTTCAAATTTTTTAAAATTTTCTTTATTGATTTTGATTTTTTCAGTTTTTCGCTCGTTTTTGTTCCTAACTCTAAGATTGCCAACTAAGCGATCTTTTAAAAAATCTTTTAATTTTTCAAAATCCAAGTATGTTTCATCTTTTAATTTTTCTAGTTCCGGCTCTTTTTTTAAAAATTCGTTTTGATTGAGAGTGAGTTTAAAGTTTTCATCATCTGTTTTTTCTCCAAAACCCAAACCCTCTAATGTTTCAAACAAAACCCCATAATACCCTTTTCTAACCATGCCGCTTTTTTCTAACTCTTCTGCGCTAAATTCTTGTTTGATCAAGCTGTGTTCGCTTATCTCTTGCTGGATCGCTCCCACAAAATCCCCCTCCACTTGCGGCACGATCACGACTAATTCATTGACAAAATCAAAATCAGCATGCTCTTTAGTGATACGTTCGCCCTTATCATTCACAGCGAGCCTTAACCCCCTACCGATTTGTTGCAATTTAGTGATATTGGAATGGCTAGGGGCTAATTTGCAAATCGTCATCACATTAGGGTTATCCCACCCCTCTTGCAACGCCCATTGCGAAAAAATAAACCTGAGATCGGAATCAAAACTCAGCAATTTTTCTTTTTCTTTTAAAATGAGCGCGATCACTTGGGCTTCATCGCTCTCTTTCTTGCTTTTAGCGAAATACCCTCCATGCACTTTTTTAATAGCGTCTTTGGTGCGCTCTAAATACGCTCTATAATTTTCATCTAAAGAAGGCTTTTTTAAGACTTCTTCAAGCTCTTGTTGGTAGAGTTTTTCAAATAAAAGGGCCAATTTGGCCGGCTGTTCATTTTCGCTTAAATAGCTATTCACCCCGCTAATAAACACCATGCACAAGGCTTTAATCCCCTTTTTAAAAAGCCCTTCTTCTCTTTCAAAATGGCTTTTTATTGCTTCTTTCAGCATCACTTCTTGCTCGCTCTCTAAAAGATGAGAAAAAGGCTCTTTTTGATCCAGTAACAAATTAAAACCATTGAGAAAACGAATCTCAGTTTTAGTGATTTTTTCTACAATGTAATCTTCTAAAGCGCTGATTTGAGTTACCACCCCTAAATTATCATGCGTTTTGACTTTGACGCTTTGAATTTTATTGTCTAAATTCGTGTAGTTAATCATAGCTTCATATTCATTTCTTTTTTCAATCCCTTTAAGCTCTAAAAAACACTCATCACTCTCCCCCACAGACGCCACGCTAATGCTTTTCACTAGGGCGCAATCAAACGCTTTTTTGCTGTCTAGCGCGTAAATCAAATTATGATAATCATCTTTAAAAGTCGCCCCAAACCTGAGCGTGATTAAAGCGTTGAATTCTTTTAATTTTTCCTTTGTTTTATCGCCTAAAAATTTGTGTGGTTCGTCTATGATAACGATAGGGCGCATACTCGCTAAAGCTTGCATGTAACTTGTTGCGCCATTGAATAGATTCGTGTTTTCTAAGCATGATTGATTGATAATGTTATCTTTTTTATTAAAGGCAGCATCAGTCATCACCAACACACAGCATTTGTGGTTGCTCGCTAGAATGAATCTTTCTGCATCTTCATAGCTTTCTAAATGCGTAGAATACTCGCTTTTAAAAAATTCTCTGGTGATTTCAACGCTCTTTAAAACCCCTAATTTAATGGCGTTGCTTGGCACTAAAACGATAAATTTTGACAAATGGTAGTTTTTATGCAAGGCATAAACGCATTCCAAAAAGCAAAAGGTCTTCCCGGTGCCTGTTTCCATTAAAATATCGCAGTTTAACGACTTCTCAATCCCCACGCTCCCTTGGGTTATTTTTTGTTTCGATCGTAAATCCTCAATATTTTCTAATAAAACATTTTTGAGCGCTTCTATTTCAAAAATAGGGTTAGAAATCCTTTGAGCGTCATTTTCTGGCTCTCTCAAATCAATCCCCTTAAACACCCCTAAAATTTGGTCCCGGCATTGCTCCTGATAGTCTAATCGTTTGAATTTGATTTTCATCTCTACCCCCTAATCTTTAAATCGCCGCTCTCTAATTTCAAATCAAACAAATTACTGCCCAATTCCAAACACAGCCTGTCGTTACTGATAGCGGGCATATACATGCTGATTTTTTCCACCCCTTTATCTTTCAAGTTTTCTAAAACCTCACTCATTTCTATATCCCCCACAATGAAAGCCGTATTTTGAGCCAAATACAAGGCGTTTTCAATCAAGCAAATTATAGGGGTGGTGAGCTCCAAACCCTCGCAGCCTAAAAGCTTAATTAAAATCGTTTGGGTTTCCATTCTATCAAGGTTAGAATAAGCGAACAAATCCTTTTGATGGGCTTGACTGAGATTTTTATCATTAGCATGCGTTTCATCATCAATGATTTCAAACGCTCTAAACCCCACGTCTAAATTGGGGCAAGCTTCTTTGATTTTAGCCCCCGCTCTTTTAATCCTTTCTTCGGTGATGTCAAAAATGCTCGGCGAGGTGGATTTTAGGGTGTTTAAACAAAAATCATAAGCGCTTTTGTTTTTCTTGGGATCAATTTTTTCATCTAATTGGACGAGAATGAAGCGCCTTTCTTTAAATGCGGCGTTCAAGCCATTAAATAACCCCCCCCCCTCACTTAATTTTTGATAATCGCTCTTATTACTCTCTAACACGGCATGCGCGGTTGTCCCGCTCCCAGCGAAAAAGTCTAAAATGATGTCGCCCTCGTTTGTGGATAATTCAATCAGTCGGTTGATGAGTTTTAGAGGTTTTGGGTTATTGAAAATCTTTTGATTAAAAAGATCATTAACTTCTTTTGTCCCATTACCACCGCCGATATTTTCTATCACATTTCTTGCGGGCGATGACTTGTCTAAAATAGCGTAAAATTTGCCGTTTTCATTTTGTTTGACTTGGTTTTTATCTAAAAATTCTTTTTTACAAATTACATATTCATTTCTACTATTTTTTTTAATAGAAATAATATTTTTATTACTATTAAAAGTATCCAACGCCCAAGTCCAACGCCCAAGTCCAACACCCTTTTTTGGTGGTCTTATGATTTTATAGCCTTGTTTTAATAAGTCTTGTCTATCGTTATAAACTAGGTTTTCATCATTGCTACTTTTTGCTAATTTTTTATCATAATCATCTACACCTAAAAAATCTAGCGTTTTAGGATTATAGTAAATACTATAACCTAAATTTGCTCGTGCGTTTAAAGTCCCTCCAGCTCCGCCTGTTGTAAGTCCAGCTCTCTCATAATAATATTTATCATTTTCACAAAATACTTTGACTTCTTTTTTTGAAGCCATGCGATTAAGACTGAGCGCTTCAACATGCTTTGCATAAACAAGAATATTTTCGTAATTGTTTTGAAAATATTGTGCATCATTTTGAGCGTTACCTTTAAGCCAAGTCAAAGATGATAAAAAATTCCCCTCCCCAAAAATTTCATCGCACAAGATTTTTAAATTCGCACACTCATTATCGTCAATGCTGATGAAAATCACGCCGTCTTGTTTGAGCAAATCTTTAGCGAGCAACAATCTGGGATACATGAAACTAAGCCACCCGCTATGGCATTTTGACCCAAAAAGATTCTTGATATAATCCAGCTTTTCTTTAGAATAATCCAATGTTTTTAAAACCTCTTCATTGGATTGCGAGAAATCATCGCCATAGATAAAATTCTCGGTTTTCGTGTTGTAAGGCGGATCAATGTAAATCATTTTGATTTTTTCACTATAGCTTTGTTTTAAGATTTTGAGAGCGTCTAAATTATCGCCCTTGATGAGAATGTGCTTGCTATTGGATTCGTTTAAGGGCTTTAAAATCTTATGATTTTTCTTAAAAGCTTGATTTAAGGCGATTTTCTTACCCACAAAATCCAACCCATAGCCCTCTTCTTTTATCTCGCTAAAATCCCCTAGTAACGCTTTTAATTTTTTTGTATCCAGCGTGAGTTGGTTGTCATTTTCTATACTCAAGCAACCGGGAAAATAACGATTAAAAACCTCTAAATTTTTTTCCTTAACGCTTTTTTCTTGATCCATTTCTTTATTTTGCATTGCTATCCTTTATTTTAAATGGTTTAAATTACCCAATTCTGCCTTAATTTTCAATTTTCAATTTTCAAATGTTCCATGTGAAACGCTAGCGTTTTTTAAAAAATCTTGTTTCACTTCAGCGATAATGTTTTCATCTTTGGCTAAGTCAATGTATTCAAAACTATTCCCGCTCTGCTCCCCACCCTGAAGTAAATCCCCGCTTTTTCTGTATTCTAAATCCAATTCAGCGATTTTAAAGCCGTCCAATTCATCAGCAAACTTTTCTAATCGTTCGTTTTCTTCTTGGATCGTGCATAAAAAACAATAGCCTTTCAATCCGTTACGAGACACACGCCCCCTTAACTGGTGTAAAGTCGCTAAGCCTAACCTTTCTGGCGCTAAAATCACCATCACGCTCAATCGTGGTAAAGAAATGCCCACCTCAATGAGCGTAGTCGCTAAAAGAATGCTCCCGGACTCTCTAAATTCTTCAATCACTTCTTCTTTATTTTTATCTTGCCCTGAAGTGGTATAAACCTTTTTAAAGCGTTTTTGCCAAAAACTCGCCCCCTCACTGAGCGATAAATACGGGATTTTTTCGCTCTCATTCACCAGCGGATAAACGACAATGACTTGATGGTTTTTAGCGATTTCTTCGCTGATTTTTTCCATCACTATTTTAAAATCTCTTTTATGCAAGACTAAAGTTTCAATTTCTTTAGGATAAGGGATTTCTCTAATCATGGTCGTTTTCACAAACGCGCTTTTGGCTAGGGCAAGCGTGCGAGGAATGGGGGTAGCGGAAAATTGCAAAGAATGGGGTTTATTACCCTTACTGCTTGCCATTTTTTCTAATTGGTAGCGCTGCTTGGTGCCAAATCGGTGCTGTTCATCAGTGATCACTAGTGCGAATTCATTCAAATCGCGCTTATCAAACAACAACGCTTGCGTGCCGATAACCACATGCGTGATGGTTTCAAACAAATGATTGGATCGCTTCTTGTAACTCCCACCAAGCAGTAATTCCACTTCAAAATAAGGGGGTAAAAATTTTAAGGCTTCGTTATAAAGCTGTTTAGCGAGAATGGAAGTGGGCGCCATTAAAAGGGTTTTATTAGGGTAAGCTAATACCATGCTCGCTAAAATCACCATCGTTTTCCCGCACCCCACATCGCCTATAATCAAACGCTTGCACGCTATAGAACTGGTGAGATCGCTTTGGATTTCTTTAATGGCGTTTTGTTGGTCGTTGGTGAGCTTAAAGGGTAAAGAAGCGATAAACGCTTTCAAGCGTTCGCTGTTATTGGGGCATGCGATTTTAGCACTGAATTGCAATTTTTTGCGCTCTAAATTTTTCATATAAAAAAGCATTTCAATGTATTTTAATGCATTTAAATGTTGCGAAGGGAAATTTTTATTCGTTTCAAAATCCTTGACAAAATGCGGCGTGGGGAAAAAGATTTCTAACAATAAATGTGCGATATTCTCTTTAACGCCTTCCTTTTTTAAATTTTCTAATGAAATGAGTTTTTGTAAATTTTCTTGGATTTTTTTATGGTTTTTAACTTTTTTAAAAATTAAAGAAATTTTGCCAAATTCGGTAAGGATTTTAGGCGTGTTAATGATATAAGCTTGATTAAAAGAGCTTTGCTCTAATTTACCATAAATGAACAAACTCTCGCCGGTTTTAAACTGGCTGTGATGGAACGCGCTGTAATTGAAAAAAACAAGCTCTAAATTTTTGTAAAATCGTTTGGAATAGGCGAAAATCTTTAAAACTTTGGCGTAGTTTCTTTTCTCTAAAATACCCACTTCTAAAACGCCACTCAAACCCGTTTCAAAACGCTCTAATAAATTTAAATCTTTATAACCTTTGGGCGTATAAACAAGCAAGGCTTCCAAAAGCGATTTCACGTTTAATGTTTTTAATAAATGATTTATTTCTTGCAATTTGTTCTTAGTCAATCCTTAATCGTTTTTATGATAAAATAATCAAATTATACATTGACTTAAGGAAATTTAATTGATGAAATCTAAAATCACTCATTTTATCGCTATCTCTTTTGTTTTAAGCTTGTTTAGTGCATGCAAGGACGAGCCTAAAAAATCGTCCCAATCGCACCAAAACAACACTAAAACCACTCAAAACAATCCAATCAATCAAGCGAATAAGGATATAAAAAAGATTGAACATGAAGAAGAAGATGAAAAAGCCACCAAAGAAGTGAATGATTTGATCAATAACGAAAATAAAATTGATGAAATCAATAATGAAGAAAACACTGATCCTTCGCAAAAAAGAACGAACAATGTTTTGCAACGAGCCACTAACCACCAAGACAATCTCAACTCCCCACTCAACAGGAAGTATTAAAGTGTGAAATTTTTTTCAAAGGATTTATTTAAAAAAGTAACCCCCTTATTTTTAAGCGTTTATTTTTTAAACCCTACCATTATGCAAGCCAAAAGCCGTTTTTATGTGGCTTCTCAATATCAGGTAGGGAAAATGATCATGAAAAAATACAACGATCTCAAACGCACGATTGAAGGGGCGAGCTTTTCTTTAGGCTGGGAGATTAACCCCACTCATTACTGGTTTTATTCGCGCTATTACTTTTTTATGGATTACGGGAATGTCATCCTCAATAAAAGAACGGGCGCTCAAGCGAACATGTTCACTTACGGCTTTGGGGGGGATTTGATCGTGGAATACAATAAAAACCCCTTGTATGTTTTTTCTCTTTTTTATGGCATGCAAGTTGCCGAAAACACATGGACGATTTCCAAACACAGCGCGAATTTCATCATTGACGACTGGCGCAGCATTCAAGGGTTTTCGCTCAAAACTTCCAATTTCAGGATGCTAGGTTTAGTGGGGTTTAAATTCCAAACAGTGCTATTCCACCATGACGCTAGTATTGAAGTGGGGATCAAATGGCCCTTTGCTTTTGAATACGACTCAGCCTTTGTAAGGCTTTTTTCTGTCTTTATTTCGCACACTTTCTACCTTTAAACTAATTCCAACCCCACCGGGCAATGATCGCTCCCTAAAATATCTTTATAGATTAAAGCGTCTTTTAAGCGCGTTTTTAAAGGGTTAGAGCATAAAAAATAATCAATGCGCCAACCAATGTCTTTATCCCTTGCTTGTTGCATATAACTCCACCAGGTGTAAGCCTTTTCTTTGTTGGGGTAAAAATAACGGAAAGTGTCAATAAAACCAGCGTTCAAAAGCTCGTTGAATTTCCCTCTCTCTTCATCGCTAAAGCCGGCGTTTTTTCGGTTGGTTTTGGGGTTTTCTAAATCAATTTCATTGTGGGCCACATTCAAATCCCCGCACACAATGACCGGTTTTTTTAACTCTAAAGCTTTTAAAAATTTCTTGAATTCCACTTCCCAACTCATGCGATAACTAAGCCTAGATAGGGCTTGTTGGGAATTAGGGGTATAAACATTCACCAAGTAAAACGACTCAAATTCGCAAGTTATTACGCGCCCTTCTTTGTCATGCTCTTCCATATTAATACCATAGCTCACGCTTAAAGGCTCTTTTTTAGTGAAAGTTACCACCCCAGAATAGCCCTTTTTAATCGCGCAATTCCAAAAATCAAAATACCCTTTAAATTCAAAGGTGTTTTGTTCTTGCTGCATTTTAGATTCTTGAATGCAAAAAACATCCGCATCAACGCTATTGAAAAAATCCATAAAGCCCTTAGTCATGCAAGCCCTTAACCCGTTCACATTCCATGAAATCAATTTCATTTTAATCCTTGTTTGATTTTGAGTGAATTATATCTTTTTAGTCATTTTTTTAAAAATTAAGCTTTATTTTACCTTTTTTATGTAATAATTGTCTTTTGCTTGGCTTGATAGCTCAGTCGGTAGAGCAGAAGACTGAAAATCTTCGTGTCGGTGGTTCGATTCCGCCTCAAGCCACCATTTTAAACTTCGTTGAATAAATAATTCCCCTTTTTGACACACACCACACGAGAGTTTTCAATACTTAAAGGCGTGCTTTTAGCTCGTGGCTGCTCTTCTATTTCTAAAGCCATGCACACCCCTTCTTTAAAGCGCACATGGTTTTTAACCCATTCTTTGTATTCACTGCTTTCTTTGATTATATCGTTTAAATAATGCCCCTCATACACTTCCACAAATTCCATGAATTTTTCATTCAAATTCAATTCGTTGCGCGTTATTTCGCTTTTTCGTGTGGAAGAATAAGCCAATTCGCTGGTTTCATAAAAAGTCGGCTCTATTTGATCGTCTTGTTTGGGGCGTTCATATACGGCTTTCACTAATTGCGTGGTGATTTCATACTCACTTTCCCATGCTTGTTTTAAAGGCTCTTCTATCAGATAGCATTGCCTAGTCGTGCCGTCTTTTCTTGCTCTAGCCCTTTTGCATTTTTCTGTAGAGCTTCTGGCTTGAAGAATGGCGAAATTGTTTTTAGCTTCAAAAGTTTGCGGCTCTTCTAAAGGCTCTGTTTTATGAACGGAGATTTTAGTATAGGGGGTAATGATTTTACCGCTTTTATTTTCAGCGGTGCTGTAATCGCAAGGGGTAATATCTGTCGCAGTCTGTTTGTCTTCATCAACGCGTTTTAAAATGCTTGGGCGATAGGCTTGCAAGTTTTCATCGTCATAGACCCACTTCCCGCACGCAAATTCTTTAATATTAGGATCTCTAACGGCTTGTTTTTCCACATTGTCCCTATTTTCGTTGCTTTCATTGTTTTCATCAATATCAGCGTTAGAGGTGTCGTTAGGGAGCGTTTTTTCGGTGGGTGGCGTTATAAAGAGGTTGTTTTCTTGATCTTCTGAAGAATGCTTTAAAGGGGGTTTGGTGTCGTTTGTTGGCGTTTGAGTTTCGTTAGTGGGGTTTGTTTTGCTAGGAGTTATTAAAGGCTGTAAAAGGCTGTTTTTAGAGTTTTTAGAGCCTAGTTTGGACTCTGGGTAAGAAAAGTTTTGAGGAGATTGTTGCGATGAGCTGGGTTTATTTTGTGGTTTTTGCATGGGCGCGTTTAAAGAAGGCATTTGGTGCGCGTGCGCTTCTTTCAATTCTTTTGAAGAAAAAACAATCTTGGTGTTTCTAGGGATAGTAGGGCGGTTAGGGTTTAAAGTCGTTTCTAAAGAAAGTTTTTCATCAAGGGGTTGATAGACGATTGCGGTGGATATGTGAGTGATTGTGAGCGTGAGTTTTTTGTGTGGGGAAATATTATAAACGCCTAAAACTTGTCTTGGTTCTTTAGAATCAAGGACTTTAGCCTTAAAAGTGCCTTTATGCGGTGAAGTTTTAATTTCTTCTAAAAGCTCGATCACAAGGGCTTGAAGAGGGTTAGAGAAAGTCAGAAAGAAAGACAGACAAAGGGTTTTTTTCATGCTTGTTCCTTTTTATTTTGGATTATAGCTTAAAAAAAGGTTTAGTAAAAGTTATCAATAAGTTATAGATAGGTAACACTTTAATTAATAATAATTAGTAACAGTAGTAGGGGCGTGAATGGATGGAATGAAACAATAAAAAGCTTTAGAGACGCGCGTTTTTAGGGGGGTTGTGGGATTTGAAAAAAAGTGAATGGAACGCTTTTTCATAAGCCTTTTTTCATTCACTTGAATTGAAAGCGGTTTTTTTGTCGTTCAATTCGTTCAGGCGGTTTTTGATTTCTTCTCTAAGGCTTAAGATAAAAGGGCTTTTTTCTTCTTCAAGCATTTTTTTAACGCTAGAATACATTTTAGAAATGCTTGAATGATCCTTTAAATCCAAAAATTGAGCGAGCGAAAGCGTGGGGTTTGGGGTATAAAGCCTGGCGAAATACACGACTAATTTTCTCGCTAAAGCGACGTTTTTTTGGCGCGAAGAGACTTTGATTTCGCTGGATTTGAGATTTAAGCTTTGCGCGACAGCGAGTAAGATATTTTCCAAGCTTGAGCCTTCAGCATGATCTTTTTGCAAATCTTCTAAAACGGTTTTAGCGAGGTTCAAATCAATGGGAGCGTTCATCAAGTTCGCGTTCACGCTGATTTTAATGATCGCGCCTTCCATTTGGCGGATATTGTCGCTGATGTGTTGGGCGATGTATTCCATCACTTCTTCAGGCAAAGTGATTTGATTGAGTTGGCATTTTTGTTTGACAATGGAAAGTTTGGTTTCTAAATCAGGGGGCATGACTTTAGCGGTTATCCCCCATTCAAAGCGCGATTTTAAGCGATCTTCTAAGCCGGCGATGTTTTTAGGCGATCGGTCTGAAATCAACACGATCTGTTTGCTGTTGGCGTGCAATTCGTTAAAGGTGTGGAAAAATTCTTCTTCTAGCTTGGGTTTTCCTTGCAAAAATTGGGCGTCATCTAACAAGAAAAAGTCGCAATGGCGGTATTTTGCTTTAAAAGAATCCATGGTTTTGTTGTCTAAATGCTTTAAAAAGTCTGTTAAAAAATCTTCTGAAGTGACTAACACGACTTTTTTATGCTTTTCTAGGGCATGGTTACCGATAGCGTTTAAAATGTGCGTTTTGCCTAACCCTGTGCCGCCATAAAAAAGCACCGGGTTATAAGGGGGCGTATCGCTTTGGGCGACTTTTTTAGCGATTTCATAAACGGTGTTGTTGCATGAGCCTACGACAAAATTTTCAAAAGTGTAAGAGTCTTTGACGCTCGTTTTCACCGCTTTGTAATTGATATTAGATTGGGCATTAACCTGGATTTTAGGCGCCACTTCAATACGCACATCCACGCTATGGGCTAAATGCATGCCGACTTTATTCTGGCTTAAAATTTCTTTAAGCAACGCACCGTATTTAGCCGTAATCGTGGTGCATAAGACTTGGTTGGGGGCATAAAAAAAGGCAATATCGCTCTTGCTCGCGTTAGGGTTGTATTTGAGTTGGCTAAAGTAATTTTCATACTCTATGAGGCTAACATTAGGATTTTGTTTGACTAGCGCCAAGATTTCTTTTTCAATATTGTTGTTGGTATCCATGGCGTTATTATAGCGTGAATAAGTTGTGAATGAAAAAGGAATAACATGTGAATGAAATGTGAATGAAGCCTTAAAATTAAGGTGTTTCTTTTAAGGGTTTGTCTATAATGCTTGCTTTATAATAAGCTAATGGATGCAAAAAAAGGATTTTCATGCTGCTTTGCGCGGGAAGGAATGAGACTTTAAAAAAAGCGGTGCCTATTGGTGTGGGCTTGATAGAGAGCGCGATTAATTTAACGAGAATGTGTTTAAAAAACCCCAGTATAGAAAGCCTTATTTTTATAGGGAGCGCGGGGAGTTATAGCCCAGAAATGGAGCTTTTAAGCGTGTTTGAAAGCGTTTGCGGCTATCAAGTTGAAGAGAGTTTTAGCCATTTAAACAGCTACACGCCTTTGGATAATTTCATTCAAATAGAAACTAAAGAGGAAGCTCTTTTTAAAAGGGTGTGCATCAATAGCAGTAACTATATCCACACCAGCGAAATATTTGCTAAAAAAATGGCTCAAAAGGGCGTTTTATTAGAAAACATGGAGTTTTTTAGCGTCTTAAGCGTGGCTAGGGCGTTTTCTTTGAAGGCTAAAGGGATTTTTTGCGTGAGTAACCATGTGGGGCTTAACGCGCATCAGGAATTTAAAGAAAACCACGCCAAAGTCAAACAGATCTTAGAAAACATCATTGATAGTTTGATAGTTTAGCTATCATGGAGTATCATGGAGCATTCTAAATTAAAGGCGATCACATGTTTGAAAAAATACGCAAGATTTTAGCGGATATTGAAGATTCGCAAAATGAAATTGAAATGCTTTTAAAATTAGCGAATTTGAGTTTGGGGGATTTTATTGAGATTAAAAGAGGGAGCATGGACATGCCAAAGGGCGTGAATGAAGCGTTTTTTACGCAATTAAGCGAAGAAGTGGAGCGCTTAAAGGAGCTTATTAACGCTTTAAATAAGATCAAAAAAGGGTTATTGGTGTTTTAAATGTGCGGGATTGTAGGTTATATAGGGGATAGCGAGAAAAAATCCGTTCTTTTAGAGGGATTAAAGGAATTGGAATACAGAGGTTATGACAGCGCTGGTTTAGCCGTATTGAGCGCTGATCGTTTGGAAGTGTTTAAAACTCAAGGGAAATTAGAAAACCTTACACTAGAGCTTAAAAATAAAGAGTTTTTGGATTTTGGCGTGAGTATCGCTCACACCAGATGGGCCACGCATGGCAAGCCAAGCAGCACCAATGCCCACCCGCATTTTACAGAAAATTTAGCCTTAGTGCATAATGGCATCATTGAAAATTACGCCGTTTTGAAAAAGGAACTAGAAGAAAAGGGGCATGCGTTTTTAAGCCAAACGGACACGGAAGTCATTGCGCATTTATTAGAAGAAACGCTTAAAAGCGAGAGCGATTTATTGAAAGCCTTTGAAAAAAGCATCAGCCTTTTAAAAGGGAGTTATGCGGTTTTAATGCTCCATAAAAGGGCTAAAGAGAGCCTCTTTTACGCTAAATCTTCGTCGCCTTTAATCGTGGGTAAGGGCAAAGAAGGGGTGTTTTTTGCATCAAGTTTGAGCGTGTTAGCCCCTAAAGTGGATCAATTTGTCATTTTAGAAGAAAATAGCGTGGGGCAGATTTCTTTAGAAAATTTTAAAGATTTAAAAAATATTGAAAACATGAAAGATTACGCTTTTGAGGATAAAGATTATTCTAAAGGGGATTTTAGGAATTATTTAGAAAAAGAGATTTATGAGCAGCATAGCAGTTTGTTAGAGTGTTTGGAGGGGCGCTTGGAAGCCTTGAATGTGTATTGCGAGATCGATCCTAAATTTTTAGAGAATGTGAGCGAGATCACGCTGTGTTCTTGCGGGAGCAGTTACCATGCGAGTTTGGCGAGCGTGTATTTGTTTGAAAGATTAGCCAAAATAAGAGCGAGAGCCATTTTAGCGAGCGAATACCGCTACGCTCATTTTAAAAGCAACCCTAACGAGCTTTTTATAGCGATTTCTCAAAGCGGCGAAACCGCTGACACTTTAGAAGCTTTAAAATTAGCCAAAGCCCAAGGGCTTAAAACCATTAGCTTGTGTAACGCTCCTTTTAGCATGATGAGCCGCATTAGCGATCACACGCTTTTGATTAGAGCGGGGGTGGAGCGGAGCGTGGCATCCACTAAGGCGTTTTCTTCGCAAGTGATGCTCTTATGGCTTTTGAGCGTGTATATAGGCAAACAGCTAGGGACAATCTCTAAAGAAGAAGAAAGAATCCAGGCTAAAAACATGCTAAATAGCGTGAATGCGATGAAAGTAGAGCCTAAATTGCATGAAAAGATCAAGCGCTTATCCAAACGCTACTTGCATGGGCATGGCTTTTTTTATATCGGGCGCGATGTGTTTTACCCGCTCGCTTTAGAAGGAGCGTTAAAACTTAAAGAAATCAGCTACTTGCATGCTGAGGGGTATGCGAGCGCGGAGATGAAGCATGGGCCTATTGCGTTAGTGGATTCCAACCTTTTTACCATTGCTTTATTGTCTAAACATTTGTTGTTTGATAAAACCAAAAGCAATATTGAAGAATTGAGCGCTAGGGATTCTACGATTTGCGTGTTAAGCTCTGAAATTTTAGAGATCGCTGATGATTTTATCCAGTTAGAAGAGAGCCAAAGCTACATGGAAGAATTTTTCCGCATGAATTTAGCGATGCAACTTTTAGCCTTAGAAATCGCTATGCGTTTAAATCACGATGTGGATCACCCAAGAAACTTAGCTAAAAGCGTTACCGTGGAATAAAAGCGATTAGGAGTAAGATAATGGAAGTGATTTGTAAGCATTACACCCCTTTAGACATTGCAAGCCAAGCGATCCGCACTTGCTGGCAGAGCTTTGAATACAGCGATGATGGAGGCTCTAAAGATAAGGAGCTCATTCACAGGGTGGGGAATATTTTTAGGCATTCTTCCACTTTAGAGCATCTTTATTACAATTTTGAAATCAAGGGTTTGAGTAGGGGAGCGTTGCAAGAATTGAGCCGGCACCGCATAGCGAGCTTGAGCGTGAAATCAAGCCGCTACACTTTAAGGGAATTGAAAGAAGTGGAGAGCTTTTTACCCCTTAATGAAACGAATTTAAAAAGAGCCAAAGAGTTTTTAGTGTTTGTGGATAATGAAAAAGTGGATGCAATGAGCGTTTTAGCTTTGGAAAATCTCAGGGTTTTATTGAGCGAGCATAACATTAAAAACGATTTAGCCAAATACGCCATGCCGGAGAGCTATAAAACGCATTTAGCGTATAGCATTAACGCTAGGAGCTTGCAAAATTTATTGACTTTAAGAAGCAGTAATAAAGCCTTAAAAGAAATGCAAGATTTAGCCAAAGCCTTATTTGACGCTTTACCTAGCGAGCATCAGTATTTGTTTGAAGATTGTTTGAAGCATTAGTTTTAAACAATACCGCTTAATAACGCTCATTCTTTAATGTTTTAAAAACGCCTTGTGTTTGATTAGATGAGATTTTAAGGGGGTTTGTTGTAGGATTTCATCACGCCCCATAGTTACGATATGGGGCAGACCAACATTGTAAGGAGCATGCCATGAAACGCAAAAGTGGCAAACGCTCTTCTCAAAACATTATACTTTGAGTTTGCTTTTTTAGGGCTTAAAGTGATCGTTTCTGTGAAACGCTGATTTTTTCAAGAGCGTTCCCTTAAGCTTTTAAGCTTAGGGGTTTCCTTTATAAGCGGGTTTGTCCTTGACTTTTGGGGCGTTTTATAGGCTTCTAAGCTGTTTTTATCTAAAATCTCTTTTCTCAAGTTTTTGGGGAGGTTTTTGACACATTCTTTTCTGTCGGCTTCAGTTTTGGCGTTTTTCAAACAATCTAGAGCCTGTTGTTCCAAAAGTTTTCTAGCTTCAGGCGTGAGCAGTTTCTCATATGGCTCTAAGAGATAGCTTGGCAAAAAAACACATTCCATTAGACACTTTTGCGATCATTTTGGAAGCAAACGACAATGCCTAATCTTTACATTGCAGAAAAAGCTAGCATGGGTCATCTGATCGCTAGCACGCTTTCAAATGATTACAACGCTTCTTTATTAGTGTTGAGACATTTAGCGATTTGATTTAAATTGTTTCCCCACTTAGCTAATTCAATGATTAGCTCTTTATTGACAATAGCTTTTTGTTTTTTAGATTTTGTTGGAGTTTGTGAGTTTTGAGTTAAAAGAAAGTTTAAAACTAATTGCGAAAAGTTTAAATTTTTTTCTTGCATTTGAGTTTGGATAGTTTGCCATTGTTCTTTAGATAGCCTAAGACTTTTAATAACTTGTTTGTTTGTATTCACCTGTTCTCTCATTTGATTTTTAGGGGGTCAAGGGGGATTACCCCATTGCAAGAATAAGCGGTATTTATAGCCGCCGTTATTTGTGGTTACCCATTTTATTGTGGTTAAGTTTAGATATAATGGGGTTGTTATGATTGATTAAGTTAAGGAGATAAGATGTTAAAAAATGTAGAAATGGGGGCTAATTTTTATAAAGAGCTTGGCAAATTAGAAAAACAATTAGCTAAATATCAAAGTAAGGTTTTAGAAATTAAAACACAAATGAAAGAGATTAAAAAGCAATATTCTCAAGCTAAGAAAGATGAGAATTTAGCTAGTAAATATATTCCTAATGATGAGTTAAAAAAAGATTTATTAGATATTGATAATCCTAATACGACTGAAAACTTTAAGCCTAAGAATGCTAGTGAAATTTGGCAATTCGCTCTTAATTCTTAGGAGCCAATAGAGAGTTAAAAAGAATATTTTTAACCCCTAGAAAATCCACCCATAGTTAAAAAACACTTTAAAATGACTGCCCCCTTCATTGAGAGTGATAGAATTGGTGGTTGCACCATCGCTAGAAACGACCCTAGATTTCAACTGGACCAAAGGAACGCTAATGCCTATAGAATATTTAGAATGCTTGTAGCGGTAATTCAACCCACCGGTCACATTTAAATTACCGCTCCCTTTGTATTGGTTCAACAAATAATAGCTGTTGTATAAGCCCCTTAACCCCCCAAACACCCCAAGAGAGGAAGTGAAAACTTTCTTGGTTAGATTGTTTTTAGGGTTCTTTTCGTTGGTGTAATTGGTGATGAAATCAAACAACACATCCATTCCCACGCCATAGCTTAATTGTTGGATTTTTTCGTTATTGGCTTGAGCGTAGTTGTATTTGATAATGCCATAAGAAGACAACCCTAAGTAATCATTAAAGTATTTTTGATAGCCCATTTTAAGATTAACGCCTAATAGGGGGGCTCCAAAGGGCCGTGAGGTTTTTGAAGTGCGATAGGTAGTGGTGCTAGATTTAGAAGATGAAAGGCTTTGACTGATCGCGCTAAGCATAGTGGTCGCAAAATCTTGCGTGTTCAAACTAGCGTTTAAATAGTTAGTTTGGCTGCTCAAATTAGTGTAATCCACCGGTAGGGCGTTTTGATCGATGAGTTGCTGCCAAACCGCACTGGTAACGCCTATAAGCCCGGCGGGGACTTGAGAGCAATCAGTATAAATGGAATTGGGGTAACTGCTAGGGAAAGCGGGCTGGCCTTGGCCGCCAAAACGAGAACACACATCATAGAAAGAGCCATCGGTGTCTCGCACTTCATGCCCGTTGTCAAACACTTGCACTTCTTGTCCATTCACTTGCTCTATCTTCCCGCCCTGACAGCGCTCTTCTGGCCCATTGTTTTCTACACACATGCGCACCCTTTGATAAGTCATGTTCCCGTTATGCGTATAACCTAAGGTATGCCCGTATTCATGGATGATGTCTCTTAATTGCATGATGGCGACTTTATTCAATTCTTTGCCAAAGAGCATTTCAGGATCCAAGAAAGGAGACAATATCCCTAAAGCGCCAAAATTGGTGCCATCATCGCCTGGGCCATTCGGGCCGCCATATTGAGACCCTAGCCCTAAATCCCCTCCTCTTGGGGGCAAGAGATTCACATAAAGATTATTCGTAACTCTATAGCTATAGATAACGTCTTGCGGCGTTAATATCACTGAGCCTGTTTGCCCGTTTTCTATATTGTATTCATCTCCTTTATTTTTAGCGATCAATTTAGGATCAACAAGCCCATCGTTGTAAGGATTCACGCATGTAGAATAATCAGAATAACATGGCTTTGACAGGTTGTTGTCGCTAAACTGGAAGGGGGCGTTTTTAATAGCATCTTCCCAAGATTTAGAATCAAACACCGCCATCATGTTCAGCATTAAATTGGTCAAATTCTTAGCGTCTTGAGAGGTGAAAGACGGCACTTTAGCCGTGCAGTTTTCTTGATTTTCGTATGGAGGGCATGGGGGTTTAGAACCAGTGCCGTTACCGCTAGAAAATTGGTTGTAATTGATATAAGTCATTTGAAGATTGGTTGTAACCTTACTGAGCTTATCAAACAGATTCTGCGTGCTGGCATCAGAAAATTTTGTGGTGGTGGTTTGGAGTTGCTGGAAGCCATCGGCGTTAAGTTGCGGATCGTTAAACAAGCTTGCGGGCAGAATGATTTGAGATTGTTTAGGGATAGTCTCTATCACGCCCAAACTGACTACATTGCCTTGATTGTCTGTATAGCTCAGCTCAATATTGTTTAAATTATAAGGCAGGAAGTTTTGTATCATAATCAAACTGCTATCACCATAGCCAGCTTCTTCAGCGCTTTCTTGGTTATAAGCGGTTACATACACAGGGTTTAAAGAATAAAAGGTTAAGTTGGTGATATTGTCCTCTGCAAACAACTCAGTCGCATTCTTTAAAATGGTGCTTTGGGAGATGTAGTATTTCCCATAGGTGCTTTGAGGGGTAATGGGTTTTGGTTTGGGTTTTGGTTTGGGTTTTTCTTGAGTGGTGGCTATGGTTTGTTCTTGGGTTTGTGTGCCTTGCAACAGCCCGGTTTCAAACCCGGCTTCTATAAAAAAGCCGTCTTTTTGGTGCTTTTGGTAGGCTTCTAAAGCGGTGAATGAGCCGATTAGGGACAAACAAATCGTTTTGCTAGCGAGCTTTAACATGAAATCTCCTTAATGGTCTTTTTTGACATTTTTACTCAAAAATAGCTTATAGTATGTATATATTTTAAACTAGCTTATTTTACACCTTTTTGAAAAATGGCAGTATTGTTTTTGTGAATAATATGGGTATTAAACGGCGCTAATGTGTAAAAAAGTCTTAAAAAGTGGCGCTAAAAAGGGGTTTTAACCCATTCTTTAAGCGGTTTCATTTGCCTAAGCAAAATTCGCTAAACATGCTGTCTAGCATTTGGCTGGTTTCATAAGGGCGGGTGAGCAAGTTCAAGCTTTCTATCGCACTTAAAAGATGATAAGAAAAAAGCTCCAAAGTTTCTAAATGGTTTTTAGCGTTTTGCAATTCAAAAATGGCGTTTTCTAGGGCGGTTTTTTGGGCTAGGGAAGTGAGTAAGAGCTTGTTTTGAGTGTCTAGTTTGGGGAAAAAGGCGCTGATTTTTTGGCTCAAATCTTTCAAACAAGCCTTGGAATTTAGGGTGTTGGTTTCTAGTAAAGAATAAGGGATTTTAAGATAAGATTTTAAAATTTCAAGCTCCAACTTAGGGGCTAAATCGTTTTTATTCAAAACAACAATGCAAGGCTTTTTGACGCGATTAAGGGTGTCTATAAGGCTAAAATCTTCTTTTTCTAGGGGTTTAGAAAGATCAAACACGCCCAAAATAATGTCGCAATTTTCTAAACTTTTAAGGCTTTTTTCAATCCCTAAACGCTCTATTTCATCCGCGCTCTCTCTAATGCCAGCCGTGTCAATCAAGCGCACCTTATGCCCTTTTAGTTCAATGACTTCTTCTATAGTGTCTCTTGTCGTGCCTTTAATATCGCTCACTAAAGCCCTTTCTTCTAAAAGCATGGCGTTTAATAGGGAACTTTTGCCGGCATTGGGTTTGCCAACAATGCTTAAGGCATGCCCTTTGTTTTTTTGTTTTTGCATGTTAGAAAAATCCAATAAGTCTTTAAAAGAGGCGATTTGTTTTTCTAAATTAAAAGACACTTCCTTTAAAAAATCGCTAGGGATGTCTTCTTCGCTATAATCAATCAAAACTTCTGAGCTCGCCAAAAGCTTTAAAAGATTATTCCTGGCCTCTTCAATAAAAATTTTCAACTCGCCCTTAAGCTGCCTGGCCAGAGCGTTTAAAACGCTTTCATCTTCACAAAGGATGAGCTGAACGCTCGCTTCAATCTCGCTCAAATCCATTTTATGGTTTAAAAAGGCTTTTTTGCTAAATTCCCCCGCTTTAGCAAGCCTAGCCCCTAAATTCAAACAAGCTTGTAAGATATGTTGCGCTAAAAGGGGGCTTCCATGGCATTGGATTTCGCACACATCTTCACCGGTGAAACTATAAGGGGCTTTGAAATAAATGACTAACGCTTTGTCTAATAAAACACCATCAGAAAAAATATCGCGCACATAAGCGTATCTGGGGGTGAAGTCTTGTTTTTGGGTGAGTTGTTTGAGGACATTTAGAGCGTTATGGCCGCTGATTTTAATGATGCTAATCGCTCCCTTGCCTAAAGGGGTGGCGATAGCGGCGATGGTGTCATTCATTGTTAAAGTCGTTGATGACGATGTATTTTTCATCGTTTAAGTTGGTTTTAATGGAGACATATTTGTTGGGGAACGCTTTTCGCAACTTCTTTAAAGCGATATAGGTTAAAACGCCATCAGGGGCTTTCATCTGCCCTTTACCCACTTCATGCACGGTCATGATCACGCTTTGGAGTTGCGCTTCCATAACCTTTTCTTGGTTTTGCAAAAAGGTAGAAATTTCTAAGCGGATGCTATAGCCATAAGTAGGGTGGATCCAGTTAAAGAGCAAGTAAGAAAGGGCTTTGTAACGATAGCCTTTTTCGCCAATCAAAAGGGCGGAATCTTCGCCATCAATATTAATCAATAACACCCCCGGTTCATAAAGGCTGACTTCCACTTTATTGATTTTATAGGGTAAGTGGGAGAATAAGTCTTTCAATTCTTGCTTAATTTCATGGAGTTTGTCCCCATTATGAGATTCTTCTTTAGGGTTTTTTTTAGGGGGTTTAGGGGTGATTCTTTCTTCTTGCGGTGTTTCTGTTTCTAAGTTTTGTTTTTTTTCTTCTATATTGTTTTGATGGTTTTCTTTCGTGTTGGTTTCTTTAACGCTCTCTTCTTTAACCTCTTTAACGCTTTCTTTAACGCTCGCTAAAATAATGGCTTCTTTTTTACCGATGTTTAAAAAACCTTTAGAGGGCGTTTGAATGACTTCATATTGCAAATTAATAATGGGGCAATTCAAGGCGATAGAAGCCTGGATAAGGGCTTCTTCTAAGGTTTTGGCTTTGATTTCAATAGGATTTTGCATCAATGTTCCTTTTTGTTTTGTGCATGCATGCGTTTTTTGTTCTCTAAGACTTTATTGATGATGAGTTGTTGCAACACCGAAAGGATGTTGTTCGTGGTCCAATACAAGACTAAGCCTGCAGGGAAAGTGATTAAAAAGATCGTGAATAATAGGGGTAAGAGTTTAAAGATCTTTGCTTGCATGGGATCGGTCATGGTGTTTGGCGTAACGCTTTGGTGCCAATACATAGACGCTCCCATAAGAAGCGGTAAAATAAAATACGGATCCATGATGGATAAATCATGGATCCATAGAATCCACTCTGAGCTTTTCAATTCCACAGCGTTATAAAGCACTCTATAAATGGCAAAAAACACCGGGATTTGTAAAATTAAGGGCAAACAACCCCCTAGCGGGTTGGCCCCATGTTTTTTGTAAAGCTGCATCATGTGGGCTTGCAATTTTTGGGGTTCGCCCTTGTATTTTTCTTGGAGTTCTTTCATTTTAGGGGCTAATTCTTTGAGCTTTTGCATGCTCACCATGCCCTTATAGCTTAAAGGATAAAGGATTAGGCGCACGATAATCGTTAAAAAAATGATAGCCCAACCCCAATTGCCCACAAATTGATACAAATAATCCAGTAAAACAAACACGCCTTTTGCAAAAAATGTGATTAAGCCATACTCTATCACATCCGTAAGTATCGGCGAAATCGCTTTCAAAGAGCGGTAATCCTTAGGGCCAATATAGCCATGCAAATTCGCTTCATTTTTAAGGGAAATGAAGCCTAAGGGGTTTTTAGTCCCTATTTCTGAATCGATTAAGGCTTCAAAACCTTGAGGATCTTTAGTGAAAAGCAAGGTGGTGAAATACCTATCCACGCTGGATAAAAAGAGGGTGTTAGAAAAGCGTTTGATTTCTTTAGCGTCTTTATCCTCAATTTTTTCAATTTTTTTGTCGTTATTTTCTAAAAGCACGCCTGAAAAGGTGTAGCTGTCCAAATCAGCCACCGGCCTGTAACCATTGGTGATCACATAGCTAGGGATAAGGTTATTGGGCGATTTGAAGGCGATTTTTAAATCATAATGCAAATCATCATAGAAAGTCAAAGTTTTAATGATGCTAAGATCGCCTAAATCTTGGGTTAAAACAAGCTGTTCGTTAGGCCCAAGGGTGGTTTTTGAAGCGCTATAAGGGGTGTTGAACGCTTTGTTATTGAGCGTGGGGTCTAAAAAACGCACTTCTAAAGGCTTGAGTTTATCGGCCGCTAAAAGGGGGAGTTCTTTTAGGGGGGGTTGCACATTTTCTTTGGAGCTAAAAAGATGGCCCACATGCTCTAAAAAGCCCTTTTGTTTGGGGGTTAGGTATTTTTTATCCTTGAGATAAACCTGTTTGATGCGCCCTAAAGAATCAATTTCAATTTTGGCATGCTCAAAAGAAATCGTGCTTAACAAACTCTCTTGTGGGATGGTTTGAGTAACGCTAAAATGTTGGGCGTTGGGTGCGTTAGGACTTGTTGCTGTATGGTTGTTGGTTGTTTCTTGCTTTGTGGTTTGGGTTGTTGTTTTGTTTGGTTTTTGGAAAAAATAGCTATAAAGAGCGATAAACAAGAAAGACAGAGCGATCGCTAAAATCAAGCGCAGATTATTATTGTTGTTTTTATCCATTGTGATTAAACCTTAATGATGTAGTAAGTTGCGTGGCTTTTGGTGGGAATGAGCCAAAAAGTGATGGTTTTAAAATTGCGATTAGAATCTTTATGAGATTGGAGCAAACTAGGGCGTTTCAAGCGAGTAGTAGGGTAAGCAATGCCCCCAGAGCAAAAAGGGTTGCATGAGAGTATCCTTATAGCGATCTTACCCATAGCGCTCAAAGGGCTTTCAAAACAGAGCAACCACAGAGCGTAGTTGGAGCAAGTGGGGTAAAACCGACAGCTTGAAGGGGTGAAAGCCGAAAAAAAGCGTTGGTAACCCCTAATTGATGCCGTAAAAATCGCGCTCAAAAAAGGCGTTTTATTGTTTCGCATAGGTATGAATTATTCCTTTTTTCAAGTCTTTTAAGGTTTTGTTCATATAGTTTTTAATGGAAGTTAGCATTTCTAAAAAATGTTTTTCTAAAGCCCAAAAATCCAAATGGTAACAATCGCTTCTAGGCACAAACACCAAAGCAAGCCCTTGACAAAGAGCGGCATGCTTTAATGTAAGCGAACGCAAACGGCGTTTGATAAGGTTTCGTTTCACGGCGTTGCCAACTTTTTTGGACACACTTAAACCTAATAAATAAAGCGTTTTTTTGTCTTTAAGCCTACAAGAGAGCGGATCTTTAAAGCCCTCTTTTTCTTTTGGCGACTCTTTTGACAAATCCAAAACAAAGAGCGAAAAAAAAGGGTTATGTTTTTTAAACCCCTTTTGATAAACCCTATCAAACTCGCTCTTGTTTTTTAAAGAGTCATAGGGTTTAGACGGAAAGCTTTTTTCTGCCCTTAGCTCGTCTGGCATTAATCACCTTGCGCCCGTTTTTGGTTTTCATCCTCACAAGAAAGCCATGGGTTCGCTTTCTTGGTGTGTTATGTGGTTGGTAAGTGCGTTTCATTTAAAACTCCCTTGATAAAAATTAAACATAAGTGTAGATTTTAGCTAAAGAATGCTAAAAATTGACTAAAACTAATTTTTTTGATTCTTTTTATCTTCAACAAGAATGTAAAGCTGTTTCAGATTGTTTGTTTGCAATAAATCCACGACTTTGATAAAGTTATCCAAATTGCTTTTCTTATCGCCTTGCAAGACAATAGGGGTGTCTTTAGCCAAAGTGGAAACCTTATGCTTTAAATTTTCAAAGCTGATTTCTTTATCGTCAAAATAAAAAGAACCCTTATTAGAAATAGCGATCGTAACTTGTTTTTTGTCCAACACATCTTTAGAGTCAGTGCTATCCTTATCCACTTGAGGAATGCTAATAGGGAGCTTTGAAGTTTGCACAAAAGACGCCGTTGTAAGCACGATCACTAGCAACACAAGCATGATGTCAATGAAAGGCACCACATTCATGGATTCTACTTTTTTCACCGCTCAATCCTTAGGCTTTGCTATAAACCTCATGGGATTGCGTATCAACCGGGTGGTGGAAAATATCCCATTTGGTAACTAAAATCTCGCTTTTTCTCACTAACAAGTTATAAATCACAATCGCAGGGATCGCTACCAATAACCCCATGCCAGTCGCTTTTAAAGCAAGGGCTAAATTAGTCATGATCGCCTTAGTGTCAATGCCAGAAGCTGAGCCTAAATCCATAAAGGTGAGCATGATCCCCATAACCGTCCCTAAAAGACCGATATAAGGAGCGTTTGAGCCAATCGTGGCTACTAAAGTCAGTCGTTTGTGCAAGGCTAGTTCTAATTTGCGCCTGTCTGTGTAGTCATCTACACGAAGAGTGGCAAAAAACCACAACCTTTCTATTGCGATCGCTATAACGATAACAGAGAGGAAGATCAAAAACCCTATAATCCCATAATCTACCATTTCTTTCATTATTATTATCCTTTAAAGTGGTGTTTTAAATCAGCAAGAATTTCTTTATTGAGCGCTTTTTCTTTAAGACTTTGTCTTTTATCGTGCAATTTTTTTCCTTTCACTAAAGCAATTTGGATTTTAGCTTTATTCCTTTGGTTAAAATACAATTTCAATCCTACGATACTCAAGCGTTCTTTAGACGCTTCAATCTGCCATTTCAATAATTGCTTTTTGTGTAAAAGCAACTTACGCTCTCGCCTTTCATTGGGCTTGTAATACGCATGGATTGTATCTAAATATGATATATGAACACCAAATAAAAAAGCTTCTCCTTTGATTATTTTAACAAAATTATCTTTTAAATTCACCCTAGTTTGCCTCAAAGCCTTCACTTCAGAGCCTAAAAGCACTAATCCCGCTTCCAAAGTTTCCAAAATTTCATAGTCAAAATAGGCTTTTTTATTGCTGGCAATGAGTTTCATTCGCCCCCTTTTAACGCAGGCTTTAGCCTAAAAAACGCGCTCCCGCTCCCGCTAAAAAACCACTCCTTGCCCAGTTCGCTTTCTATACCTCTTAAGGCTTGGTTAGTGAGTAAAGCCGGTTTTAAAAGATCGTTTAATTCGTTTCTGTCGCAAGTCTTTAGGCATTCCAAACTCGGCTTTTTAAGCCATTCTTTAGCTTGAGAAAAACAAGTTTCAGGCTTATAGGCTTGATAAACGGCTTTGGTGCTGCAAAAAACATGATTTGGCGCATAGATTTCTAGGCGATTTTCTAAAGGCTCTTCTTCAAAATTTTCAATGACTTCGCCATAAGAAGTAGCGTTAGCGCTTTTGTATTGTGAGATGAAAAAATTGGTGTCCGCACCCACTAAAGATCCCATGCTATAAAGCTCTTTTAAACTCAAATGCCAGTCAAAAATCCGATTTAAATGATACAATAGCCCCCCAGCATCAGCACTCCCACCGCCTAACCCGGCTTGAGTGGGGATGTTTTTTTCCACTTCAATCGCTAGGGTGTCTAGGGATTTGATGACAGAATGAGAGAAATTTTTTGATTTTAAAAAATTTTTTAAAACTTGGAGGGCTTTAAAGAGCGAGTTTTCTTCTAAAGGGCAGTCAAAATCCCCTTTTAGCGAAAAGGAAAGCGCGCTTTTGACGCTGATAATGTCTTTGAGCTTGTCTTTGACCAAACACATGCGAGAAATGAGCTTGTGGTAAGCCCCTTCTTTGTGAAGGATTTTTAAAAAAATATTGATTTTAGGATAAACCTCAAAAACATACGTCAAGGCTTAATGACCTTTTTGATGTTTTCTAACAAGCTTTCATCTACGCACGCAGAAGCTTTTTGGTTTTCGCTCACAATAGCCTCTTTGAGTTCAGCGCGCAAAATAAGGGTGCTTCCAGGCGCTTCAAACCCTAAACGCACACTCCCTCTATCTATGGAAATGACTTTAATGTGGATATTATCATCAATGACAATCCCTTCATTAACTTTGCGGCTGAGTATGAGCATGTCTAGTTTCTTGTTCCTTATAGAGAAGAGCTAAACACAACGCTTTCTATTATATCGCCTTGCTTGATTTTATCCAAAACGCTAAGACCTTCTGCACTAGTGATCTTGCCAAACACGGTGTGTTCGCCATCTAAATGGGGCAAATCCACAAAACACAAGAAAAATTGACTCCCCCCTGTGTCTCTCCCAGCATGCGCCATAGAAATAGAGCCTCTTTTGTGCTTGTTGGGGTTATGGGCCACTTCGCATTTAATGCGGTGTCCTGGCCCGCCTGTGCCTGTGCCATAAGGGCAACCTCCTTGAGCCACAAAGCCGGCGATCACACGATGGAAATTAAGCCCATCATAAAAACCCTCTTTAGCTAGAGCTACAAAGTTACTCACCGCTTGGGGCGCGTCTTTGTAAAAAAGCTCTAGAGCGATATTGCCTTTATTGGTTTTGATTGTGGCGTAAGCGGTTTTTGCAAGCTCTTCTTCTTTAATTTCATAAGTTTTAATTGGATCCATCATAAACCTTTGCGATAAGCTTTTGTCATTCAAATGATCTAATTATAGCAACAAATTAAAACAAATGGTATTTTAGCCGATAGTGTTGTAGGATACTTTTGAAATTTAAGCGGTAAGTTGGATAATGGCGTTTTGGCATAAAAGATTAGCGGTTGGTTGTTGCATCGTTTTATTTTCATGCATGATGAACGCTAATAACATTCAGATCGTTAGAGACGAACCGCCCCTTGATCCAACGCTCCCTGCATGGGTTTATTCTGTTGCGTTATTGAAAGTGTATTTTAGCGATGGGACTTATAAAGAAGGCTATGCGACTTTGCTCAAAAACGGGCGTTATATCGCTTCT
Source organism: Helicobacter pylori (assembly GCF_016755635.1). Taxonomy (NCBI): domain Bacteria; kingdom Pseudomonadati; phylum Campylobacterota; class Epsilonproteobacteria; order Campylobacterales; family Helicobacteraceae; genus Helicobacter; species Helicobacter pylori. The sequence continues at coordinate 1,450,082 of NZ_CP051500.1, read as the reverse complement.
TCTGAAACGCTTTATTCTAACGGCTTATACCCTAAAACGATTTTAGCCAAAATGCAAGACAGTAGCGCTAAAGAGCTGATTTGTATAGCCAGCTTGCACCTTGAAGCGATGGATAGGAATCAAGGGCTTTCGCTTTTAAAAACTGCCGATTTTAGAGACGATTATTGCCATAAAAGAGAAGAGAGTTATTATCATGCAAGGATTTATGCCAAATACGCTCAAACTTTCCATTCAAATCCTTATACCGATCAAAAAACACCCAATTCTGATCTCTACTACCCAGCGTTAAATGAGGGGAATTCTTTTTCCATACAGATAACGGACATTTCTGTGGCTGAACTTTTGAAATCTAAAAAGTTTCTTTCGCTTGATAGTTCTTTTAAAAAGGGGAGCGTGTTGTGGGGAGGGAGGCCTTATTTTAGCGAAGTGGGGGAGTTTATGGGAATGGCTAGTAGCACTTTAGAAAACCACGAAAGTTTAGTGATTATCCCTAAAGAAAAGATCGTAAAATTTTTAAACGCTCTAAAAAATCAAAATATTTTCCCAAACATTCCCTAGATTTAAGCAAACCTTAAGCTTTCTATGACTATACTTTCATTTCCTTGTTTCAGCAAGGGCTTTTAAAAAGCCGCTTGATAACTTACAAGGATAGCTGATTAAAAGCAAACGATCTTTGAAAACTAAGCAAATTGATAGAAGTTTTTTTTAAAGGGATATTCTAAATGATTTAAGGATGACTTATTATAAAAAGAGTGAGGGTTTCAATAACTTTCATTCTTTTATAAGAAATTCTTATCCAACCAGTGCCAATCAATTTCATTGATTATGATGATTATATCATTTATATCATTATGATTGATGACTGAATGGCATGAGAGTATTTTAAGGTTAGCGTTTGGCTAAACCTTTTTGAAAAGTTTCTTTCTGTTTTGTTGTTGTAATACTTAAGAACACAACCCGTTTTATTCAATAAAGTATAAAACGAGTTCTTGTGATACGCTAAAGCTATTATTAGAAATAATGATAGCCTATCAAAAAACAAAAGAGCTTTAGGACAAACACTTTTATGGAGAGTTTGATCCTGGCTCAGAGTGAACGCTGGCGGCGTGCCTAATACATGCAAGTCGAACGATGAAGCTTCTAGCTTGCTAGAGTGCTGATTAGTGGCGCACGGGTGAGTAACGCATAGGTCATGTGCCTCTTAGTTTGGGATAGCCATTGGAAACGATGATTAATACCAGATACTCCCTACGGGGGAAAGATTTATCGCTAAGAGATCAGCCTATGTCCTATCAGCTTGTTGGTAAGGTAATGGCTTACCAAGGCTATGACGGGTATCCGGCCTGAGAGGGTGAACGGACACACTGGAACTGAGACACGGTCCAGACTCCTACGGGAGGCAGCAGTAGGGAATATTGCTCAATGGGGGAAACCCTGAAGCAGCAACGCCGCGTGGAGGATGAAGGTTTTAGGATTGTAAACTCCTTTTGTTAGAGAAGATAATGACGGTATCTAACGAATAAGCACCGGCTAACTCCGTGCCAGCAGCCGCGGTAATACGGAGGGTGCAAGCGTTACTCGGAATCACTGGGCGTAAAGAGCGCGTAGGCGGGATAGTCAGTCAGGTGTGAAATCCTATGGCTTAACCATAGAACTGCATTTGAAACTACTATTCTAGAGTGTGGGAGAGGTAGGTGGAATTCTTGGTGTAGGGGTAAAATCCGTAGAGATCAAGAGGAATACTCATTGCGAAGGCGACCTGCTGGAACATTACTGACGCTGATTGCGCGAAAGCGTGGGGAGCAAACAGGATTAGATACCCTGGTAGTCCACGCCCTAAACGATGGATGCTAGTTGTTGGAGGGCTTAGTCTCTCCAGTAATGCAGCTAACGCATTAAGCATCCCGCCTGGGGAGTACGGTCGCAAGATTAAAACTCAAAGGAATAGACGGGGACCCGCACAAGCGGTGGAGCATGTGGTTTAATTCGAAGATACACGAAGAACCTTACCTAGGCTTGACATTGAGAGAATCTGCTAGAAATAGTGGAGTGTCTGGCTTGCTAGACCTTGAAAACAGGTGCTGCACGGCTGTCGTCAGCTCGTGTCGTGAGATGTTGGGTTAAGTCCCGCAACGAGCGCAACCCCCTTTCTTAGTTGCTAACAGGTCATGCTGAGAACTCTAAGGATACTGCCTCCGTAAGGAGGAGGAAGGTGGGGACGACGTCAAGTCATCATGGCCCTTACGCCTAGGGCTACACACGTGCTACAATGGGGTGCACAAAGAGAAGCAATACTGCGAAGTGGAGCCAATCTTCAAAACGCCTCTCAGTTCGGATTGTAGGCTGCAACTCGCCTGCATGAAGCTGGAATCGCTAGTAATCGCAAATCAGCCATGTTGCGGTGAATACGTTCCCGGGTCTTGTACTCACCGCCCGTCACACCATGGGAGTTGTGTTTGCCTTAAGTCAGGATGCTAAATTGGCTACTGCCCACGGCACACACAGCGACTGGGGTGAAGTCGTAACAAGGTAACCGTAGGTGAACCTGCGGTTGGATCACCTCCTTTCTAGAGAAAAGCTTTTAACATTCGCTTGTTAAAAGCCAAAGAGTATTACCTGACAAAAGAACTTCTTGTTGCTTAGTTTTGAAAGATTGAGCTTTTCTTTCTTTTTTACTTCTTGATTTTGTTTAATTCTTGTTTGCTTATTGTTTGTTATTTCTTAATGCTTATATTTTTAGTTGTTGGTGTCTTTATATTTAATGTTTAATGTGTTTAGTTTACTTGTTGTTTGTTATTTCTTACTTATTGCGTTTTAATTTTTATTTCTTAATCGTTTGTTTTTTTACTGCTTATGGTTTTTGTTGTTTTGCTTTGTTTTTCTTGTGTTTGAGTTTTGTTTTTGGTGTTTTTGGTAGGTCTGAGCTGATTATGAATGCGTTTGGATTTGAAAATTCTGTTCTTATCAAGTATTGGTGTTTAAAGTCTTATTTTTATAGTTTTAAGTTTTATTTTATAGTGAAATTCATAAGGGGGTGGGGGTTATTTTGCGATACCCTAAATCTTAAAACGCTTTAAAAGTTGTCGTTTGATTGGAGTCAAGTTGTTTTATAGCCAGTGCTTCATTGAAACAGAATTAAAAACAAACCATAGCCCACCAAACAAAGAGCTAACACCCAATAGGGGAGAAGGCTAATTGAAGAAGGGCTAATTGAAAACATGGCGGATAAGAGTTGCGTTAATTGGCAAGTTTGATGAGTAGGAAAGACTTCAAATAGCCTCTCATCGGTTTTAAGTCTGTTTTCTATGAGCCATTGGTATTGCTCTCCCTAAACAACCTTTCTTGCGTGAGATAATAAGCGTCTAAAAACCAAAAACATAGAAGTAGCACCCCTAAAATGCATAACCCATAAGAATTAGAAATCGCTTCTATTTTAAGGGATAAGACACCCACAGCGAGCGCGAGTGTCCATTTCTTGCACTCCAAAGAATTTTGCACCATTCTATTGATAACGCCCTGCAAGATTTTAAGCTCTTCTATAAGGATTTTTGCTCCTTCTTTTTCTCTGTCTGTGGGGTTATGATTGTCCATATTTGCCTGATTTATCTCTTAAAGTTAAAAGTCCAAGCGCCTTTGTCGGTTTTGACTTCAACTTCTATAAGGTTTTGACATTTATAATGCGCTGTGAAAGTTTCTCCAAATTTTAAATACACTGATAAGGTGTTTTTCTTGCTTTCTAAATCTTTAATGATTTTTTCCATTTTACTAATGTCTTGGGTTGTTTTAGTCAGCTTGGCTTGAATGGCTTTGATAGATTTTTCTTCAGAACTAATCTGCTTGTCAGTAATTTCTTTGGCATGCCTTGGGATAGCTTCTTTCAAATAAGCGAAATAAAATTTCCCTACGCTAGGCCACATGGATTTTAGTTTAGCAAGGCTTTGAAGACCTTTTTTTGATACCCTATTAGGATATTCATTCAAAATCAAAAAGCCATCGGCTAAATTGCCATTATCATCAACAATACTATCTATTAATTTTTTGAGTTCTTTAAGGTTGATATAGGGGTAGTCTTTGGGGTTTTTAGTGTCTTCAATAGCACCTATTATATTGTCATGTAGTATTCCCCATGTATTCTGTTCGTAGATCAGTTTATAGATCAGTTTATTACTCAGAAAGTCATCAAGCATCCTCTTAACAACATGTATTGGGTTATCATTTTCTTCTGATAAATGTACTAATCCTCCTATTAAGGATTTAGATAAAACAGAGTCATTACTCATTACACTAGAACCAACTGTTTGGTAAAGAAGCTTGAATTTTCTAGGAGCTTTATCAAAAGCTTTTGCATCACCATATGCTGGATTATTATATTCTTTAGCTTGTTTAAAGTAATCCATTTGAACGATAGCGTTATAAATATTTTCTAACAATTTATCAAGATTGTTGAATTGTTGCACATACTGCGTGAGTTCTTCTAAATCTTTTTGAAGTCTTGCGATTTTTGCTTGGTGGTTTTTAATCGCTTTTTCTTTTTCTGATGCAAACAGGTATGCATTGGCTGTATCTTGTATTAACTTTACCAAGAAATTTTGATCATGCTCGCAATTCCCACGATTGAGCTTCAAGTCTTGGATTTCTATGTTATCGGTTTTAGAAATGATTTTCACGGTAGAATTGAAGCTATTTTTTCAACCTCAACCAATGGTTCGCTACTATCACTCCCACAGCCCGCTAAATACAACGCCAAACAGCTCGCGCCCAATAATTTTTGATAAGTTTTAAAAAACATGCTTGTTCCTATGAATTGATTATGCGTGATAGTTCGCTAAGCCTTATAGTCTCAAAACTTTCTAAAAATGGCGATATATCATGAAAGACTTGCATGCTTTCCATCATTGGAATTGGGCGACTCTCACTAATAGAATGAGCGATTTTTAATTCTTCATAAATCCATGCGGAATAAGTGATTTTTAATAGATCTTGATTGCGTGATAGCCCTTGATCGGAAGCACTGTTGCCGCTTTGTAAAAACACGAAATAAGGGCATTTTTCAATCATATCTTGTAAAGATTCTCTGAGAATGAGCGTGAAAGCGTCTTCAATCTTGCTTATATCATCGTATTTTGCTAACTCGTTTAAAACATTGTCTTTATAATCCCAAAAAAGCAAATCTATAAACACTTTGTGTTTTGTTTGGCTTTCCAAATAGTCTTTAACTTCTAAAGCCTTATTTTTATCCGCATGCGAATGCGAGAGGAATACTTGAGCGTTTTTTAGCTGCGGTTTGAACGGGCTAAAAAAGGCTTCTTTAATTTCATTGCGATTTAGCAAAGTGTATCCATTATTTTTTAGACTCTTTTGAATGAGAGTTTTAATCTTATTGGCTACTTCATGTATGTTAGAAACAGCTTGATTGTCGTAATAAGCGTATTCAAGCTTATTTTTCCCCCCTTTATCAAGGTAAAACTTCCATAAAATTTCACGATTTTCTCTTTCATCTAAATCAACCACAAAGGCTTTCATGATATATTTTCCTTTAATATTTTTATCAAATTTTCAAATATAAATACAATTTAAGTTCCCTTTAAAATCCTTTGATTATAGTAGACTTAGACTTAGCTTAAGAGTGCTTGAATTTTGGGGTGTTGGGGGTTGTTGGAGTAGCTAAAAACCACCGCTAAAAAAAGTCTTTTTGCAAACAAAAAAGCGAAAAACTTACAAGTAGCATGACCCTAAAAGCGCAAAAACAACAAATGCAATCTAAAAAACTTCTTCGCATGCCTTTTTGTCTTTATGGAGTAAGCATGCTTTTTGCAGCTCTATAAAACGCTTTTTCCTTTCTTCTTCGGTCATATTGTCAGGCTTTTCAATAGGGTGTGGAAGAGGGCGTGAAAGAGGGCGTGAAGATTTTGAAGTGGGGGTGAATTGGGGTGCATACCCCAGTTTATTAACTGAATAAAAGCCTAAAGCAGCGATTAAAATAAAAATCCAATCTGTTTTTCTGATCTTAGGGCAAAATTTACACGCCATGATTTAATCCTTAAAACATTTGAAGTATAATACACTCTTATGGTCAAATATTAAGTTTAGGAAAAGCTGCATGTGGAGTTTCATTCAAAAAATCTTTAAGGCTTTAATCATTATGCCTTTAGATTTTATCACGAAGTATTTCAAGTCGTTTGTGCTGTTACTCATTGTATTAGTCTTTTTTAGCGCTAAAGAAAGCACCCCAAGCGCCCCGCCCAATCTCGCTAAACTCTATTTAAATGGGGCGATTTTTAGCACCGAGGATTTTGACAAAGAAGTGGATAAAATCTTAAAAACCCCTAGCATTAAGGGCGTTTTGCTTTTGATTGACTCTCCTGGTGGGGCGGTGTCAGCGAGCGTGGAATTGAGCGAAAAAATCGCTGATTTGAAGCAAAAAATGCCCGTTTTAGCGTATGCTAGGGGGGTTATGGCGAGCGGGAGCTATTATGCGGGCATGCAAGCGAGCGAAGTTTATGCCTCTAAAGCGAGTTTGATAGGATCCATTGGGGTGATTTTTTCGGGTGCGAATGTGGAAAATTTGCTCAATAAAGTCGGCGTAGCCACTCAAGGCGTGCATGCGGGCGAATATAAAGAGATAGGCACTTTCACCAGAGCATGGAAACCCAATGAAAAAGATTTTTTGCAAAATTTAGTCAATGAGCAATACCAAATGTTTGTGGATGATGTCGCTAAAGCCAGGAAATTAGACGCTAAGGATTATAAGGATTTTGCTGAAGGGAAGGTCTTTAGCGCTCAAAAGGCTCTAAAATTAAAACTCATTGATAAAATCAGCACGATTCAACAAGCCCAAAACCGCTTAATGGAATTGAGTAAGGTTAAAAAAGCTTATTGGCTAGAAAAAAGCCCTATGGAGCGCTTCATTGAAAAAGCCACGCAATCGGTTACAAGCATCATCACGCAAGCGTTTGGCTATCAATTATTGATGAGATGAAGATGTTAGAATTTGTTTTAAAAATTCAAGCCAAAGACTCTAAAGGTCTGGTGAGCGCCATTAGCGCCACGATCGCCAACAAGGGCTATAACATCGTCAAAAACGATGAATTTGTTGATCCCTTAAAACAGCGCTTTTTCATGCGGCTAAAAATCCAAAAAGAAATCAAGCTCTTGAATGTTGAAATTAAAGAGCAAGAAGAACGATCCTTAAAAACCGCCCTTTTTAAAGCCTTAGAAAACTTTAACGAACTATTGATTGAAGTCATTTTAACGCATAAAAAAAACATTATTTTACTCGCTACTAAAGAGAGCCATTGCTTAGGGGATTTGCTTTTAAGGGTGTATGGGGGGGAATTGAACGCTCAAATTTTAGGCGTTATTTCTAATTACGAGATTTTACGCCCTTTAGTGGAAAAATTTGACATCCCTTATTTTTACGCGCCTTGTGTTGATCAAAACTTGCATGAAAAAGAAGTTTTAGCGATCATTAAAGACCTAGAATTAAAACACAAAGTCAGCGCGGATCTGCTCGTTTTAGCCAAATACATGCGCATTTTAAGCCATGATTTTACGAAGCGCTATGAAAATCAGATTCTCAATATCCATCATAGTTTCTTGCCTGCATTCATTGGGGCTAACCCTTACCAGCAAGCGTTTGAAAGGGGCGTGAAAGTCATCGGGGCCACGGCGCATTTTGTGAATGAAAGCCTTGATGCTGGGCCGATTATCATACAAGACACTCTGCCCATTAACCACAATTACAGCGTGGAAAAAATGCGCCTAGCGGGTAAGGATATAGAAAAACTGGTTTTAGCTAGGGCGTTAAAACTCGTTTTAGAAGATCGGGTGTTTGTGCATGAAAACAAAACGGTGGTGTTTTGAATGCTTTTATTAGTGCCACTTAGGATTATTCAAAAGAACGCATGGACGCATTAACAACGCCCTCAAATTGGCAAAGAGTAAGGCTTGGGGATATATTATCTTACGAACAACCTACAAAATATTTAGTTGCCACAACGCAATACTTACAAAAAGGCTTTACACCTATTTTAACAGCAGGCAAAACTTTTATTTTAGGTTATACAAATGATAAACATGGAATTTATACGAATATACCTGTAATTATTTTTGATGATTTCACAACTGATAGCAAAATGGTAAATTTTCCTTTTAAGGTAAAATCATCAGCTATTAAAATTCTTAGCTTAAGGGATAATAATCAAGCGGATTTAAAATATATCTATGAAAAACTTACACTATTAAAACATCAAGTTACAGACCATAAACGCTATTGGATAGATGAATTTTCAAACTTTGAAATCCTTTTACCCCCTCTAAACGAACAAATCGCTATCGCTAATATTTTAAGCGATGTGGATCGTTATCTTTATTCTTTAGACGCTCTCATTCTTAAAAAAGAAAGCGTTAAAAAAGCTTTAAGCTTTGAACTATTGAGCCAAAGAAAACGCTTGAAAGGCTTCAATCAAGCTTGGCAAAGAGTAAGGCTTGGGGATATATTATCTTACGAACAACCTACAAAATATTTAGTTGCCACAACGCAATACTTACAAAAAGGCTTTACACCTATTTTAACAGCAGGCAAAACTTTTATTTTAGGTTATACAAATGATAAACATGGAATTTATACGAATATACCTGTAATTATTTTTGATGATTTCACAACTGATAGCAAAATGGTAAATTTTCCTTTTAAGGTAAAATCATCAGCTATTAAAATTCTTAGCTTAAGGGATAATAATCAAGCGGATTTAAAATATATCTATGAAAAACTTACACTATTAAAACATCAAGTTACAGACCATAAACGCTATTGGATAGATGAATTTTCAAACTTTGAAATCCTTTTACCCCCTCTAAACGAACAAATCGCTATCGCTAACATTTTAAGCGCTTTGGATCATGAAATCATTAGCCTTAAAAACAAAAAACGCCAATTTGAAAACATCAAAAAAGCTTTAAACCACGATTTAATGAGCGCTAAAATCAGGGTTTTAAAAAAATAAAACGCCCCAAAAGTCAAGGACAAACCCGCTTATAAAGGAAACCCCTAAGCTTTTAAACTCAGGGGAACGCTCTTAGAAAAATCAGCGTTTCACAGAAACGATCACTTTAAGCCCCTTAAAAGAGATTTTAATGTATAATACTAGCCAAGAGTTTTTATCATGTTTTCTTTTCATGATAAACCCTTTTAACCGTGATTTGCCCCATATCGCAACTATGGGGCGTGATGAAATCCTACAACAAACCCCCTTAAAACTTTTAATTTTACAAACGCTAAAACAAGATTAAAAAGTTGAATGAAAAGATAAAAAATAAACGCCCCAAAAGTCAAGGACAAACCCGCTTATAAAGGAAACCCCTAAGCTTTTAAACTCAGGGGAACGCTCTTAGAAAAATCAGCGTTTCACAGAAACGATCACTTTAAGCCCTAAAAAAGCAAACTCAAAGTATAATGATCTCCAAGAGCGTTTGTTATGTGTCTTAGGCATAACATGCTCCTTACAATGTTGGTCTGCCCCATAAAGCGAACTTATGGGGCGTGATGAAATCCTACAACAAACCCCCTTAAAACACCCCTAGATCGCGCCAAATACGCATGGTAAAGTTTTTGCACCCCAATTAACGACCACTCAATTAGTAAAGCTTATCTTTATTTGACAGAAAACAGAGTCATTTGATAACCATCAAAAAAGGGATTTTAAAAGTTTAAAAATCTAATGGAATTAAAAAAGTTAGTTTAAATGGATAGATTTACTGGATCAAAAGAGCTAAAAGCCGGGAGTAGCCCTAAGGCCGCCCCCACAAACGCCCCAATCAATATTGTTGGTTTTGTTGTTGCGCTTTTTGTTGTTGTTGCTGTTGTTGAGCTTGTTGCTCTGCTTGTTGTTCGGCGTGTTGTTGCGCGTTATGGTGATGGTGTTCGCCGCCATAATAATGGTGGTGGTGCGCATGGTGATGGTGGTGGTGTTGGCTGTTAGCCTGTTGTTGTTGCTGTTGTTGTGCTTGGTGTTGTTGTTCATGGTGTGCCATGATGACTCCTTTAATTGAAATTTAAATTCTAGCTCATTGGCTAGGATTTCATTTTATAATGCAAAAACTAACCAATTATTAACGAAAAAGATTTTAATACTAATTTTTAATACGAGCACCAATTTAAACGCTTCTATTGTCAAAACTACCAACATCTTTGAATGAAAAAAGCTATAATTAAAGGAGTTGCATTAAAAAGGAAAGACAAATCCCCTTTTTAAGGTATAATACTAGGAATTAAAAGCGTGCTATGGTAGTAGCTAAAAAGTCTTTAGGACAGCATTTTTTAACGGACGAGTCGTTTTTAGACAGAATCGTTAATGCTTTGCCCCCCTTAAACCCGTTGAAATTAATTGAAATTGGCGTGGGGTTAGGGGATTTGACTCTTAAGTTGTTGGATCGCTATCCTTTAAAGACTTATGAGATAGATAGCAGCTTGTGCGAGAAAATGCGAGCGAGGTTAAAGGCAGAAAAAAAGTCTTTTCAATTAGAGTTAGTGGAAAAAGACGCTCTTTTTTTAAAAGAAGAAGAGCCTTATTTTTTGATTTCTAATTTGCCTTATTATATCGCTACCAGGCTTGTTTTAAACGCGCTCAAAGACCCTAAATGCAGGGGTTTATTGGTGATGACGCAAAAGGAAGTGGCACTCAAATTTTGCGCTAAAGATTCACAGAACGCCTTAAGCGTTTTAGCTCATACGATAGGGAACGCTACCCTTTTGTTTGATGTGCCGCCTAGCGCGTTTAGCCCGCCTCCAAAGGTGTTTTCTAGCGTGTTTGAAGTGATTAAAGAGCCGCTGAAAGAAAAGGCGTTAGCTTCATTAGCCCAAGCGCCATTTTTTGAAGAAGCCCTACAAAAAGGGTTTGAAACATTAGAAGATTTTTTGAAAGCTTGTTTCTCATCTCCCAGGAAGACGCTTTCAAACAATCTTAAAAAAAGCGTTTCTTATAAAGAAAAGCTTGATAAGGTGTTAGATTTTTTAGCGTTAGAAAACCAACCAACAAGCGTGAGGGCGTCTGAGATAAAAGATTATCTCAAGCTCTTAAATTACCTTTTAAAAGGCTAGTGCCTTTTTAAAAAAATGAAATAAAGGAATAATCGTTATGACTGATAACAACCAAAACAATGAAAACAGCAGTGAAAATTCAAAAGCTTCTCATGAGGCGCGAGCCGGGGCGTTTGAGCGATTCACCAACCGCAAAAAGCGTTTTAGAGAAAACGCGCAAAAAAACGCAGAGTCTTCACACCATGAAGCGCCTTCACACCATAAAAAAGAGCACCACTCCAACAAAAAACCAAACAACCACCACAAAGCTAAACACGCCCTCCAAAAGACTAGAAATTACGCCCAAGAAGAATTGGATAGCAACAAAGTAGAGGGCGTTACGGAAATTTTGCATGTGAATGAGAGAGGGACTTTAGGCTTTCATAGGGAACTCAAAAAGGGCGTTGAAGCGAATAACAAGATCCAAGTGGAGCATTTAAACCCGCATTATAAGATGAATCTAAACTCTAAAGCGAGCGTTAAAATCACGCCTTTAGGGGGCTTGGGCGAGATTGGGGGGAACATGATGGTCATTGAAACCCCAAAAAGCGCGATCGTGATTGATGCGGGCATGAGCTTCCCTAAAGAAGGGCTTTTTGGCGTGGATATTTTAATCCCGGATTTTTCCTATTTGCACCAAATCAAGGACAAAATCGCCGGTATTATCATCACCCATGCCCATGAAGATCACATAGGAGCCACGCCTTATTTGTTTAAAGAGTTGCAATTCCCCCTTTATGGCACGCCTTTGAGTTTGGGACTGATTGGGAGCAAGTTTGACGAGCATGGTTTAAAAAAATACCGCTCGTATTTTAAAATCGTAGAAAAGCGCTGCCCCATTAGCGTGGGCGAATTTATCATTGAATGGATCCACATCACGCATTCTATTATTGATAGTAGTGCTTTAGCGATCCAAACTAAAGCCGGAACGATCATCCACACCGGCGATTTTAAAATCGATCACACCCCGGTGGATAATTTGCCCACGGATTTGTATCGTTTAGCGCACTATGGCGAAAAGGGCGTGATGCTTCTTTTAAGCGATTCCACCAACTCCCATAAATCCGGAACCACGCCGAGTGAAAGCACCATAGCGCCGGCTTTTGACACCCTTTTTAAAGAAGCGCAAGGGAGGGTGATTATGAGCACCTTCTCTAGCAATATCCACCGGGTCTATCAAGCCATCCAATACGGCATTAAATACAACCGCAAGATCGCTGTGATCGGGCGCTCTATGGAAAAAAACCTAGACATCGCTAGAGAATTGGGCTATATCCATTTGCCTTATCAATCTTTTATTGAAGCCAATGAAGTCGCTAAATACCCAGACAATGAAGTCTTAATCGTAACGACCGGCTCGCAAGGCGAAACCATGAGCGCGCTTTATCGCATAGCGACTGATGAGCACCGCCACATTTCTATCAAACCCAACGATTTAGTCATCATCTCCGCTAAAGCCATTCCTGGCAATGAAGCGAGCGTTTCAGCGGTATTGAATTTTTTGATCAAAAAAGAAGCTAAAGTGGCCTATCAAGAATTTGACAATATCCATGTGAGCGGGCATGCCGCCCAAGAAGAGCAAAAACTCATGCTAAGACTCATTAAGCCTAAGTTTTTCTTACCCGTGCATGGGGAATATAACCATGTCGCGCGCCACAAGCAAACCGCTATTTCTTGCGGGGTGCCTGAAAAAAATATCTATTTAATGGAAGATGGCGATCAGGTGGAAGTCGGCCCTGCGTTCATCAAAAAAGTAGGCACGATTAAAAGCGGTAAAAGCTATGTGGATAACCAAAGCAATTTGAGTATTGACACAAGCATCGTGCAACAAAGAGAAGAAGTCGCTAGCTTGGGGGTGTTTGTGGCTACGATTTTTGTGAATAAAAACAAGCAAGCGCTTTTAGAAAGCTCTCAATTTTCCAGTTTAGGGCTTGTGGGCTTTAAAGATGAAAAGCCTTTGATGAAAGAAATTCAAGGGGGCTTAGAGGTGTTATTAAAATCCAGCAACGCCGAAATTTTGAATAACCCTAAAAAATTAGAAGATCACACTCGTAATTTCATCAGAAAAGCGCTCTTTAAAAAGTTTAGAAAATACCCGGCTATCATTTGTCATGTCCATGCTACCTGATTACAACGCTATCGCCGCGCAAGTCTTAAGAGATGAAGCGAGCGCGCTTTTAGAAAGCGTTAAGCAATTCCAAGAACCTAACGATTTAGAAGCGGTTGTCAAGCTCATTTTAAAAAGCCAAGAAAAAGGGGGTAAGCTTGTGATAGTGGGCGTGGGTAAGAGCGCTTTAGTGGCGCAAAAAATCGCTGCTTCCATGCTAAGCACCGGTAACAGGAGCGCGTTTTTACACCCCACAGAAGCCATGCATGGGGATTTGGGCATGGTGGAAAAAAACGATGTGATTTTAATGATTAGCTATGGGGGCGAGTCTTTAGAATTGTTGAATCTGGTGAGCCATTTAAAACGCTTGAGCCATAAAATCATCACTTTCACTAAAAGCCCTACTAGCTCGCTCTCTAAACTCGGCGATTATTATTTGAGCTTGAAAATTAAAAAAGAAGCTTGCCCGATCAACACCGCTCCAACGACTTCTACCACCCTAACTCTAGCGTTAGGCGATGTTTTAATGGCATGCTTGATGCGAGCGAAAAACTTTAGCCAAGAAGATTTTGCCTCCTTTCATCCGGGCGGGCTTTTGGGCAAAAAACTTTTTGTCAAGGTTAAAGACTTATTACAAACCACGAATCTCCCCCTAATTCTTCCTAGCACAAGTTTTAAAGACGCGCTCATAGAAATGAGTGAAAAACGCTTAGGCAGCGCGATTTTAGTCAATGAGGCTAACGAGCTTGTGGGGGTGTTGAGCGATGGCGATGTCCGTAGGGCGCTATTAAAAGGGGTGAGTTTAAAGAGCGAAGTGAGACATTTTGCCACTTTAAAACCTAAAAGCTTTAAGAATTTAGACGCTCTTCTTTTAGAAGCGTTAGAATTTTTAGAGCGCCATAAGATCCAGCTTTTAGTGTGCGTAGATGATTGCAATAAGGTTTTAGGGGTCTTGCACTTGCACCAACTTTTAGAATTAGGGCTTAAAGCATGAAAGCGAGCATTTATGATTTCACTCTAAAGGAATTGAGTCAGCTTTTAAAACCGAGTTTTAGGGCTAAACAGCTTTATTTGTGGCTCTATACGAAGTATAAAACAAGCTTTAAAGACATGCAAAATAATTTTTCAAAAGATTTTATCGCTTATTTGGAGCAAGAATTTACTTTGCGCACGATAGAAATCACGCATGTGAGAAAGAGCGTTGATGGCTCTAAAAAATACCTTTTTAAATCTTTAAGAGACAACCACACTTTTGAAGCGGTGTTGTTGAAAATGAAAGACAAAAAGATTGATGAAAAGACTAACGCCATTTTAGAGGGGGAAAAATACACCGTGTGCGTGTCTTGTCAAATCGGCTGTCAAGTGGGTTGCGCGTTTTGTTTCACTCAAAAAGGCGGTTTTGTAAGGGATCTCAAAGCGAGCGAGATTATCCAGCAAGCCCTACTCATTAAAGAAGACAATAACCTCCCCATTGAAAAAGCGCTCAACATTGTTTTTATGGGAATGGGCGAGCCTTTGAACAATTTAGATGAGGTGTGTAAGGCGATTGAGATTTTTAATACCGGCATGCAAATTTCGCCTAAAAGGATCACCATTTCCACGAGCGGCGTAGCCGATAAAATCCCTATTTTAGCGGGCAAAAATTTAGGCGTGCAATTAGCCATATCCTTACACGCCGTAGATGACAAAACGCGTTCATCTTTAATGCCCTTGAATAAAAAATACAACATTGAATGCGTTTTGAATGAAGTGAGGAAATGGCCTTTAGAGCAACGAAAAAGAGTGATGTTTGAATACCTTTTGATTAAAGATCTAAACGATAGCTTGGATTGCGCTAAAAAACTTTTAAAACTTTTAAACGGCATTAAATCCAAAGTGAATTTGATTTTATTCAACCCGCATGAAGGCTCTAAGTTTGAACGCCCTAGCTTAGAGAACGCTAGAATGTTTGCGGATTTTTTAAACTCTAAAGGCTTATTATGCACCATTAGAGAGTCTAAAGCCTTGGATATTGAAGCGGCTTGCGGGCAATTGAGGGAGAAAAAGCTCTCTCAGCAAATTTGAAAACTCTTTTTTGTGAGGTTTTGTCTTTTTTCTAATGGGGGGTGTTGATTTTAGTCAAGCGATAATTCAAAATTTAGGGGATATGGATTAAAAATTAGCGCTAAATTTTCTTTCATTAACAATTAATTAGATTTTATATTGTAGAATAAAATCCTAGCCAGTGAGCTAGAATTTAAATTTTTAATCAAAGGAGTCATCATGGCACACCATGAAGAACAACACGGCGGGCACCACCACCACCATCACCACACACACCACCACCACTATCATGGCGGTGAACACCACCATCACCACCACAGCTCTCATCATGAAGAAGGTTGTTGTAGCACTAGCGATAGTCATCATCAAGAAGAAGGTTGCTGCCACGGGCATCACGAGTAATATCGGTGTGGCTAGGGGCAACTTGACTAGGGTTGTCTCTGGTTTTGACTTTAAAATACTATCATTCAAATCTAACCCATTAAATCCAATCCAACCACCGCAACACGCTTGATTTTTATTTTTACAAACATTCATTAATGTTAAAAATACTCATTAATGCCTATAAAAAGTAATTTTTTATCCAATAATATTGTTAAGACTTTTAATTTAAGCTTCAATGTTTTACAATATTCAAAATATTAAAACAATTTTTCAATCAAGAAACCGGTATGCAAGTTACTCCCCCATTTTTTAAAACCCAATAAGAAATTTTTATTTTTAGCTTTTTGTTCTGCGCTAGGGTTTCATTTTAGCCACGCTATAGATGAGAGCGGGCTTAATGAACTCGTTGGAAAGAAGGTTCAAGAAGCTTTAGCGAAAGAAAAAGCTAAGGCTAAACATCAAAGAGCGGATAAAAGCGCTTTTTTTGCCGGTCTTGGCTATAGCGGGATGTTTTCATGGAATTTAGCTTATAAAGATAGTTTTGTTTTGCTGCCTCACTTCTTGGGTGGAAGACCCTTAGAAAGAAAAGATCCCAGCACAATCTTAAACGGCTTTAATTTTAAGGTGGGGTATCAGTATGCCGCTCCTGTTAAGATTAAAAAATGGGTTTTGGCGTTAGGGGATGGTTCCAATATTCCTATAAAGCGGGCAATTACATGGAAAAAGATAAATACCAACAATACTTATTTGGAGTGCCTATAGGCGTAATAAGTCCTGTTTCTTTTTTTAATGGTGGTATGATAACAATGTCAACTTACAGCTTTTTGTTAGATTTTTTACACAATGTGTATGAAAATGAGAAGTTTTTCATCGGTTATTTTATAGGGGTTGGGTTAGGGGGTGAGAGCGTAACAGCCAATGTTCTTAAAGATTTTGGCAATATATTAGCGCAATTAGTGCAATTTCAGGGCTATGGCTCACTAGGGCTAAGAATGGGCGATAAGCACCACACGCTAGAATTGAGCGCGAGCATCCATGGCGACCTCCTAGTTGTTCTTTAAAAAAGCTAAAGACTTGCGAAAGTGTGAGGGTTTTACAAGCAAAAACCCCTAGGGGCATTTTTGAAAGCTATGTTACTTGGAGCGCGGATTATGTTTATCGGTTTTAAAAGTTTTTAAAAAAATTAATGGCTTTGTCCCAATTGAATAGGGGTAATAAAATCTAAAAAATACTCAAGGTATTTTTTTACAATCTAATCATACATGAAGAGCTTACGAAAAGCGAGCGATCGCTTCATGCTTTATGGTTCCAACCCCCATGCGTCTTTAAAAGAAGCGTTTTTAAGCTTTAAATTCAAACTCCCTTCAATCCATTGGGTATTAGCCCCCTTTTGGTTATTGTCAAACAAGAACACCCCTAAAAAGCCTCTAGGGGTTTTAATCAGGCTCAATTCCACGCTAGGAAGAATGATTGTGCCATCAGGTTTGACTTCAAAGGCCAGGAAAAAAGGGCGGTTGTTTTTGAAATCATAGCCATTTTTGGTGTATGAATAGCCGGGGGCGCTCTGCAAGATGCCTTTTTGAGTTTCCACGCTAAAAGAATCCAAGTAATAAAACCCAGGCTCTAGCTTGAACGATTGGACTTTGGCTAAAGCGTAGCGGTTTTTCCATAAGAGCATGAAGCGCTCACTCCCTAGCATGAACAAAGGCCCCCTAGGGTCTTTGAGCTTTGCTTTAGGGTTTTTTTCAAGCGTTTCATTGTGTTTGGCGACAACTCCTCTATCTATTTTGCGCCAATAAGTGCGCACGCTTTGGCCTTGATGAGCGATATACATATTCACCAAACCAGAATGATGGCCCTTAGGGGGCAAACAAGAGGCTAATAAAAGAGCGGCTAACAAACTCACAATTTGAAACTTCAAGCAAATTCCTTAAAAAGAGTGGTGGCTGAATGCTAACATGCTAAAACTAAAACCCTTATAAGTTATGGATAAAAACTTAAAGAATAGGGTAAAATAAACGCATGCGAATAGACAAATTTTTACAATCAGTGGGTTTAGTGAAGCGGCGCGTTTTAGCGACAGATATGTGCAATGTGGGGGCGGTGTGGCTCAATGGGAGTTGCGCTAAGGCCAGTAAAGAAGTGAAAATAGGCGATGCGATTAGTTTGCACTATTTAAAAGGGATAGAAGAATACACGATTTTACAAATCCCTACTTTAAAAAATGTGCCGCGAAAAGACACGCACCTTTATATCGCTCCTAAAACAAAAGAATCATAAGATAAAAGACTAAGGAACAATCAGTGAAAGAATACAAAGACACCCTAAACTTAAACACAACCACCTTTTCTATGAAAGGGAATTTGAGCGTTAATGAGCCTAAAACTTACGCCAAATGGCAAAAGCAACAAGCGTTCAAACGCATGCAAAATAGGAAAGATAACCATGGGGATTTCACCTTGCATGACGGGCCGCCTTATGCGAACGGGCATTTGCATTTAGGGCATGCCTTAAATAAAATTTTAAAAGACATTGTCGTTAAAAGAGAATATTTTAAGGGGAAGAAAATCTATTACACGCCCGGTTGGGATTGCCATGGCTTGCCCATTGAGCAGCAAATTTTAGAGCGATTAGAAAAAGAAAAAACGAGCCTAGAAAACCCCACGCTGTTTAGAGAAAAGTGCCGAGATCATGCGAAGAAATTTTTAGAAATCCAAAAGAATGAATTTTTGCAATTAGGCGTTTTGGGGGATTTTGAAGATCCTTATAAAACCATGGATTTTAAATTTGAAGCGAGCATTTATAGGGCTTTAGTGGAAGTGGCTAAAAAAGGGCTTTTGAAAGAGCGCCACAAGCCTATTTATTGGAGTTATGCATGCGAGAGCGCTTTAGCGGAAGCTGAAGTGGAATACAAAATGAAAAAATCGCCCTCCATTTTCGTGGCGTTTGATTTGAAAAAGGAGAGTTTAGAAAAGTTAAAAGTCAAAAAAGCGAGCTTGGTGATTTGGACGACCACGCCTTGGACTTTGTATGCGAATGTAGCGATCGCTTTGAAAAAAGACGCCCTTTATGCGCTCACCCAAAAAGGCTATTTAGTCGCTAAAGCCTTGCATGAAAAATTAGCCGCTTTAGGGGTGGTGGATAGCGAGATCACGCATGAATTCAATTCCAATGATTTAGAATATTTGAAGGCCACCAATCCTTTAAACCAAAGAGATTCTTTAATCACTCTAGGAGAGCATGTCGGTTTAGAAGATGGCACAGGAGCCGTGCATACCGCACCTGGGCATGGTGAAGAGGACTACTATTTAGGCTTAAGATATAATTTAGAAGTGTTAATGTCTGTAGATGAAAAGGGTTGCTATGATGAGGGCATTATCCATAATCAATTATTAGATGAAAGCTATCTGGGCGAGCATGTTTTTAAGGCTCAAAAACGCATTATAGAGCAATTGGGCGATTCTTTATTGCTAGAGCAAGAGATTGAGCATTCTTATCCGCATTGTTGGAGGACGCACAAGCCTGTGATTTACAGAGCGACCACGCAATGGTTTATTTTAATGGATGAGCCTTTTATCCAAAATGACGGCTCTCAAAAAACCTTAAGAGAAGTGGCTTTGAATGCGATTGAAAAGGTGGAATTTGTGCCAAGTAGCGGGAAAAACCGCCTAAAAACCATGATAGAAAACCGCCCTGATTGGTGCTTGAGCCGGCAAAGAAAATGGGGCGTGCCACTGGCCTTTTTCATAGACAAACGCACGAATAAGCCTTGTTTTGAAAGCGAAGTTTTAGAGCATGTGGCGAATCTTTTTGAGAAAAAAGGCTGTGATGTGTGGTGGGAGTCTAGCGTGAAAGATTTATTGCCCCCTAGCCATCAAGAGAACGCCAAGCATTATGAGAAAATCATGCACATTTTAGACGTGTGGTTTGATAGCGGTAGCACCTTTAAGGCGGTTTTAGAAGACTATCATGGAGAAAAGGGGCAAAGCCCTAGCGATGTGATCTTAGAAGGGAGCGATCAGCATAGGGGGTGGTTTCAAAGCTCGCTTCTAATCGGTTGTGTTTTAAACAACCAAGCCCCTTTCAAAAAGGTCATTACGCATGGCTTTATCGTCGATGAAAAGGGCGAAAAAATGAGTAAATCTAAGGGCAATGTGGTGTCTTTGGATAATTTACTCAAAAAGCATGGGAGCGATGTGGTGCGTTTGTGGGTAGCGTTTAATGACTATCAAAACGATTTGAGGGTTTCTCAAACCTTTTTCATTCAAACAGAACAGCATTATAAAAAATTCCGCAACACCCTGAAATTCTTACTCGCCAATTTTAGCGATATGGATCTTAAGAATTTAGAACGCTCCCATGACTTTAGCCCTTTAGATCATTTTATATTAGAGGCTTTAGAAACAACAAGCGCTGGAGTCAATAGCGCGTTTGAAGAGCATGATTTTGTGAAAGGCTTGAATATTTTAATGGCGTTTGTTACCAATGAATTGAGCGGGATTTATTTAGACGCTTGTAAGGATAGTTTGTATTGCGATAGCAAAAATAATGAAAAACGCCAAGCCATTCAAATGGTTTTACTCGCTGTAGCTAGTCAATTGTGCTACTTTTTAGCCCCGATTTTAACGCACACGATTGAAGAGGTTTTAGAGCATAGTCAGGTGCTGTGCATTTTTTTACAAGCCAAAGATGTGTTTGATTTAAAAGACATTAATATTTTAGAAAAACTCCACCTTAAAGAGTTTAAAAAACCAGAAAATTTTGAAGCCGTTTTAGCCTTGCGTTCTGCCTTTAATGAAGAGTTAGACCGATTGAAAAAAGAAGGCGTCATTAAAAATTCGTTGGAATGCGCTATTGAGGTAAAAGAAAAAGCGTTGCGTGAAAATTTGATAGAAGAATTGCTGATGGTGAGCTTTGTAGGGGTTGCAAAAGAAAAATTGAGCGAAACGCCAGCATTCACGCTCTTTAAAGCCCCTTTTTATAAATGCCCCAGGTGTTGGCGTTTTAAAAGCGAGCTAGAAAACACCCCTTGCAAGCGTTGCGAAGAGGTTTTAAAAGAGCGATGATAAAAGGATAGGGCTTTTGGAAACTTTACAAACCCATAGAGTTTTACAAGCCCTAATTAGCCATTTTACCCCTTTTTTAGAAAGCGGGATCACCGAGCTTATCATCAACACCGAGCAGGAGCTTTGGCTTTATAAAGTCAATAACACCCGAGAAAAAAGAGGGCATGCACTTTTTGATAAGGCGTTTTTGCTGAGATTTTGCGAGCAATTGGCCAGTTTTAGGGGGTTGTTTTTTGATGAAGAGCACCCCACTCTAAATTGCTCTATCCCTTTCACGCGCTATAGGGTGAGCGCGAATCACTTCAGCATCACTACCAATAATCAAATCACGCTCAATATCCGTGTGCCTAGGCTTAAGCCCTTAAGTTTAGAGGATTTCACTTTCAAAGCAAGCGATCCAAAAAGTTTGAAAAATTTAGCGCTAAAAGGGCATAACATTCTCATTAGCGGGGAAACTTCAAGCGGTAAAACAAGCTTATTAAACGCTCTTTTAGATTGCGTCAATAAAGATGAAAGGGTGGTGAGCGTTGAAGACAGCCAAGAATTGGATTTAAAAGCGTTCAGCAATTGCGTGGGGCTTTTAGTGGGCAAGCAAGAAAACACGCGCTTTAATTATGAAGACGCTCTCAATATGGCCATGCGCTTAAACCCGGACAGGCTCATTGTGGGCGAGATTGACACCAGGAATGCAGCGCTCTTTTTGCGTTTAGGAAACACCGGGCATAAGGGCATGCTCTCAACCATTCACGCTAATAGCGCCCAAAACACTTTAGAAGCCCTTTCACTGAATTTGAGCATGCGTTATGCGCATGCCTTAGACAAGGACTTGATGCGAGCGTATTTTAAAAGCGCGATTGATGTGATTGTGCATGTGAATAGAATCAACAATGAGCACCAAATCGCTGAAGTCTTATGGACTAAAGAGCTTTAAATGCCTCTAAAATCCTTAAAAAACCGCTTGAATCAACGTTTTGATCTATCGCCTCGCTACGGGAGCGTGAAAAAAATCATGCCCAATATCGTTTATGCGGATGGTTTTAACCCCTCTGTGGGCGATGTGGTGAAGATTGAAAAAAGCGATGGCAGCGAATGCGTGGGAATGGTGGTGGTGGCAGAAAAAGAGCAGTTTGGTTTCACGCCCTTTAACTTCATAGAGGGGGCTAGGGCTGGCGATAAGGTGCTGTTTTTAAAAGAGGGGTTGAATTTCCCTGTGGGCCGTAATCTTTTAGGGAGGGTGCTTAACCCTTTAGGGCAAGTCATTGACAATAAGGGGGCATTGGATTATGAGCGATTAGCGCCTGTTATTACAACGCCTATAGCCCCTTTAAAAAGAGGCTTGATTGATGAGGTTTTTAGCGTGGGGGTGAAGAGCATTGATGGGCTTTTGACTTGCGGTAAGGGGCAAAAACTGGGCATTTTTGCCGGCTCTGGGGTGGGTAAATCCACGCTAATGGGCATGATCACTAGGGGTTGCTTAGCGCCCATTAAAGTGATCGCTTTGATTGGGGAAAGGGGCAGAGAAATCCCTGAATTTATAGAGAAAAACTTAAAAGGGGATTTAAGCTCTTGCGTGTTGGTGGTCGCTACGAGCGATGATAGCCCTTTGATGCGCAAATACGGGGCTTTTTGCGCGATGAGCGTGGCGGAGTATTTTAAAAACCAAGGGCTAGACGTGTTGTTTATCATGGATTCAGTGACTCGTTTCGCTATGGCTCAAAGAGAAATCGGTTTAGCCTTAGGCGAACCGCCCACTTCCAAAGGCTACCCCCCATCCGCGCTTTCTTTATTGCCTCAATTAATGGAGAGGGCGGGCAAGGAAGAAAATAAGGGGAGCATTACGGCTTTTTTTAGCGTGCTAGTAGAGGGCGATGATTTGAGCGATCCCATAGCCGATCAGGCCAGGAGTATTTTAGACGGGCATATTGTCTTAAGCAGGGAATTGACCGATTATGGGATCTACCCTCCCATCAATATTTTAAACTCCGCATCAAGGGTGGCTAAAGACATCATCAGCGAGTCTCAAAACTTGCATGCGAGAAAATTCCGCCGTTTGTATGCGTTATTGAAAGAAAATGAAATGCTCATTCGCATCGGCTCTTATCAAATGGGGAACGATAAAGAGCTTGATGAAGCGATTAAGAAAAAGGCTTTAATGGAGCAGTTTTTAGCGCAAGATGAAAACGCTTTGCAGCCTTTTGAACAAAGCTTTCAGCAATTAGAAGAAATCTTAAGATAAAAGGAATGTTATGGAATCACAACTCATGAAACTCGCCATTGAGACTTATAAAATCACTTTGATGATTTCTTTACCGGTATTACTAGCGGGCTTGGTGGTGGGGCTATTAGTCAGTATTTTTCAAGCGACCACTCAAATCAATGAAATGACTTTGTCTTTTGTGCCTAAGATTTTAGCCGTGATTGGGGTGCTGATTTTAACCATGCCGTGGATGACGAACATGCTTTTAGATTACACCAAAACCTTAATCAAGCTCATTCCTAAAATCATAGGCTAGAAAATGCTAGAAACCACCATTGATTTTTCTCGTTACAGCAGCGTGAAAATCGGCACGCCTTTAAAAGTGAGCGTTTTAGAAAACGATAATGAAATCTCTCAAGAACACCAGATCATAGGCTTAGCGAACAACCTTTTAATCGCTCCTGGCGTGAAAAATCTCGCTTTATTAGGAAAAAACTATGATTATATTTGCGATCAAGGTGAGTGGGTGGAGGTAGGGGGAGCGGCCAATGCGTCTAAAATTTTTAATTATTTTAGGGCGAATGATTTAGGGGGTTTGGAGTTTTTAGGGCAATTGCCTGGCACTTTAGGGGCGTTAGTTAAAATGAATGCCGGCATGAAAGAATTTGAAATCAAAAATGTTTTAGAAAGCGCTTGCATTAATGGCGAATGGCTAGAAAAAGAGACTTTGGGGCTGGGCTATCGCAGCAGCAAATTCAATGGCGTTGTTTTAAGGGCGATGTTTAAAAAAACGCATGGTTTTAGACAAGAAGTTTTAAAAGCGTGTAAAAGCATGCGCAAAAGCCATCCCAAATTGCCTAATTTTGGGAGCTGTTTCAAAAACCCGCCTAACGATCATGCGGGCAGGCTTTTAGAGGGCGTGGGCTTAAGGGGTTATTGTTTGAAAAGAGTGGGATTTGCTAAAGAGCATGCGAATTTTTTAGTGAATTTGGGGGGTGCAGAATTTGAAGAAGCCCTGGATTTGATAGAACTCGCCAAAACCAGAGTGTTACAAGAATACGGCATTCATTTAGAAGAAGAAGTGAAGATTTTGAGATAGGGTTGAAAAGCTTTATGTGGAATCAAGCTTATCCCTATTGATGAGAACAGAGCCTTATTATTATTTAGTCCTATCATAATCCATGCTGCCATAACAAACAGCCCTTTTTCTTTGAGTGTCAAATTTAGGGCTAAAAAGATTTTTACTCTCTATTTCATCTTTAGTGTGAATGCCCACCAAAGGCAAAAGAGAATGGATTAAATCATCGCTCATGAAAGGTTTGTTTAAAGCGTTTTTAATCAACTTTACTTTCTCGGGGTGTTTTTCTTTAAAAATATCGCTCACATAAATCATAAAAGGGATTTCTAATCCCGCTTTAGAGCACCTGTGCCCATAAGTAGGGCCGCTTTCAAACATGTCTTGCGCATGGTCGCTCAAGTAAAACACAATAGCGTCTTTGTCTTTAAAGAGGTTAAAAATTCCATTCAAAACAGCGTCGTTATAATAAAGCGAATTGACATAATCAGTAACGATTTGCTTGTCTCTATCGCTGATTGCGTGCAAATGAGAAAAATCCAGATCACTTGGTTTGAACTTGGCAAAGCTTTTAGGGAAACGATCGGCATACCAACTATGCGATCCTAACAAATGGAACACGATAAAATTCTTGTTCTTTAATTTTGGCTGGACATTTTTAGAATAAAATTTCGCCAGCTCTTCATCGTATGCGCCATAGTCTCCTAAAATGTAGTAGCGGTTTTGAGAGCGATTAGAGACCAGGTTTTGTGTGATCCCCCATTGATCGACGATTTGTTTTTCTAGCCAAAAAGTTTCATAACGGGATCGCTTAAAAATATCTATCATGTTGTGATAATGATACCAAGGCTTATTCGTTTCAGCGTTGCTGTAATTGAGCAGGCTTTCAAAGACTTCAGAGGTGTGGGCTTCTTTGCTTATCGTGTCAGAAAACACGAACAGGTTGTTACTCTCTCTCTCTCTCTCTCTCTCTCTCGTTGGCGAGTGGGCTCAATAAGGGGTTATTGGGGGCGTTGTAGCCATAGAGTTGCATGAAATTTCTGCTCGCACTTTCGCCGATGACTAAGATGACATTTTTAACATCGCCCGTGCTAGAAAGATAATCGCTTGGTAAATAAAGGTTATTTAAAAAGCTATAAAATTTTATGGCTTGTTGGCGATCAAACAAGCTCAAATAAGCGGAATAAAACCCCCTAGTTAAAGAGAGAGAAAACAATGATCTTTTTAAAATCGCATCGTTTTTTGTAAGGTGTTTAATGTTACGAACGCTCCCTATTGTAAGGATAGAAAGCCCTAAAACGCCCGCTATCACACCAGGCACAAGCACTCTAAAGCGAATGATTTTAATGGAGATCAACAAAGCGATCAAAATCAAAGCGTAGTAAAACAAATAATTGTTATAGCTTTTTATAAACGCCATCGTTTCAGAGCTGTTTGTGGCTAAAAGCGTGTCAATCAAGCCTTTGGAAAAAGGCATTTTAAACATAAAGAGCGTAAAAATTTCAGCCACGCTAAGAATAATACCGCTTCCTATAAACAGCCATTCTAATGAATATTTCAAGTGCTTTTTAGGGATTAGCGTGCAACCATAATACACCACAAACCCGATTAAAAAAGTGCCTAAAAAGCCTTTGGAGAAAGAAAACAAATCGCTATTTTTGTAAGCGTTAGAAAGGGCGTTACAAAGAAGGAATATTAAAAATTTTTCATCTAGAGTTACGCTATTGGCAAAGAATTTTAAAAATTTCAATAATTTTTCCATGAATGCCCTTTAAGAGAGTTTGAAAACTTTTTTCAAAATATTTTTTATCCTAAAACAAAAATAATCCCTAATCGTTTTTGATCGGATGTGGGTTTTAAAAGATTGCATTTGTTGGTCTTTAGCCATTTCAAGGCGTTCTTTAAAAAAATCGTTTTTAAAAGGGGTGCAAAAAAGGTTGGCGAGCCAAAAACTCGCTTCAGCTTCATAGCAAATCAAACGCCCGTTCAAAGAACTCACAGAACGCCACGGCTTGTATTGGATGAAATGGAGCATGATGATGTTTTTAGGGTAGTGCTCTTTGAAAAAGTCAGAATAGCAATTATAATAAATAGGCAATTCTAAAATACGCTCTAAAAACACCATATTGATTAAACACTGCTCAGGGTAGAAAAGATCCTTTCCCCTATTTTTCAAAAACTCTAAAGCGATTTTTTCAAACCCATTTTCGCGCCACAAATCCAAATTCGCCACCAAAAAGCCCATGTTAAAACCTTGATGGATGCGTTTCAATTCGTTTGGGCTAAAGCGTGAAAAATCCATTTTAAAATTCTTACAAGCGCGCTCGCAAAAATCACAAAAGGCTTCAAAAGAAAGGTGGGAAAAAGTGTCTCTCACCATGCCAAGCAACTTAGTGGGATCGTTATCCAGCGCAAAATAAGCGCTTGCAACATCGCCCAAAAACACCGTATCCACATCTATGGAAATGATTTTAGAATAATTAGGGAAGAGCGAAGCGAGCAAGAGCCGGCACAAAACAAGAAGCCCGCCATAACGCTTGGAGCAAGACTCATTGAGATAGCTTTCTATGGAATGATCGAGCGAATTGATGTCTATAAACTCTAATGAAGCGAATGTTTTAAAAGGCTCAAGGGTTTTTAAAAGCTTGTTTTGCTGCTCTAAAGTTACCCCTTTAACCAAACAATGGATTTTATACACGATGTTAGCGCCTAAAAGTTGGTTGCTTTGATTTAAGGGGCTAAAGTCTATCGCGCTTGTGTGCCTGCTCGCATGGGAGAGTAACGAATAAAGGCAAACTCCTGCCCCTAGTGCGTAATTCTTATCAAAACTCATAAAAATAGGGATAACTTGATCGGGTAAATTTTGCGTATCCATTTATCGCTCCCTTGTATCGCTTTTTGAGTGTTTTAAAATCGCATGCCTAACTTCTCCAACGCTCCCTGTGTAAAGGTTGTTGAATTGGGTTTTATTGAAAGTGTTTTGGCGCTTGGCTAATTGGATGGTGTTAGAGGTAATCGTTTCTTCTAGCTCCTTTAAAGTGAGTTGTTTTTCTAAAAAAAGAATGCTCTCTTTAACGCCTATGGCTTTAAAAGGCTGTGAATCTTTAGGGTATTGAGCATAAAGGGCTTTGATTTCTTCAATAAGACCACAATCAAGCATGTTTTTGGTGCGCTGTTTGATGTTGTTTGCAAGCGCGCTTTTTTCAATAGAAAGAGCGAATAATGAGATAGCATGCTCAAAGGGTTTTTTAGGGTTAGTTTTAAAATACTCGCTTGGGGGCGTGTGGGTGGAATAAAAGATTTCTAAAGCCTTATGGATGCGGTAAGTGTCGTTTGGATGGATTTTAAAAGTGCTTGTGGGGTCAATGGATTTTAAAAACGCGTAAGGGTTAGCCAAAGAGCTGATTTCTCGCTCTATTTTTACAGCCTCTTCACCGCTAATTTTTGGCATGCTGCTCAAACCTTCTAAAATGGATTTTAAATAAAAACTGCTCCCTCCCACAATGAGTAAAATTTCTTTAGAAGACACTCTCATAGCGTCCTCTAAAAGGGTTTTAAAAAGGGGGGCGTTATTTTTTTCATCAATGTTAAGGTAATCTAGGGCGTAATGCTTGATATTTTTTCGTTCTTTCAGGCTCGGTTTAGCCGAAGCGATATTGATGTCTTTATAAATACTCAAAGAATCCAAAGAAAAGATTTCAGCGTCCAATTCTTGGGCTAATTCAATGGAAAGAGCGCTTTTCCCGCTCCCGCTAGGCCCTAGAAGCGCGATGAGTTTCTTAGGCGTTTTGATGAACGCTCTCCCTCTTGTAGGTATTCAAAAACCCTTCTAAGTCAAATTTTTTACGGCATTCTTCGGTGAAAAGATGGATCATCAAATCCCCTAAATCCAAAATGATCCACTCTTCATTAGACTCATCTATTTGGTAAAAGACTTCGCCTAAAGGCTTAAGAGTGTTTTTAAGCGCGTCCAATAAAGAAAGGGCATGCTTGTTCGCTAGCGTAGTGGCGATAATGACATCTTCTACCAAGTAGGGGGTTTTGGATAAATCAATATGCGTAATATCAAAAGCCTTTTTTTCATCTAATAAAGCCGTAATCGTTTCTATGCGTTTGTCCATGAGTTTCCTAAAAAATGGGTTAAAATAGCCTTATTATAACTTAAATCAAGGAAGATTAATGACCCCTGAATTAAAATCCCTAGGCGCTAAAACGCCCTATATTTTTGAATACAACAGCCAGTTATTAGAAGCTTTCCCTAACCCAAACCCCAATTTAGACCCCTTAATCACGCTAGAGTGTAAGGAATTTACAAGCCTTTGCCCCATCACTTCCCAGCCGGATTTTGGCACTATTTACATCCGCTATATCCCTAAAGATAAAATGGTAGAAAGCAAGTCCTTAAAACTCTATTTATTCAGTTACAGAAACCATGGGAGTTTTCATGAGAGCTGTGTCAATACGATATTACTAGATTTAGTCCAATTGCTAGAGCCAAAGTATTTGGAAGTGTATGGGGATTTTGTCTCTAGGGGCGGGATTGCGATCAAGCCCTTTGTGAATTACGCTCTCAAAGAATACCAGGAATTTAAAGAAAAACGCCTTTTGAATGCGAAATAACGCGCAAAGATAGGGTTTTAAGATTAAAGCCCTTCCAAGTTAAATGGATAAATTAGGGGGAAAATGAGAAAAATAAGAGAATAAAAGAGTAAAAAAGGAGACCCCACAAGGGGGGGGGTTATTCTTTTAACTCCGCCTCCTCTTTATCTAAATTAGCGAGGTGCTCATCAACCTCTTTAGCAGTTGCTAGTCCAATATTATTGAAAATGTCTTTTAGCAAATTTTCAGTAAGACCCGCACAGCTTAATCCATATTTATTGATACCGCCATCGCATAAAAGTTGCGCGATAAACAACGCCTCATTTTTGTTTTTAGGTAAAGTCGTAGCCCAAAAACCATCAGGTGAAAAATCGTTAAGTTCTTTTTCAAACTCCTTATTACCCTCCGCATACTCTTTAATCATGCCACAGAATAAAGTTGTCCCTACTCTATCCAAGTTGTCAAGTGTCGTAAGTTCGCATTTTTCCTCATCTCGGTTATCAATCATAGCACGCCACTCCGCATCGCTATGTCGGTTTAATCTTTTCGCATAATGGAGAGCAGTAATAATGATAGCGGACGCTTGATTACCGCTCCCCTCAAAAAACATAGGAGATAATAACGCCCCAAGCCTCCTTTTTCTCTCACTTAAAGTATAATCCTCCGCAATAATCTCAAAGCTAGTCTTATCATCAGTAGTCTTAAATCCAAAAGCGAGTTTAAACCTATCCTCTTTTTCTTTAGGAGTGGTAGTCCTATCCTTAACACTCGCACCGCTCGTAACGATTTTAACGCCTTTCAACAAATCCTCTCCGCTTTTTTCAGCGTAATTGTTCGCAACTTCATTCAATGGAACTTTATTGAACCACTTTAAGAACTTATCGCTATTGAAAACATAAGTGGCTTCGTTGCCTTTTTCGCTCCTTAAGGTTACACGATTAAACCCAATACTAATGACTTTAGCCTCCACCACTTTGCCGTTGATTGTGGCTTTGACCAACGCGCCTACTTTTAACTGATTTTCGTTTTGAA
Organism: Helicobacter pylori; assembly: GCF_016755635.1. Taxonomy (NCBI): domain Bacteria; kingdom Pseudomonadati; phylum Campylobacterota; class Epsilonproteobacteria; order Campylobacterales; family Helicobacteraceae; genus Helicobacter; species Helicobacter pylori. Next base: position 1,420,502 of record NZ_CP051500.1, on the reverse strand, counting down.
AACCCATAAAATACTCCTTGGTAAAAATTTGTTTTAAATTCCGCTATAATTGTCCGTTCAATGTTTTTTAATGTTTTTTATCTTTTTGGCATGGCTTGTTCCTCCTTGTTGTGGGGTGGGCGTTTCAAAACGCCCCCCTTATTTTTGAGTGATCGCTTCATTTGATCTCTTTTAAAAGAGCGTTTTTAAAAGCTTTAATCACACTTTCACCCACCAATTCAGCGATACGATAATGCGCGATTAAAAAGTCTAATAATTTTTCGCTCCTTTGTTGAATCTCTGTAATCCCGAAAGAAGCGTTTTTGGCCACTTCTTTTTCGCTATAAGAGCCTTTAAGGTATGCCTTTCTTTTTTCCTCAAAAGGCTTGTTGCTTAAAGAGCTGTTAGCGTTTTTAGGGATTAAAAGCAAGCTCCCTAAAGCATGCACGATATTAGGGTTTTTGGCCCAATTTTTTTCTTTAGCGCTATAGCCTTGATCGGGATTTTGGGGCAAGATATGCTCAATGCTTTCTATACTGCCATCAAAATTCAGAGTCGTTTCAGGGTTATGGTGCAACTCGTATTCATACAGCAAGTAATTCAGAGCCTTGCCCCACTTATACCATTTTTCAGAATTCTTTTTAGAATGGATACTCTCTTCAAGCAATTCTAAAGCGCTATTTCCTTGTCTGTTGAAAAAACTCTTTTCTAGCGTTGGAAGTTTTTCAATGGCGATATTTTCTTCCCCATATCTATACGCTCTGAACGCTTCAAAAGCCAATTCAATCCATTCGTTTTTGGCCGTATTCTTGCCAGCAACCCCATAGATTAAAAACCCGAAACGCTCTAAATATTCTAATAAGCTCTCCAATTCTTGGGCGGTGTAATGCCGTTCACTGCCACTTCTTACAGCAAGCTGTATGGTTAAAAGAGAGAGCAATAGGGGCAGAAAAGCGTTGTCGCTCAAAGCGTTTAAACGCCGCATCTTGTCTAACAAGCCGCACATTTTAGGAGTGATTTCTATCTCAAGCTTTTTATTGTCATTAAAAATAAGAGTGATAGCCTTTTCATCAAGCGTGTGCAAGAAATTCCACACTTTAGAAGAATAAGAAAGATAGAATAACAACTCGTCTATTTTGTCATATTCATCGCTAAAGGGTGTGTTATGGGTATATCTTTTATGAGCGTTAAACTCCATTTCCAATAACCTCTTTTTAAAATCCCCTTTCTCGCCATAATAATACGCTACAAAATGCTTTAAAAACCTCTCTAAATCATCATCTTCAAATTGCCTCAAATCGTCATAAATGATCGTGTAGGTTTTATTGATCTCTTTTTGAAGCGTTTCTAATTTTTGTCCGTTACAAATCTTGTGTGCTACAAAATGCAAGCGGTTTTTAAACAATTCCAGAGTGGATAGATCCTTACCACGATTGTTGATCGTTTCAAAAGAGCTGAACGGATCGATTCGGTTATCATTCAGTTCTACCACGCTAAAAAGCATTTTCTTTATAAGGGCATCAAACATTTTTTCAAGCGTTTCCATAGGCGTATCGCTGATTTTTTCTTTAAAAAATGCATAAGCGTCAATCAAATTTTTAGCGTAAAAAGAAGTTTGAAACCTTTCTAAATCTTTTTCTTCTCCCATGATCGCCCCAAAAGCTTCACTCAAACCATAATACTTATAGGACAGAACGGGTTCAAGGTTGATTAAAGAATACTTTGGGTCTTTATGTTGGGTAATCTTGGCTAAAAGGTCTAATAAAATCAAGCTCGTAGCCAATCGCTGCTGGCCGTCTATGATTTCAAAAGCGCTATCTTCAAGCTCATTTTCAAGCCCTCTTAAGGTTAAGCTGTGCATGTAATGGAATTTATTTCCCAGCTTAGAGACATGCTCTAAATCGTTCCAAAAATCCTTCAATTGCCTTTCCTGCCATGCATACCCCCTTTGATAGCTAGGGATTTCAAACACGCCTTTTTCAACCACTCCGTCTAAAGTTAACAATTCCATTAAAATCCTTTCATAAGTTTATGGGTTAAAACCCATAACCCTTCATTTTTCGCTCAATCAATTTTGGTTGTCCAAGTCTTGTGCTGTGCGTGAAGTGCCAAGTGTTTTTATTGACTAATTCTTCGTATTCTTGGCTCCCTTTTTGAGCGCAAACGCCCTCAACCTTTAACGCTCCCTCTTCATCAGTCCCAATAGTGTCATGGTCAATCTTTAGGGCAAAAACGCTCCGTTGGACTTCAGCCCCTCTAGTCGTTGAATCCTCATTCACAATACCAATGATGTAATCCGCTTTACGCATGAGCTCAAAATGCTTGTGCTGAGCCGCTTTGTCTCGTCGTGAGCGGAAATAACTCAAAGTGCATTCATCGCACAACTCTTTAAAATCCTCATTCCCTGGAATAGTTCCCTTATAGGCGCCTGAAACCATGCACAACAACAAATTGTATTTTTCATGTGCTTTTAAATCTTCTAACTGAGCCATCATCTTCTCCTTGTATTAAATTTAACTCTGTAAGCCCCACTGGTTTAAAAATGGGGCTTATGGAATCAAATGGTTTAAAAATGTTGTGGCACGGATTAATGAGAGAGGGAATAAAAGGGTTAATGCAAGAGGGAATAATAAAAAGTAAGGGATTTTTAAGCGATCTTTTGTAAAAGTGATAAAAATAGTTATAAAAACATGATAGCGTTGCTTGATTGCTTGATTGCTTGATTGCTTGATTGAATGATTGCTTGATTGCTTGATTGAATGATTGCTTGATTGAATGATAGAATGATAGAATGATAGAATGATAGAATGATTGAATGATAGAATGATAGAATGATAGAATGATAGAATGATTGAATGATAGAATGCCATTTCTACCCCTTTTTTGAAAAAAAAATGACTTGGGGTATTGTATCTAGCGGTATTCAATCAATGGTTAATGGTGCGTATTTATTTTTTAATGATGCGTTTTATTTTATGAAATGTTTTATTTAATGATGCGTTTTATCTTAACTTATTTAAGGCTTTATTTATTTAAAGCTTTATTTTACTACCCCCATTCCTATCATTTCCAATAACTTTCATTCATTTCTTTCAAACTCTAAATTTTCTTTCAAATCCCAAAAACTTTAAGCAAACTTTAAGCATTGCATGTCTATAATTACATTTCGTTTTTAAAGACAAGCTTTAAAAAGTTCTTTAATTTGAAACCACTCAAGCAAGTTCTAAAAGCTAAAAGCTTTAAATATAAAAAAATATAAAAGCCCACCAGCTAGTAAAACTTGAGCGTTATAAAAAGATTAGGGATCAAGCATTTTTAGTCTTCTTAAAGGGTTTAACATTTAAGAGTGATTATAGCAAGTTTTTAAAGAAAAACGAAGTTATTTGATTTAATATTGTTAATAGCCTATGTAAAAGTAAAGTAAAACTACAATAACTCTGTCTTATATTCATTAAGGCAGTGGTAGCGCTGAAGAATATTCGTGCAATTGTCGTTATTCATTATAAAAGGGCGGGTTTTAAAGGATATTTTAAAATTTAAAACAAGCTTTTAAGAGCAGATGGCGGATGCCTTGCCAAAGAGAGGCGATGAAGGACGTACTAGACTGCGATAAGCTATGCGGAGCTGTCAAGGAGCTTTGATGCGTAGATGTCCGAATGGGGCAACCCAACTAATAGAGATATTAGTTACTCTAACAGAGAGCGAACCTAGTGAAGTGAAACATCTCAGTAACTAGAGGAAAAGAAATCAACGAGATTCCCTAAGTAGTGGCGAGCGAACGGGGAAAAGGGCAAACCGAGTGCTTGCATTCGGGGTTGAGGACTGCAACATCCAAGAGAACGCTTTAGCAGAGTTACCTGGAAAGGTAAGCCATAGAAAGTGATAGCCTTGTATGCGACAAGGCGTTCTTAGGTAGCAGGATCCAGAGTAGGCCAGGACACGAGAAATCCAGGTTGAAGCTGGGGAGACCACTCTCCAACCCTAAATACTACTCTTTGAGCGATAGCGAACAAGTACCGTGAGGGAAAGGTGAAAAGAACCGCAGTGAGCGGAGTGAAATAGAACCTGAAACCATCTGCTTACAATCATTCAGAGCCCTATGATTTATCAGGGTGATGGACTGCCTTTTGCATAATGATCCTGCGAGTTGTGGTATCTGGCAAGGTTAAGCGAATGCGAAGCCGTAGCGAAAGCGAGTCTTAATAGGGCGAACAAGTCAGATGCTGCAGACCCGAAGCTAAGTGATCTATCCATGGCCAAGTTGAAACGCGTGTAATAGCGCGTGGAGGACTGAACTCGTACCCATTGAAACGGGTTGGGATGAGCTGTGGATAGGGGTGAAAGGCCAAACAAACTTAGTGATAGCTGGTTCTCTTCGAAATATATTTAGGTATAGCCTCAAGTGATAATAAAAGGGGGTAGAGCCCTGATTGGGCTAGGGCTGCTCGCCGCGGTACCAAACCCTATCAAACTTCGAATACCTTTTATCGTATCTTGGGAGTCAGGCGGTGGGTGATAAAATCAATCGTCAAAAGGGGAACAACCCAGACTACCAAATAAGGTCCCTAAGTTCTATTCTGAGTGGAAAAAGATGTGTGGCTACTCAAACAACCAGGAGGTTGGCTTAGAAGCAGCCATCCTTTAAAGAAAGCGTAACAGCTCACTGGTCTAGTGGTCATGCGCTGAAAATATAACGGGGCTAAGATAGACACCGAATTTGTAGATTGTGTTAAACACAGTGGTAGAAGAGCGTTCATACCAGCGTTGAAGGTATACCGGTAAGGAGTGCTGGAGCGGTATGAAGTGAGCATGCAGGAATGAGTAACGATAAGATATATGAGAATTGTATCCGCCGTAAATCTAAGGTTTCCTACGCGATGGTCGTCATCGTAGGGTTAGTCGGGTCCTAAGCCGAGTCCGAAAGGGGTAGGTGATGGCAAATTGGTTAATATTCCAATACCGACTCATGGAGCGTGATGGGGGGACGCATAGGGTTAAGCGAGCTAGCTGATGGAAGCGCTAGTCTAAGGGCGTAGATTGGAGGGAAGGCAAATCCACCTCTGTATTTGAAACCCAAACAGGCTCTTTGAGTCCTTTTAGGACAAAGGGAGAATCGCTGATACCGTCGTGCCAAGAAAAGCCTCTAAGCATATCCATAGTCGTCCGTACCGCAAACCGACACAGGTAGATGAGATGAGTATTCTAAGGCGCGTGAAAGAACTCTGGTTAAGGAACTCTGCAAACTAGCACCGTAAGTTCGCGATAAGGTGTGCCACAGCGATGTGGTCTCAGCAAAGAGTCCCTCCCGACTGTTTACCAAAAACACAGCACTTTGCCAACTCGTAAGAGGAAGTATAAGGTGTGACGCCTGCCCGGTGCTCGAAGGTTAAGAGGATGCGTCAGTCGCAAGATGAAGCGTTGAATTGAAGCCCGAGTAAACGGCGGCCGTAACTATAACGGTCCTAAGGTAGCGAAATTCCTTGTCGGTTAAATACCGACCTGCATGAATGGCGTAACGAGATGGGAGCTGTCTCAACCAGAGATTCAGTGAAATTGTAGTGGAGGTGAAAATTCCTCCTACCCGCGGCAAGACGGAAAGACCCCGTGGACCTTTACTACAACTTAGCACTGCTAACGGGAATATCATGCGCAGGATAGGTGGGAGGCTTTGAAGTAAGGGCTTTGGCTCTTATGGAGCCATCCTTGAGATACCACCCTTGATGTTTCTGTTAGCTAACTGGCCTGTGTTATCCACAGGCAGGACAATGCTTGGTGGGTAGTTTGACTGGGGCGGTCGCCTCCTAAAAAGTAACGGAGGCTTGCAAAGGTTGGCTCATTGCGGTTGGAAATCGCAAGTTGAGTGTAATGGCACAAGCCAGCCTGACTGTAAGACATACAAGTCAAGCAGAGACGAAAGTCGGTCATAGTGATCCGGTGGTTCTGTGTGGAAGGGCCATCGCTCAAAGGATAAAAGGTACCCCGGGGATAACAGGCTGATCTCCCCCAAGAGCTCACATCGACGGGGAGGTTTGGCACCTCGATGTCGGCTCATCGCATCCTGGGGCTGGAGCAGGTCCCAAGGGTATGGCTGTTCGCCATTTAAAGCGGTACGCGAGCTGGGTTCAGAACGTCGTGAGACAGTTCGGTCCCTATCTGCCGTGGGCGTAGGAAAGTTGAGGAGAGCTGTCCCTAGTACGAGAGGACCGGGATGGATGTGTCACTGGTGCACCAGTTGTTCTGCCAAGAGCATCGCTGGGTAGCTACACACGGATGTGATAACTGCTGAAAGCATCTAAGCAGGAAGCCAACTCCAAGATGAACTTTCCCTGAAGCTCGCACAAAGACTATGTGCTTGATAGGGTAGATGTGTAAGTGCAGTAATGCATTTAGCTGACTACTACTAATAGAGCGTTTGGCTTGTTTTTTGCTTTTTGATAAGATAACGGCAATAGAGCATGGATAAGTTACCACTGCCTTACTGAGTGTAAGAGAGTTGGAGTTTTATAAAAACTTTTATAGGATAAACTTTAATTAAAATGAGATATTCTCTGGTTTAAAGCTAAAGGCTATTAACGATCTTCTTTGTTGAAAAACAGCTCCCTATAAAGAGAAAGGGGAGTTAAGGGTAAATGCGTTTTTATCTTTAGCTCCCTTTTCCTTGTGCCTTTAGAGAAGAGGAACTACCCAGTTAACCATTCCGAACCTGGAAGTCAAGCTCTTCATCGCTGATAATACTGCTCTTTTCAAGAGTGGGAATGTAGGTCGGTGCAGGGATAGGGAAATGTTTTTTAGTCTTGCTTTTTATCTTATTTCATTATTGACTCATTGTTTTGTTTGTTTAGGGGTTATTTAGTTTTTTACGCTAAAGTTTCTCAGTTTCTGGAGATGAGAGGTATGGGCAATTAAGAAAATGGGTAGAGAATACCAACAATTAGGAGGTTTTTATGGTCGTAGATGTTTCAAGCATTCCTTTTCAAGAATTTTGGCACATGCAAATCCATCAGCAACATCTGCAAGTAAGATGGGATGTGCATGATGTGTGCCAAATTTTAGAAGAATACCACTTCATTGGTTTAGCGGATTGGGAAGAGAGCAAAGGACAAATTAGAGATTTTTTAGAAGTGATGCGGGTGAATGACATTGTAGCCATCAAGCATGGACAACAACTTGTAGCGCTCGCACAAGTCATCGGCGGGGCGTATAACATTCACAAAGATCGGGCATTATGTGTTAGCGAAGAAGAAGACCCTTTAGTGGATTGGATACATTACAGGCGACCCGTTAAGATTTTAGATTGGGCAAAAGAGGGGCAGACGATCCCACAGGGTAGAGGCACTTTAAATAAGTGCGTAAGTCCGGGGACAGAAACCTCGCAAATCATTATGGGGTGGTATGAAAAGGTGCAAGAAGCCTTAAAAGCCAAAGGTGAAAGAGTTGTCTTAGTTTAAAAATCTCACATGTTACCCTTTGCAAGGGTGGGAAAGTAGGTCGGTGCAGGGATAGGGAAATGTTTTTTTAGTCTTGCTTTTTTATTTAATTTCATTATTGACTCATTGTTTTGTTTGTTTGGTGGTTTAATGTTTTATGGTTTTATTCAAAGTTTTTAGGGTTTTAAGAAAGCGAGTTTGATGGCAAAATAAAACTTAAAATCATAACATAAGATCTAAAATCCAATTTTTTAGAAAGTTTAAGATTTATATCTTTGGCAAGAAAAGAGTCCGCATCAATTAAACATGGATTTAAGAAAAAAGTTTTAATCTTTAGAGAATGTAATTATTTATAGAACTCTTATCTAAGCTTCTTTTAAAAGGAAGTTTATGAAGTTTTTTAAAATCCCTAAACTGCACTTCAATTCTAAAAAGCGATAAGAAATGTTTTTAGAAAGTTTTATTTTTTAAAAAATTATCGCTTTATAACCAAGCCCTTTGGTTTGATTGTAAAAAACGCTTCTAGCGTTTTAGATTTTTATTCTTTATTCTTTATTCTTTATTCTTTATTCCGTGAGTGTTGCTTTTTTATTTCTTTTGTGTTTAAATTGTTAGTTGGGGTGTTGTGGGGTTTGCGTTTAGATTTTTAGAACCGATCTAAAAGAAAACTTTTTCATCAAGTTTCTTTCTTAAAAAAGCCTAAAAATTTCTTAAACACTTCTTTAGGATCGAATGCATCACACACCTTGCACCCATACATGCCAATTAAAATCACAAGCCAGCTCACATACACCCAGCTCATCAAAAACCACAAAATAGAAACGCTCCCATAAAGCTCATGGTAAGTGCGATTATACAACACATAATAAGTGAAAGCCCATTTTAACACATGCCAAGAAACGCTCGTAAAAAACACCCATAAAAACACCCAAAAATAATGTTTAAACACCTTATTCGTGGGAATGGTAAAAAGGATCAAAAAAAACGCGTAAGTGCCTATCCATCTTAAAACATGCAACAGGCTTGAATCTTTATCTTCAAAAAACACTTGGATCTTAATATCAAAAAACACCACCAAAGGCAGAGCGAATAAAAACACTAAAGTCGTGCCAAAACCCCAAAATAAAAAGATTTCTTTACCCTTAAAATGCGCATAATCTCTGGGCTTTGCTTGAAAAATTTTTGATGCGATGGAGCGGTAGTTTTCACAAAAAAGCACCAACGCCACCACAATGGACACCTCTTCAAGCGTGCCTAAAGTCATGTCTGTTTTTTTAAAATTTTCTAAAAAATCCTTAATCGCACCAATGAGTTTAGGAGCGTTGGGGAAAATCAAGGCTTCCATTTCACCGCTGTGCGCTTGCAAATAATGAGACACAAAAAGACTAAACACAAACAACAAAATAGGCGATAAAGACAAAATCGTATAAAAACTCAAGCTGGAAGCGTAGTAAAACAATTCGCTCAAGCCCAAAAAGGCGTTTTTCAGACGCTTGGGGAAAATCATTCTAAGAAGGCGCAAAAACCCTCTAACGCTTTTAAAAAGTTCTCTCATTAATGACAGCTTGTCGCCATTGTCAAGCCATAAGAGAGCAGTTTTTCTATATCTTTTTTAGGGGCTTTGCCTTTGGTGGTTAAATAATCCCCCAACACCACCGCATTGATGCCGTATTCAAAAAGCTTGGCTTCCTGTTTGTCGTTATCTTTAAACACCACTTCACGCCCCCCAGCCACCATAAGCCTAGCGTTAGGCAAAAACTCTTTAGCCAAAAGCACGCATTCTAGGGCTTCATCCGCGCTTAAAGTTTCTGCATCAATGGGTAATACCGGGTTTTTAATGAAAAAATTAATGGGCGTGGTGTGCGGGGAGAGCGAAGCTAGCGCCCTGAGCATTTCAATCCGATCTTCCCAGCTCTCATTAAGCCCAAAAATCCCCCCACTGCACAAGCCTAATCCCGCCCTTAAAGCGTTTTCGCATGTGATGAACCTTTCTTCCCATGTGTGCGTGGAACAAATCTTAGGGAAGAAATTTTGCGAAGTCTCCAAATTGTGGTTATAACTATGAATGCCCGCATCTCTTAAAAACTCTAATTGCTCCAAATCCGCGCGCCCGCAGCATGCGATTAAATGCAAGCCCAATTCTTCTTGATTGATGGCTTTAGCTAATTTGGCGATATATTCGCATTTTTCATCGTCTAATTCGCGCCCTGAAGTAACCAGACAAAACCCTAAAGCCCCTAATTCCCTTAACGCTCTAGCCTCTTGTAAAACCACTTTTTCATCTTTAAATTTATAGCGTTTAATCGCTCCTTGGTGGTGTGAGCTTTGCGTGCAATAAGCGCAATCTTCCTTGCAATCCCCACTGCGCACATTGGAAATAGAACATAAAAAAATCTCTTGCATCATCATTCCTTTGTTTTAAAAAAGTTGGTTTTTTTAGACTGATTATAGCAAAGAAAAAGAAGCGCTTTTGATTTTAAGGGCTTTATTCCATTAAATATTAAAACTAAAACTTTATTTGATTTTAATTCAATTGTTCGTTAGCGCCTCTAAAGTCAATCTCAAAACTTTACGCTATAATTTTCTCACTTTTTCATTAAGGGATTTCATGCAAGATTCATCCATTCAAAGTTACCCCCCCCCCCCCAATCAGCAATAAAAGATCGCGCGCCCAATAACGCGCCTAGTAATGGAGAAATAGAGCTACCCACTCACATCACAAGCAATTTAAAAAACGAGCTTAGAGATTATCAAAAACAAGCGATAAATAATTATTTAGAAAAACGGCAATCCAACCCCTTTCAAAAGCATTTCATGTTTGAAATGGCAACCGGTAGCGGTAAAACCTTAGTGATGGCGGGTTTGATTTTGGAATGCTACAAGCAAGGCTATCAAAACTTTATCTTTTTTGTGAATAGTGTTAGCATTTTAGAAAAAACGAAATTGAATTTTACAGACAGCGTTTCATCAAAATACCTTTTTAGCGAGAATATCAATATCAATGACAAAAACACAGAAATTAAAAGCATCAATAATTTAAACGAGAGTCATAACAACGCTATCAACATTTATTTCAGCACCATTCAAGGCTTGTTTTCATTATTCACTAAAGCTAAAGAAAACGCTATCAGCATAGAGGATTTAAAAGATCAGAAATTGGTTTTTTTAGCGGATGAGGCGCACCATTTAAACACAGAGACTAAAAAGAAATTAAATGATAGTGAGGCTAGTGAAAAACGCAACTGGGAAAGCGTGGTGAAATTAGCGCTAGAACAAAATAAAGACAATTTATTGCTGGAATTTAGCGCCACTATCCCTAAAGAAAAAAGCGTTGAAGAAAAATATAAAAACCTAAAGGTGGCAACTTACACCTTAAAAGAATTTAGCGAGGATAAATTTTGCAAAAACATCTACTCCCTTTCCTATGAAAATAAAGAATTAGAAACGCGCTTTTTAGGGGCATGCGTTTCAAGTTTGTATAAAGAATTATTAGCCCAACACCACAATATTGGAAACTTTAAACCTTGCATTTTGTTTAAAAGCGAGAGGATTGAAGATAGCAAAGAAAATCAAGAGCGCTTCAATACCTTTTTAGAAAATTTAAGCCCTTTAGATTTAGAAAATTTTTTCAATCACAGCCGCAACGCTTTTTTTAAAGACGCTAAAAACTTTTTTGACAAGCAACATTACACCCCCAACCTTGCCGCATTATTGCAAACGAAATTCAAAAAAAGCGTTCAGATTAACACCAATAACGAAAAAGAATTAGAAAAGAGCATGCTTTTATTGAACTCCCTAGAAGACAGACAAAACCCTAAAAGAGTGATTTTTAGCGTGGATAAGCTCAATGAAGGCTGGGATGTGTTGAATTTGTTTGACATTGTCAGGCTTAAAAATAAAGCGAGCCAAAAAGACACCACCAAAGACGCCCAGCTCATAGGGCGAGGAGCGAGATACTACCCCTTTAGCTATAACGATTTAAAACCAAACCAAATAGAGTTTTACCAACGCAAGTTTGATCTTTTTAACCCCTTAAGCGCGCTAGAGAGGTTAGACTACCATGCTATTTATGACAGCGAGTTTATCGCTAAATTAAACAACGAGTTACAAGATTTAGGATTAGGATTTGTAAATGAAAAACAGACTATCCCTTTAACACCCACTAAGCGTTTCAAATGCTACTATGCGAGCAACAAAAGAGAAAAAAATAACAACCTCTTCAATAAAGACTATTCAGGCCCTGTTGAAGCCAAACTCAAAAGCTTGCATGTCCCTTTATTTGGCTTTATTGTGCGTGAAAAGAAAGTGGATTTTAAAGAAGAAAATAAAGGCGATAGAACTTACTATATACCCCACACCTTGGATAAAATCCCTATAAACTATTTTTTAAAAGCCCTTAATTTAAAAAACCTGGATTTCAAAACGCTTAAAAAAGCCTTTAAAAAACATGCCTTTAACAATAAAGTGGGATTTATAGAGCAATACATCTCTCAATTAAAAACAAACTTCCATAAAGACCAAAAGTTTGACGACAACGAAATCCTTTTACAACTCGCTGTTTATATCATTGGAAACTTAAAAGACACGCTTTTAAAAGAGCAAGATAAATACGATGTGAGCGCGTTAGAATTGAAAGAATTTGAAACGCATAATAAAAGCCTTAGCGTCAGTGAATGGGAAAAAAACATTCCCCCCTATGAATGGCTGCTTTTTAAGGACATGAGAAAACTAGACAGCGGTTTAGAAAGGGATTTTTTAGATTTTATCAATAAAAATAAAGAGATTTTAGACAAGAAATTCAAAGAATGGTGCGTTTTGAGGAACGACCATTTCGCTGAATTAAAAGTTTTTTGCAATATAGAAAATAGCCCTTTTTACGCGCAAGGTTTTGAGCCGGATTTTATCCTTTTTGCCCAAACGCATAGCGATGAATTTTTAGGCTTCACTTGTTATATGGAAGTTAAAGGCGAACATTTAGAGCTTTCTAACGCTTGGAAAAAAGAATTTTTAGAAATGCTAGAAAACGCCACGCTTAAAAGCCATAACAAAAAACTCCATTTAAAAGGCTTGCCTTTTTTCACGCTCCATAATAGCGTAGTCAATGGCGATTTTCAAACCGCTTTCCATCAAACTTTTAAGGACAAAGAATGTTAAAAACCCCACTCAAAACCCTAGTAGATATTTTAATCAATCGTTTCACTAAAGAACGCTTAGTTACTTTAATCCTAACAGCTGATGAAAAGCTTTTAACTTTCATGCTTGAGCATGAAAACGCTAACGACTACAAAAACGCTTTTTTTAAAATGATCGCCAACACGCTTGTATTCAATCAAGAAGCGTTATTGGAATGTTTAGACAAATATTTAGAAATAAGAAAATTAGATCGCTCTTTCACACGATTTAAAAATAAAATAGGCTTATATTCACAAGGGGGCTTTTTAAAGTCTAGCGGATCCGTCGTTTTGCATTTCCCTTTTAAAGACAATGTTTTACTGGGTAACGCTAAAGATAACAGCACCAAATCTAACGAGCTTTTTTACCATGAAATACTGCATAAAAAAGAAATTGACACGCTTTTATGCAAAAAAGCGTTGTGCCGTTTTGAAATGCATGGAGAAGGCGATTTAGAAAGCGCTTTAAAAGATAAAAACACAAACTACCTTATCAAAGGCAATAATTTGATCGCTCTTCATTCTTTAAAAAAGAAATTCGCTAAACAAGTGAAATGCATCTACATTGACCCCCCTTATAATACGGGTAATGACAGCTTTAATTACAACGATAATTTTAACCACAGCTCTTGGCTAGTGTTTATGAAAAACAGGCTTGAAGCGGCTAGGGAGTTTTTAAGCGATGATGGGAGTATTTATATTAGTTTAGATTATAATGAAGTGCATTATTGTAAGGTGTTAATGGACGAAATTTTTGGAGTTGAAAATTTTCAAAGAGAGATAATTTGGCGTATCGGTTGGTTATCCGGTTATAAAACATCAATCAATAATTTTATAAGAAATCACGATACAATTTTATTCTATTCTAAGAATGCAGATAAATTATTTTTTAATAAAAAATATATAGAAAACAAAGATTTTAAAGAATTAATAAAAATAGAAAAAATACAAAGTAATTTAGACAACTTAGGAATAGACAGAGAAAAACAAAAGAAGATTATAAAAATTATAAATCACGAAACAAGACCCGAAAGATACCCTCTAGAAGATATTTGGAATGGAAACGAATACGATGATCTAAATAGTATCGCCATTGTTAGTTACTCTGGTGAGACTGTATCTAAAATGTTAGGAACAGAAGAAATAAAGGGGCAAAAATCAGAAAAACTTATCCAAAGAATTTTAGAGGTCTCTACCAACGAAAACGATCTCGTGTTAGACTTTTTTGCCGGGAGCGGGACGACTTGCGCGGTGGCACACAAAATGAAACGCCGCTACATTGGCATCGAGCAAATGGACTATATAGAAACGATCACCAAAGAAAGGTTAAAAAAAGTCATAGAGGGCGAGCAAGGGGGCATTTCTAAAAAATGCGATTTTAAAGGGGGCGGGAGTTTTGTCTATGCTGAATTGAAAGAAGTGAATTTAGAAATTAAAAAACAAATCCTTAACGCTAAAAGCGCGAGCGAATGCCTAAAAATCTTTAACGATCTTAATGAGCGCTTTTTAAAACGTGCCGATTGTAAGATGGATGAAATTGATAGCGAAGAGTTCCACAATTTAGATTTAAACGAGCAAAAAAGGATTTGTTGTAATCTTTTAGACTCTAACGAAGACTATTTAAACTTGGGCGATATTGACGAAGACGCATGGGGGATAGATGGGATCACTAAAAAATACAATGAGATTTTTTATTCTTAAGTTTGATCGTTCAATGCGCACTATTTAACGCATCAAAACGCTACGCCTATTTAGTGGGTAAAAATAAACGATTAAAAATATTATTGTAGTATTCAAGCCAACCAACAAGGAGCAAAACATGAAAACCTTTAAAAACTGGCTCTGTTTTAGCCTGATCACTATGAGTTGGCTCCAAGCGGACATGCTGGATAATTTCACTAAGGCTATTAACAGCTACACCGCTAAAAAGCTTAATGAAATCAAGGATCAAGTCAATAGCGCTAATCCTACTAAAAACCACAATCCCACTCACAACGCTAATGGCATGCTCACTAACATTGATTGTAAGGTCTTAAAAAATAACTTCTATTCGGTGTGTTACTCTAGCGAGTTAAAAAACCCTATTTATGGCGTGAGCGTGTTGTTTGGGGATTTAGTGGATAAAAACAATATTGAAAAACGCTATGAGTTTAAAACGGACACACGATTAGCCAAATACCAACAAGCCACGACACAAGATTACACCAGAAGCGGTTTTGATAGGGGGCATTTTGTGGCGAATGACGCTTCTTTTGATTTTGCCTCTAACCCTTTAAGAGAGACTTACAGAATGACTAATATCACCCCTGAAGCCAAAAACACCAACAGGCATTCTGTTTTATTGGTGGAAAAAGAGGGCCGTAATTTGGCCAGGAAATACCATCAAGTTTTAGTAGAAGAACTCACCATCATCAAACAAGGTTATAGGACTTTTAGCTCTAAAAACATCGCTATCCCTAGCGGATTTTGGTACCACTATGATACAAGCCTAACAGATAGCTATGAAAACGCTAAAAGCGAATGCTTTTATATCCCTAATGACAACCAAAAGTATCCCTTACAAGAAATGAGAAAAGATTGTAAAGAATATGAGCGGGTTGAAAAGCAAGTGGTTTTTAAGAACAATAAAAACACTGAGTTGAACGAATTGCCTAAGTATCTTAACAACGCTAAGAAGTATTAAAACTAAAATGCCTATAAAAACACCGGTATTTTGGATAAAGGTTTAAGGAATCAAATCCCTAAACGGCTAAAATTTGTTTTTGTTGGAAGCGATAAGCGTTTCATAGGTGTTGGAGAAATGGGGTAAAAATTATTATTACCTGCTCCTCGCAACTCTAAAAACAACAATATACAAAATTTTAAATTATTTTACATGAACTCCTGGAGCTTGTTCGCTTGCGCCATCCATTCTGCAAGGCTTTCATAATCGTTATTTTCTATCCAAGCCTTAGCTTGTGCGATTTCTTTTTCGCATTTTTCAATCGCTTCTAAGACATTGTCTCGGTTTTGTTTGAAAATATCTTTCCACATTAAAGGCGAGCTTTTAGACAAACGGCTCATGTCCCTAAAACCCCCACCCGCTAAGGATAAAATCATCTCTGGGTCGTTTTGCTTTAAAACGCTATTGGCTAACGCATAACTCAAAACATGGGGTAAATGGCTGATATAAGCCACATGGGTGTCATGCTCGCTAGATTTCATTTTAATCAAGCGCGCTTTAATGCCTAGAAAGATTTCTTTAGCGATCTCTACTTGCTCAGCCCCTGAATCTTCTAAATCGCACAATATCACCAAAGCGTTTTCATACAGCCCCTTAACGCTCGCTTTAGGGCCATAAAACTCTGTCCCGCACATGGGGTGCGCGGCGATGAAATTTTGACGGATGCTTTTAGGGATATTGCGGATGATTTGCGCTTTTGCCCCCCCTAAATCAATAATCGCTGCGCTTTTTTTGATAGAGGTCATTTTTTTCAAACACCCAATGATGCCCTCAACCGGAATGGCCAAAAAAATCACATCGCATTCTAAAATCTTTTCAAATCCCACGCATTCATCTACAAGCCCCAAAGTCAAAGCCAATTTAGCATGCAAAGCGTTGTGATCATAGCCCATAACGCTTTTAAAACGCCCCCATTCTTGTAAGGCCAACCCTAAACTCCCCCCCATAAGCCCTAAACCAATAATGCCTGCTTTCATTCTAAAGTAAAGTTTTTTCTAACACTTCAGCGATGCTTTTCACCGCAACGATGTTTAAATTCTCTCGCACTTCAGCAGGGATTTCATCTAAATCCCTTTCATAGTTTTTGACAGGAATGAGAGCGGTTTTAATGCCGGCTTTAAAAGCAGCGATCAACTTTTCTTTCAACCCTCCTATGGGTAAAACTTCCCCGCTCAAAGTCAATTCGCCCGTCATTGCCACTTCGCTTCTTGTAGCCCTGTCGCACAAAATGCTCGCCATCACGCTCGCCATAGCGATCCCAGCGCTTGGGCCGTCTTTGGGCGTAGCCCCCTCAGGGACATGCAAGTGCAAATCAT
The DNA here is from genome assembly GCF_016755635.1 of Helicobacter pylori. Lineage (NCBI taxonomy): Bacteria > Pseudomonadati > Campylobacterota > Epsilonproteobacteria > Campylobacterales > Helicobacteraceae > Helicobacter > Helicobacter pylori. Next base: position 1,403,887 of record NZ_CP051500.1, on the reverse strand, counting down.
AAGCGTTATAAACTTTCAGCACTTTTTTCTTTTTCTTATTCTCTGCATCGGCCTCGCTAGGGATTTTGGGCGCTTTTAAGGTTTCGTTATCCAACAAGACTTTGACAACAGAAAAGGCAATAATGGCGGATTCTTTCATCACATCGCCTAAACTCCCGGTGAGTTTCAATTCCCCCTTGCCCCTAATCTTAACCGCTTCAATTTTAAGCACATCACCGCCCACTGGAGTCCATGCCAAGCCATTGACGATACCGATTTTATTTTCTTCATCTATGGGGTCAATTTCAAACACCATGCGTTCTAAATACTCTTTAAGGTTGTTAGGCGTGATAGAGACGCAGAAATCTTTGTTTCCACCTCTTTTTTCATTTTCATCATTTTCGCCTTTTTTGTCTTCGCTTTCTTCATTTTCGCCTTTTTTAGTCCGCCCTTTTTTGTATGGGTTATCTTCTAGGTATTTTAAAGCTACTTTACGCATAATCGTTGCGATCTGTCTTCGTAAATCCCTAACGCCTGCTTCTCTGGTGTATTTTTCAATAATGAGTTTCAAACACTCATGGCTAATCTCCACTTCGCTAGGCTTTAAGGCGTGCTTTTCTAATTCTTGGGGGATGAGGTAGTTTTTAGCGATCTCTTCTTTTTCGCTAGGCGTGTAGCTGGACACGCTGATAAATTCCATTCTGTCTCTTAAAGGGGCCGGGATTCTGTCAATATTATTGGCGGTAGCGATAAAAATCACTTGCGACAAATCAATGCTGAAATTCGCATAATGATCCCTAAAAGCGATATTTTGCTCAGGGTCTAAGATCTCTAATAAAGCGCTCGCTGGATCGCCCCTAACGCTTCTATCCACCTTATCAATTTCATCTAAAACCATGACCGGATTCATCTTTTTAGCTTCAATAAGCCCTTGGACAATGCGCCCAGGCATTGAGCCTATATAAGTGCGTCTGTGCCCTCTTAATTCATTCACATCTTCTAAGCCCCCTAAAGCGATCCGAACTAAAGGGCGCTCTATCGCTTTAGCGATGGAATTAGCCAAACTCGTTTTACCCACGCCAGGAGGCCCATAAAAGCATAAAATCGTGCCTTTAGCTTTGTCTTTTTTTTCTGGCTTTTTCTTGCGGCGCATTTCTAAAAGCTGCATGGTGGCAAAGTATTCTACAATGCGCTCTTTAGGCCTTTTTAAGGAATAATGATCGTTATCTAGTTGTTCTTTGACATGCTTAATGTCAAGCGCTTTTTTTTCATATTGCCCAAAAGGCACATCTAACATGGTTTCAATATAATTTTGTAAAGTCGCGCTATCCGAGCTGTCCGCATGGGTTCGGCTCAGCCGGTCAATTTGCTTTTTAATCTCCTTAAACGCTTCTTCTTTTAAAAAAGGCTTGACGCTTTCTAGTTTTTGGTAGTATTGGTTTAAATCTTCATCTCGCTGTTTGTCTGTGCCAAGCTCTTTTTGGATTTGTTTGAGCTGCTCTTTTAAGAAATATTCCTTATTGGTTTGCTCCATTTTTTGATGGACTTTGGACTTGATTTCTTTTTGGAGCTTTTGGGTTTTAGTTTCTTCTATCACAATATCAATCAAATCCAACAAGCGCTGCTCGGTGTTGTTGTTGGCAAAAAGAGAATACGCTTGATCTTTTTTTAAATGCAAGGCCGCTGCGATTAAATCAGCGATGCGGTTAGGATCGTCATTGTCTTCTAAAGCCTTGATCAAATCCGGAGGGAAGAGTGAGCTGACATTGGCTAGAGTGATCACTTTTTCTTTTAAGACTTCAACAATAGCTTGAATGTTTTCTTTATCGTATTCTAAATATTCAATAGGGCTTATTTGAGCTTCTAAAAAGCCTTGCTCGTTTTCTTTGGCAGGCTCTAAAATACGCCCCTTAGCGATGCCATTAAAGAGCAATTTCACACGCCCATTAGGCATGTTGGCTTCACGCATAATAGATCCAATCACCCCCACGTCATAATAAGGGGCTTCATTATCGTTCAATTTGTCTTTTTGGCATGCAATAAAGACTAACGATTTATTGTTTTTAGCGTAAGCCACCGCCTTGATGCTCGCGTTATTTTGCAAAAAAATAGGGGCTATCATAAAGGGGTACAAAAAAGTGTCTTCTTCTACCAATAAAGGCAGAATTTTAGGAAAATCTTCAGTCATTTTTCATCTCTCTGTTATAATTTGTATGGTTTTGAAATATCCTACCAATCAAAAATTAACACATACCAAGGCATGTGCGATGGCTTGGGTTTAGTCTCTTTTTCTAAAGTCTCATCTATCCTTTCTAAATAGCGTTTCACGCCCTCAGGCTTGTGGCGTTTTTTATAGACATTCGCGATCGCGCGATTGAGCTCATTTTGCCCTAAAATGAATTTGATTTGCATGTATTCTACATAGGGGCGGTAACGGCTGTTAGGGTATTTTTCTATAAATTCGCCTAAACTCACAATAGAATTAGAGATAAATTCCTGGTCTTTAGAATGGTTTTTGAAAGCGTAATAATGCGATTGCAATTTCAAAAAGGTCAAATAATCCACATTGTCTTTTGTCCCAAAGCGCTTGATGTATTCATCAAAGTAAAAAGACGCTAAAACATACTCTTTCTTTTTCATGTGCGCTTGCCCTAAAGCCAGCATCGCCTCTGGGACAAGGGGGGAATTGATGTGTTCGCTTTGTAAAGAAGAATAGTAATTGTCCGCTGTTTCTAAATTAGCAAAAAGGATTTCTCTTAAAATCCCTTGATACCAAAAGATCGCCGGTTTGTTGTATTCGTCTTTTTTTTTCTTTTTGTTCGCGCAACCGGTGCCTATCACAATAATCGCCATTGCGATAAAAAGGAAAGTTTTAAAATGTTTTAAACGCATGCCACCTGTCTTATAAAATTAAATTTTTGAATAACTCTTGGTTATTTTTTCTTATCTTTCTTATTCCCACCAAATAATGTCAGCACCATTTCTCCAAATCAAGCCCAGCCGCACCAAAAAGGTGCCACCCACCGCTAAAATGAGATTTGCTGGGATTATTTTTCTTGATTTGTGGTTTTATCTTGCTCATTTCTCAACTCCTTGTTGTATTTTATAATGATTCAGTTAAACTTCTATCATGGTTAAGTTATTGGGATTATACCCAAAACTAGCAAAAATTGATTTTACCAAAATTGTTTGATATAATACAGATTTTTAGTTTAGAAATCATTGAGCGCTGGTTTTAAGGCGGTCTTTTATTCTTTAAGGAGAAGATTTTGTGCTTTTTTAAAGGGAATGCAATCGCCTATGCTTTTTGATGTGAAAGCGCCTATATTAGGGTTTGAAACCATTCATAAAATGCACTTGCAAAAGGTTGATGAAATCTTTTTGCGTTTGAATAGCGCAGAAGACAATTCTGTCGTGTCTTTCACGCTGGTCAATCCCTTTGCTTTAAGAAAATACGAATTTGAAGTGCCTACCCCCTTAAAAATCCTTTTAGAATTAGAGGGGGCCAAGAGCGTTCTAATCGCTAATATCATGGTCGTTCAAACCCCTATTGAGCTTTCCACCGTGAATTATTTAGCCCCTTTAATTTTCAATTTGGACAAGCAGCTCATGGGGCAAGTGGTTTTGGATTCTAACAAATACCCACACTACCATTTAAGAGAGAATATTCTGAGCCACACGCATGGATGATGCATGAGCGGTGCATGAGTGGTGTCTGTGTAAAGTGTTTCTTTAAACTTATGGTGCAATGCATCGGCGTTTTTGCAAATACAAGCGAGCGGTTTTCTTATGGTATAATAACGGTTATTTTTATAGGATAACCAACGCTAAAAATGGCGCTTTAATTGAATCCAAAACAAGGAGTTTATTTTATGGAACAAAGCCGTCAAAACTTACAATCTCAATTTTTTATAGAGCATATCTTACAGATTTTACCTCACCGCTATCCCATGCTCTTAGTGGATAGAATCATAGATTTACAAGCCAATCAAAAAATTGTCGCTTATAAGAATATCACTTTTAATGAAGATGTGTTTAATGGGCATTTCCCTAATAAGCCCATTTTCCCGGGCGTTTTGATCGTAGAGGGCATGGCACAAAGCGGAGGGTTTTTAGCTTTCACTAGCTTGTGGGGGTTTGACCCTGAAATAGCCAAAACAAAAATCGTGTATTTCATGACGATTGACAAGGTTAAATTCCGCATTCCTGTAACCCCAGGCGACAGATTGGAATACCATTTAGAAGTCTTAAAGCATAAGGGCATGATCTGGCAAGTGGGCGGCACGGCTCAAGTGGATGGCAAAGTGGTCGCTGAAGCCGAATTAAAAGCCATGATCGCAGAGAGAGAATAAAAATGAGTAAGATTGCAAAAACAGCCATCATCTCTCCTAAAGCAGAGATTAATAAAGGCGTAGAGATTGGGGAATTTTGCGTGATTGGAGATAGCGTCAAACTAGATGATGGCGTGAAACTCCATAACAATGTAACCTTACAAGGGCATACTTTCATTGGGAAAAACACCGAAATTTTCCCTTTTGCCGTGCTAGGCACACAGCCTCAAGATTTAAAATACAAGGGTGAATACAGCGAATTGATGGTTGGAGAAGACAACCTTATTCGTGAATTTTGCATGATAAATCCCGGCACTGAAGGGGGGATTCAAAAAACCATTATTGGGGATAAAAACCTGCTCATGGCTTACGTGCATGTCGCTCATGATTGCGTGATCGGCAATCATTGTATTTTGGCTAATGGCGTAACTTTAGCAGGGCATATTGAAATAGGCGATTATGTCAATATCGGCGGTCTTACTGCAATCCATCAGTTTGTGCGTATCGCTAAAGGGTGCATGATAGCCGGTAAGAGCGCTTTAGGCAAAGATGTGCCGCCTTATTGCACCGTAGAGGGCAATCGCGCTTTTATTAGGGGGTTAAACCGCCACAGGATGCGCCAATTATTAGAGAGTAAGGATATTGACTTCATCCATGCGCTTTATAAGAGGTTGTTTAGCCCTGTCCCCTCTTTAAGAGAGAGCGCTAAATTAGAATTAGAAGAGCATGCCAATAACCCTTTTGTGAAAGAGATTTGCTCTTTTATTTTAGAGAGTTCTAGGGGTGTGGCGTATAAGTCAAGCGAATATTCTAGCGAAGAAAAACAAGAGGAATAACATGAACGAAACGCTTTATTGCAGTTTTTGCAAAAAACCAGAATCCAGAGATCCCAAAAAACGCCGCATTATTTTTGCGAGCAACCTCAATAAAGACATGTGCGTGTGCGAATATTGTATAGATGTGATGCATGGGGAATTGCACAAATACGACAGAATGGATTCTTTATTCGCACTCAAAAGAGACCGATTGAGAAGAATGGAATCTAGCGCTTATGAAGAAGAATTTTTACTCTCTCATATTCCAGCCCCTAAAGAGCTTAAGGCGGTTTTGGACAATTATGTGATAGGCCAAGAGCAGGCTAAAAAGGTTTTTTCCGTAGCCGTGTATAACCATTACAAGCGCTTATCTTTTAAAGAAAAACTCAAAAAACAAGACAACCAAGACAGCGATTTAGAGTTAGAGCATTTAGAAGAAGTGGAGTTGAGCAAGTCCAATATTTTATTGATCGGCCCTACAGGCTCAGGCAAAACTTTAATGGCGCAAACTCTGGCCAAGCATTTGGATATTCCTATCGCCATTAGCGATGCGACTAGCTTGACTGAAGCGGGTTATGTGGGCGAAGATGTGGAAAATATCCTCACAAGATTGTTGCAAGCGAGCGATTGGAATGTCCAAAAAGCCCAAAAAGGCATTGTGTTCATTGACGAGATTGATAAAATCAGCCGTTTGTCAGAAAACCGCTCCATCACTAGAGACGTTTCTGGCGAGGGCGTTCAGCAAGCGTTGTTAAAAATCGTTGAAGGCTCTTTAGTGAATATCCCCCCCAAAGGCGGCAGAAAGCACCCTGAGGGCAATTTCATTCAAATTGACACGAGCGATATTTTATTCATTTGCGCTGGAGCGTTTGATGGGTTAGCTGAAATCATTAAAAAACGCACCACGCAGAATGTGTTGGGTTTCACTCAAGAAAAGATGAGCAAAAAAGAGCAAGAAGCGATCTTGCATTTAGTCCAAACCCATGACTTGGTTACTTATGGGCTTATCCCTGAGCTTATTGGCCGTTTGCCGGTTTTAAGCACGCTAGATAGCATCAGTTTAGAAGCGATGGTGGATATTTTGCAAAAACCTAAAAACGCTCTCATCAAGCAATACCAACAACTTTTCAAAATGGATGAAGTGGATTTGATTTTTGAAGAAGAAGCCATTAAAGAAATCGCTCAACTCGCATTAGAAAGAAAAACCGGGGCTAGGGGCTTAAGGGCGATCATTGAAGATTTTTGTTTGGATATTATGTTTGATTTACCCAAGCTTAAGGGATCGGAAGTGCGTATCACTAAAGATTGTGTTTTAAAACAGGCTGAACCTTTGATCATTGCTAAAACGCATTCTAAAATTCTTCCTTAAGGGACACGCTTATAAATTTAACGATAAAGGATTAGAAAGGGCATGATTTTTAGCAAATTGATCGGTTTGTTTTCGCATGATATTGCCATAGATTTAGGCACGGCTAACACGATCGTGCTAGTCAAAGGGCAGGGCATTATTATCAATGAGCCTTCTATTGTGGCGGTGCGCATGGGATTGTTTGATTCTAAAGCTTATGATATTTTGGCAGTGGGGAGCGAGGCTAAGGAAATGCTAGGCAAAACCCCTAACAGCATCAGAGCGATTCGCCCCATGAAAGATGGCGTGATTGCCGATTATGACATTACCGCTAAAATGATCCGCTACTTTATTGAAAAAGCGCACAAACGAAAAACATGGATCCGACCGCGCATCATGGTGTGCGTGCCTTATGGATTGACGAGCGTGGAAAGGAATGCGGTTAAAGAGAGCGCTTTAAGCGCGGGAGCTAGAGAAGTCTTTTTGATTGAAGAGCCTATGGCAGCTGCGATTGGAGCGGGCTTACCGGTGAAAGAGCCGCAAGGGAGTTTGATCGTGGATATTGGCGGTGGCACGACTGAAATTGGCGTGATCAGTCTTGGGGGGCTAGTCATTTCTAAAAGCATTAGAGTGGCTGGGGACAAATTGGATCAAAGCATCGTGGAATATATCCGCAAGAAATTCAATCTGTTGATAGGGGAGCGCACCGGCGAAGAGATTAAGATTGAAATCGGTTGCGCGATCAAATTGGATCCGCCTCTCACAATGGAAGTGTCAGGGAGGGATCAAGTGAGCGGGCTGTTGCACACGATTGAATTGAGCTCTGATGATGTGTTTGAAGCCATTAAAGATCAAGTGAGAGAGATTTCTAGCGCTTTAAGGAGCGTGCTTGAAGAAGTGAAGCCGGATTTAGCGAAAGACATTGTGCAAAATGGCGTGGTGCTTACCGGCGGTGGGGCTTTGATTAAGGGATTAGACAAGTATTTAAGCGATATGGTTAAACTCCCTGTGTATGTGGGCGATGAGCCTTTATTGGCGGTAGCCAAAGGTACAGGGGAAGCCATACAAGATTTGGATTTACTCAGCCGTGTGGGTTTTAGTGAATAATGCATGCGTTTTTATTTTAAATTCCTTTGGCTTTTAGGGATTTTTCTTATTTTTTATTTTTTAGACATTAAAGGCAGCTCTTCTTATATCAGCGACCGGATTAAAAACGCCTTGATGAGCGCTAAAAACAGCTTACTGGACAACGTTCAAGCGTATTTTTTTCAAGCCCAAAACATTAAGGAATTTCAAAAAGAACGCTTGATTTTAGAAGCTTTAAAACTAGAAAACGCTGATTTGAAAGAGCGTTTGAATAGTATCTATCCTTTAGAAAATCCAAAAATGACTTATACCCCCACCTTTATGACTTCATTCATCAGTTTAGAAGACACGCACAGCGTTTCTCTCAACCCTATTGTAAATTTAGAAGAAAATAAGATTTATGGCCTTGTCTCTCACAATCAAGCCATAGGCATTGCGGTGCTAGAAAAAGGGCGCTTGAACGGGTTTTTGAACGCTCACAAGCGGTGCGCTTATAGCGTGATGGTAGGCAAAAATCAAGTGCTAGGCTTCATAGGATCTAATTTTAGGCAAGAATTAATCGTGGATTTCATTGTCCCAAGCGCTGAAATCAACATAGGCGATCAAGTGCTAACGAGCGGGCTAGATGGGATTTTTGGAGCGGGGGTGTTTGTGGGCGAAGTTTCAAGCATTGAAGATCATTACACTTATAAAAGCGCGGTATTAAAAAACGCTTTTATAAGCGAAGCCAAACTTTTAAGGCATGTGTTTTTAAGCGGTGTGAAAAACTAGCGCTCTATTCAAGGCTATTCAAGTGCGTTTTTAACCCTTTTCAATGAAATCAGGCCAATCCTTTAAATCCAGAAAAAAATATTCTAGTTTCCCTTTTTCAATCCAAAGATCCCTATAACGCTCCCCCACATCATCCTTATCCCCATAAAATTTTAAAACCACTTTGATTTTGAGATTGGGATTGTCTTTAGGGTTAAAAACTTTATCTTTAAAAAGTTGATACGCATCTGCCTTATGCTCGTAATCAGTGCGTTTGCTCCCTTTAGGATCAATGAAGCAAATGATCTGCGTATTGCCTTTTTGCAGCCAAAAGATAAAATCAGGGAAAAAGCGCCTTTCTGTAGTGCCGTTGTCTATATAAGGGATAAACAAATTGTCTAAATGCTCATCAATCTTGCTGAACGCCCAAAAATCATAGTTTTCTTGCAGCGTTTCGGTAATCTTTAACAACTCTTCTAAAAAATCGCTCTCGCTCTTTACTTTAACCACATGCTTAAGCCAATCGCAGTTTTTGGCTTTAATTAAAGGGGTGTAGTAATGCTCCTTGAGTTTTAACAGCTCTGCGTCATCAACTTTGAACGTTTTGTCTTGTTTGTGTTTTTCTGTATCCAAAGGCACATACTCTTTCACTTCTTGAATGGTTTGAATCAATTTTTCTTTTTTATCTGCCTTAACTTTAATCCTTTTAAAATGCACGATTTTCTCATTATCTAGGGCGTTAAATTCGTCTTTAGGCACTTTTTGATTAGGGTATAGCTTGCCTTTAATTTCAGAAATCATGTAATCTAAATCTTTATAATGCCAGGTTGATACCTTTTTAAAATGCACTGTTTGTATCATTTCTTTTAACAGCGCGTAATCTTTAGGGTCATAAATTTCATGCTTTAAAATAAAATGCTTTTCACTCATTAAATGAAAATGCTCTTTTAAATCCTTAAAATTTTTTTCGCTCATTTTAAACGAAGCGCTTGGAGAAATTTTAAGAGCGTTGGTTTGTTCTTTTCGGTAGCAAGGCACGAATAAGGCGTGTTTCATGGGCGTTTTTTCTAATTTGATTTCATGCCAAGAACCTCTATTCTCACCCCCATTTTCGCTCTCTTTTTGGAACTTTAAAATCGCTTCAAGGCTTGCATGGTTGGTGGGTATCACAAAAAGCGTTTCCAGCATTGCAGCGTTTGGTTTCAGCTTGTCTTTAACGGCTTCATCTATGTCTAAATACGCTAACCTTTGGCGTTGGTTTTTGACGCTTTCAATCCTTACGCCCCTGCCAAAAGATTGTTTCACCAATTTTTTAGCGTCATCATCAAGCCCTATATTTAAAAATAAAATCACGCTAGGCCTTGTGCTATCCCACCCGGTATCAAAAGCGCGAGACCCCACTAAAATATTGATACTGCTCTTATCAATCTGGCTGAAATAGCTCTCTTCTTTAAAGCTCAAATTCTTACTCACCACCTTCACGCTCTTTAATTTTTCACGGATCCATTCTGTAATATCGCCTATTCTAATCAGGCAAAAGACTTTGTCGCTTGTGTTGAGCTTGAAAGCGATTTCTTGGTTGTTTTTAGGGTTAATGATGACTTCAATATGCCCGTTACTGGCATAAAAAACTGCTTCTTTTAAGCCTTTAAAATCCATGCTTTTTAAACCCTCTTTAAAAACCTCAATTTTATCTTTTTGATCTTTGCCATCGCTAAAAAGGAATTCCGGACCCTCTAATTCCTCTAATAAATCGTCTTTAGCCTTTAAAAAATCGCTCTCATCGTCATTTTCAATCACGCGTGCTAAAGTTTTAAAAAAGATTTCCGCATCGCTGTTTTCCACGTTCACAGAATGCGTGAACACGAGCATTAAAGGGTCGTAAAAATAGCCTTCTACTTTATAGCGTTTTTGCATGCCTAAAAGCAATAACGCCTTTAAAAGAGCGATTTCTTTTTCCCTATCGTTTAAATCTTTCAATTCCTTAAAAGCGCTTAAATTGTTTTTCTTCAATAAAACAGACTCTTTACCATAGCCAAGCTTCACCCACTCGCCCACGCTTAAATTATACACCGCAGTGATGAGATCGCTCTCTTCGGTGAAAGTGGCACTGAAATTGAATAAAAACCCTTTTTGAGATAATAGGCTAAAAATAGCCTGTCTTTTGCTCTCAGTCTTATTCCCCTTATGCGCTTCATCTAAAATCACATAGTTTTCCCCATTATCCCAACAATCCTTATAATTTAAAAGGTTTTCCTTGCTTTCTTCATCGCTCATTAAATCCGCGCGGTAATAAAAAAGAGCGATTTTTTTCATTAAAGAATCTTTTGGAGCGCGATAAAAATCCTTATTCTTAACGCTTTTAAGGTTTTTGAAATCAATTTGTTTGGAATAGTCCTTATTGCGGTTGTATTTTTCAATTTCTTTTTCAAATTGCTTGATCAAATGCTCGTTCGCGCTAAAAAACATGATATTTTTCTTAGGGATCAAACCCATTCCCATAGCCACGCTTAAAAGCTCTACCAGTTTGATAATGACGATCGTTTTACCGCTCCCTGTGGCCATGTAAAAGGCTAGGCGGTTGATAAAGTTTTCAAACTTCACGCAATGATTTTCTACCTTAAAATGGCTCTTTAACAAATGGTTGAGTTTCTTTTTAGCGAAATCGCAATTAGCGAATGAATAATGTTTTTGATAAAACGCGTAAAATTCTTTTTTATTTTCTTTGAAATCCCTAAAATAAGCGACAAGCATTCTAAAAGCGTTGATCAAAGCTTGCTGTTGGTAATCTAAAAGCTCTTTATTACTATCAAAGCTTTTAAAGTCCAGCATTTCTAACGGATCGTTAATCTCGTTAATATTCAATTCCTCTTCAGCGAGTTTTTGAGCGACAAAAATTTCATTATTCCTTATTTCTTGTTTTTTCTTTGCCATTATTTTTTCCTTACCAAATGAGCGCTTCTTTTAAGGCCTTTAAAATCTCTATTTCTTTATCATTCCCTTTAAATTTCACCACTTTTTCATTGAAAAACTCCACTCCAACGCCGTGTAAATTTTCTAAAGTTTCTTTAATATCCACGCCCATTTTTTCTAGCGCTTCTATATTGAGCATGTAAGATTCGTTTTTGCATTCCACTAAATCGCTGTATTGTTCATCATACGCTAGGGGTTTGTCGTTGTCTTCATACTTGATTTTTCTTAAAATCTCTTCATAGCTTTCCAATTCATAGACTTTGACTACCCCACCTTTATTAAATTCTTTAGCCGCGCCGCTTTTAAAACCGCCTATAACCTTTTTAAGGCGAGGCAAAATCACGCGCTCAAAATGCTCTCCCATTTCAATACCGATATACTTCCTTTTCATTTTGTGCGCCACCGCGCAAGTCGTCCCGCTCCCGGCGAAAAAATCACACACGAGATCGTTTTCTTTTGTGGAAATTTCTAAAATGCGTTGGAGTAGGGATTCGGGTTTGGGGGTGTCAAAAAGGGCTTTCCCATCAAAAATCTCTTTGATTTCTCTTTTAGCGTCTTGAGTGTGTCCTACTTCTTGATAAGTCCATAAACTCATGGGGGTTACGCCTTGCTTGACTTCACTTAAAAAGCGTTTGTAACATGGCACACCCCTACCACTTTTAGGGAAAAAGATGCGATTATCAGCGATCAATTCTTGTAATCTTTCTTGTGAAAAAAGCCATGAATAACCATGAGGGGGTAAGATTTCTTGCTTGGTGTAGGGGTTAAAAATAGGGTAAATATTGCGCTCAACAGCCGGTCCAACTGACAAATCGGAGGACTTCCACACGCCTCTTTCATCATTATCTAAATTTTTATAGCGTGCATTCATTTCTTTTGTGCGCTCAAGGGTAAAATCATGCAAGTTTTCAATGTTTTTTGAATAAGTTAAAATATAGTCATGGTTGTTAGAAAAATGTTTTTTTAAATTAATGGGAGAATAGGATCGTTGCCAAACCACATTGGCTACAAAGTTATCACCCCCCCCCATTAAACACTTCGTCCATCAACACTTTCAAGTAAGCCTGTTCGTTGTCATCAATGCTCACAAACATCACGCCTTTATCATTCAATAAGGCATGCGCAAGCTCTAGGCGGTTTTCCATCATAGCGAGCCAGCTGGAGCGCTTGAAATTATCCGCATAAACAAATTCATTGTTTTGCGTGTTATAAGGCGGATCAATATAAATGCAATCAATGGCTTCTTTATAGCGGTTTTTAAGGGAGTTTAGGGCTTGGTAGTTTTCGCTTTTAATGAGCGTGCCGTTGATTTCATCTTCGCTGAATAAGTTTTTAATCTCTTCTTCTAAATCTTTAAAATAAATCGTGTCTAGGGGCAAAAACTCGTTTTCTAAAAGATTGTCTGTGATCTCTAAATTCAAGTCTTGCCATTCTTTAACTTGTTTGGGGTAGTTTTTGTGGTTTGTGATTTTATTTAGATCGTAGTTTTTGGCTTTTAATTTGTCTAAGCTCACAATGAAATGCGAGTTCAATACAAAGCGGGGTTTGTTCCAAATCTTACAAAGTTCGTTTTCAAATTCGCTCACTAATACAATCACTTGCAACGCCACTTCCTTAATGGTGTTGATCTCATTAAGGCGTTTGGCATCAAATGCAGTCATTTCTTTAAAAAGGTATTCAAACAGATACAAATCCAACTGCTCTTTTAAAAACCCTAGCGCGTTTTTATGGATGAAATAATCCATACTGCCTTGCTTTTTGAATTTAGCAAACGCTTTTTTTAACACTTCTTCATTAAGTTTGACGCCTTGATTGAAACATTTTTTTAGGATTTCATTCGTTTTTGTTTGAGTTCCCTTGCTACTGAGCGTAACGCTAAAATTCAGGGTGTTAGTTTTTGTGTCTGTATCTTTTAGATTAAAGACTAAATCTATTTTTTCATTATTTTTTTTACTTTCCAATGAAGAAGCGTCAAAATTAAAAAGAATACCCTCTAATTCAAAGCAAAAATCCTTATAAATCGTTTCGCTTTTCACATAGTAAAGATCTTTAGTTTTATAAAATAAGGCGGTGTCTTTTTTAAGGGAGCATTTTTCATAATCGCTTTTGGTATAAAGGCTATCATAAAGGGGCGTGTCGTTGAAATAAATCCCTCCATTAGCGCTCAAATAACGCTTGAAAAAGCTATAGAGTTTGTCAAACAATTCTTCTTTGAGATCGTTGTTATTTTGGCATTTTAAATCAATGAATTTTTCTAATTCTTGTTTTTTGCTTTGATAATACTTGCTCTTAGCCTTCATGAGATTGAGCATGCCATTTTTCATTGCTTTAGCGTTAGGATCTAAAAGGCTTTCTTGTTTGTCTTCAATCTTAACGCCTATAAAAAGGTTTTCTAAAACTTCATAAAATTGCGCTTCGTTCGTTTTCATTATAACGCTCCTTAAAAAACAAGTATTATAACAAACCCCACTCATTAAAACGCTACAATACCCCCATGCAAAAAAAGATTTTTTTACTAGAAGACGATTACCTTTTAAGCGAGAGCGTTAGGGAGTTTGGCTTATTGAAATTTTAGATTACCTTGACTGACTCATTTTTTAAAATACCCCTATTTCATTGTAAAATTCTTTCATGCAAAACCCATTGAAGTTTAATAAAAGGTAAAAATAAGATTGAATATCAATAAAGTGTTTTATCATAGCAGCACCAACATGAATGAAGTGCCAGATAATAGCGTGGATTTGATCATCACAAGCCCGCCTTATTTCAACATTAAAGATTACGCAAAAAATGGCACACAAGATTTACAGCATTCAGTCCAACATGTTGAAGATTTGGGGGCGTTAGAAAAATATGAAGATTATCTTTTAGGTCTTTTAAAAGTTTGGCTTGAGTGCTACAGAGTGCTAAAACCCAATGGTAAGCTATGCATTAATGTGCCTTTAATGCCCATGCTTAAAAAGGTTTTAAACACGCACTATAACCGCCATATCTTTGATTTGCATGCTGATATTCAACACTCCATTTTGCATGATTTAAACAACACGCTAGAAAACAAGCCTAAAATGTTCTTACTAGATGTCTATATTTGGAAACGCGCCAATCCTACTAAAAGATTGATGTTTGGGAGCTACCCTTTTCCTAGGAATTTTTATGCGCAAAATACTATAGAATTTATCGGCGTGTTTGTCAAAGACGGCAAACCCAAACAACCCACAGAAGAGCAAAAAGAACAAAGCCAATTGACTCAAGAGGAATGGGTGGAATTTACCAAACAAATTTGGGAAATCCCAATCCCTAATAAAAACGATATTGCTTTTGGTAAGCATGCGGCTTTAATGCCGGCTGAATTAGCAAGGCGCTTGATTAGATTGTATAGTTGCGTGGGCGATGTGGTTCTAGATCCATTTAGCGGGAGCGGGACAACCTTAAGGGAAGCAAAACTTTTAAAAAGAAATTTTATAGGTTATGAACTCTATGAAAATTATAAGCCCTTGATTGAGCAAAAACTAGGAAACTTGTTTGATTTTGAATAAGATTTATATAGAAGATGTTTTCACCTTTTTAGACAAATTAGAAGATAAAAGCGTTGATTTAGCCATTATTGATCCCCCCTACAATCTTAAAATTGCTTCATGGGATAGTTTTAAAAATGATGAAGAGTTTTTAACATTTTCTTACGCTTGGATTGATAAAGTGCTACCCAAAATCAAAGACACAGGGAGTTTTTATATCTTTAATACCCCCTTTAATTGCGCTTTATTTTTAGCGTATTTGCGCCATAAAAAAGCGCATTTTTTAAATTTTATCACTTGGGTTAAAAAAGATGGGTTTGCCAACGCCAAAAAGCGTTATAACCACGCGCAAGAAAGCATTTTATTTTATAGCATGCATAAGAAAAACTACACCTTTAATGCCGATGAAGTTCGCATTGCTTATGAATCCACCGAACGCATCAAACATGCTCAAAGTAAGGGGATTTTAAAAAATAACAAACGCTGGTTCCCTAACCCTAAGGGTAAATTATGCCTTGATGTGTGGGAAATCACTTCACAAAGGCATGTTGAAAAAGAGAAGGGTAAAATCCTTAAGCCCAAACACCCCAGCATCAAACCTAAAGCGCTCATTGAACGCATGATAAAGGCTAGCTCTCACAAAAACGATTTGATTTTAGATTTGTTTAGCGGCAGTGGAATGATTAGCTTAGTGGCTAAAAGTTTGGGGCGTAATTTGATAGGGTGTGAGAGCCATGCTGAATATGTGCATGAGAGTTTAGAAATGTTTAGGTATAATGAATGCGAATAAAAAAGGATATTTAACATGCCAAAATTAGAAAAAATTTTGCTAGAAACCACACAGCTTGACCCTAGCAAGGAGTGTTTGAAATTCTTGGCTAATCGCATAAAAAGCTCTGATTATAGGGGCTTACACTTCCCAACACAATCGTTACGATCAAAATAAGATTAAAACCATTATTCAAGCTATTTTTAATGAAGTGGGAGGAGATTTTTTACAAATCCGCACCACCGATATGAGCAAACGCCCTAGCAATATCATAGGCGAAGAGGTTTATGCAAAAGTGGTTGATAATATCTGCAAGTTTGAAATGCCTCAAGACAATTTAGGAAAAAAGAATCAAGTAACTCAAGATAGCTTGAGAAAAAATCTTTTTGTAGATATGCATAGAATGGGGTTGATTGAACGCTACAATAAAAACAAAGAACCTACAAACCCCTACATTCAAAGCAGTATTAAATATATCAGTTTAACTCCCTTAGCTATAGAATTTTTAAACGCGCAGGATTTGTTAAGAAAAAATTTTTGTTACACGCAAGCTTTAGAAAATCTTTTACAAGGTTTTGGGGCAGAATGCAGAGAGGTGATGATAGAGCTTGAAAATCATTATTTAGACATTGAAGAAATGATGTTTTTTGTTACGTTTTTAAATATTGAAAATTTGACTAGAAGTGAAATCATAGAATACGTTAGAGAGTATAGGAGTTTAAGCCGTATCCAAAAAGAAAAATTAAAAGAGTTAGCGCAAGATTATTGCAACCCTAACCATTTTAACGGGAATAAGTTAGACAAGAGAGATTATCATAATTGGAAAAATCAAGCCCAACAAATTTTTAGCTTGCTAGAACAAAGCGTGTTTTTTGAAACCAATAAAGAGAGGCTTATTTTAAAAACGTTCAATGAAGAAAACAAACAAAACGATAAAAAACTCAAACGCTCCATTAAAGAAAAAGCCCTTTATTTTGAAAAACATGGCGTAAAAAAAGAAAAGGGCTTTGAGTTGCACCACATTGTGCCTTTATGCTTGGCTCGCTCTATAGAAGAGTTTGATCTTTTGGATAAATGGGAAAATTTAATCTATATTGACGCTTTTAACCATGCGAAAATATCTCAAACGCAAAATAAACATATTTGTTTGTATTTTAAAAATTGCGATGTGATTTTATCTAAAGGCTTAAAAGAAGAACAAGAAAGCCTTTATTTTACTTACATTGAAAATGTGTTATATAAACTTGATTTACAAGATGCCATGCTGAAATACAATAAAGATTTATTGCATTCTAAAAACGGCTGATAAAATAAGGCGGTGTCTTTTTTAAGGGAGCGCTTTTCATAATTGCTTTTGGTATAAAGGCAATTAGCGCTACAATACCCCCATGCAAAAAAAGATTTTTTTACTAGAAGACGATTACCTTTTAAGCGAGAGTATCAAGGAATTTTTGGAGCATTTGGGCTATGAAGTGTTTTGCGCTTTTAACGGGAAAGAGGCTTATGAAAGGCTCTCGGTTGAGCGTTTTAACCTCTTGCTTTTAGACGTGCAAGTGCCTGAAATGAATAGCTTGGAATTGTTTAAGCGCATCAAAAACGATTTTTTGATCTCTACGCCTGTGATTTTTATCACCGCCTTACAGGATAACGCTACCTTAAAAAACGCTTTTAATTTAGGAGCGAGCGATTATTTGAAAAAGCCTTTTGATTTGGACGAATTGGAAGTGCGCATTAAAAGGTTTTTCAATGATGATCCCATAGAAATCATGCCTAATATTTTTTATTACCAAAATTGCTTGAGTGTTAGGGGCAAAAAAGAGATCTTGCCGCCCAAAACCGCCCAGCTTTTAGAATACTTTTTAGAGCATAAGGGGCAAATCATTAGCTCTCAAGCGTTAGAAAATAACTTATGGGAGCAGGCTATTGATGATTCCACCTTACGCACTTACATTAAGGTGCTGCGCAAGCTTTTGGGTAAAAATTGCATAGAAACGCATAAGGGGGTGGGCTATCGCTTTAACCCACTATGAAAAAAAATCCCTCAAACTCTTTTTAGGGGCTTATTTGGGCTCTTCGTTTGTGTTGATGCTAGTGATTAGCGTTTTAGCGTTTAACTATGAAAAAAACGAAAAAATCAAAATGATACGCATGGACATGGATAAAATGGCTTCTAAGATCGCTAGCGAAGTGGTTGCCTTGCACATGCAAACGCATGGGGATTATCAAAACGCTTTAAACGCTCTGATTTCACGCTATAAAGACGCTTCCATAGCCCTTTTTGATAATAAAAGGCGTGTTTTGTATTCTAATATCCCTGAAAGCGCAAATTTGATTAAAAACCATAAGGAAGCGGGCTTTTTTAGTTTTAGGGGAGAGTATTACCTGTTTAGCGATGAAACTTTCGCTCATTTAGGCGTGGCTAAAATGCTTTTTAAAAATTCTAAACCCCTTCATTTTTATTCTTTGTATCGTAACATTGTTTTAGTGTTTGTCGTAGCGTTTTTATGCGTGATAGGGGTTTCTGTGTTTTTGGGGCGTTTGTTTTTAAAGCCCATTAGGAATGAAATCACCCGTATTGATCATTTTTTAAAAAACACCACGCATGAATTAAACACCCCCATGAGCGCTTTAGTCTTGTCGTTAAAAACCTTAGAAGACAACCAACAACACCGCCGCATTAAAATCGCTATCCAGCGCATGAGTTTTTTATACCGCTCGCTCTCGTATTTAGTGATGCAAGATATTGAGCGCGAATCCCCCATGCTTTTAGATTTAAAAGCCCTAATCACCAAAGAAAACACGCTTTTTAGCGAGATGATAGACTACCACAAGCTGGAATTTAAAAGCGATTTAGTGGGAGTGGAGATTAAGGCTAAAGAGCAGGATTTCATTTCGCTTTATAGTAATTTGCTCATGAACGCGATCAAATACAGTGTCATGCATGGGTATATCCACATAGAGCTAACGCCTGAGTTTTTGAAAGTGAAAAATTTGGGGTATGAAATCCCTAAAGATAAGATTAAAGATTTAAGCGTCCGTTACGCGCGTTTCAATTCTAGCGTGTTGGGTTATGGTATAGGGTTAGATTTAGTGAAAAAAGTGTGCGAAAAGTATAAAATGCGTTTAGAAATTCATAGCGAACCCTCTTTAAAAGGATCGTTTTACGAAAATTCGTTTTGTATTCATTTTCAAGGATAAAAATGCTTTCAGTGTATGAAAAAGGGAATGCTCTAGACAAAAGGGCGATTGAAGAATTGTTTTTAAGCGAAGACATTTTAATGGAAAACGCCGCTATGGCTTTAGAAAGGGCGGTTTTACAAAACGCTTCTTTAGGCGCTAAAGTCATTATCCTTTGTGGGAGCGGGGATAATGGAGGCGATGGCTATGCTCTAGCCAGGCGTTTAATAGGGCGTTTTGAAGTGCTAGTTTTTGAAATGAAATTAGCCAAAAGCCCCATGTGCCAATTGCAACAAGAAAGGGCTAAAAAAGCAGGGGTAACCATCAAAACATACGAAGAAAACGCCCTTAATCAAAATTTAGAATGCGATGTTTTAGTGGATTGCGTGGTAGGGAGCGCTTTTAAGGGCGGATTAGAGCCGTTTTTAAACTTTGAAAGCCTTTCTCAAAAAGCGCGCTTTAAAATCGCTTGCGACATTCCTAGCGGGATAGATTCTAAAGGCAGGGTGGATAAGGGAGCGTTTAAAGCGGATACGACTATCAGCATGGGCGCTATCAAATCATGCTTATTAAGCGATAGGGCTAAAGACTATGTAGGGGAATTGAAAGTGGGGCATTTGGGGGTTTTTAATCAAATCTATGAGATCCCAACGGACACTTTTTTATTAGAAAAAAGCGATCTCAAACTGCCCTTAAGGGATAAAAAAAACGCTCATAAAGGCGATTACGGGCATGCGCATGTTCTTTTAGGCAAGCATAGTGGGGCGGGGTTATTGAGCGCAATAAGTGCGTTAAGTTTTGGATCTGGGGTGGTGAGCGTTCAAGCGTTAGAATGCGAGATAACTTCCAGTAACAAGCCTTTAGAATTGGTTTTTTGTGAAAATTTCCCTAACCCATTGAGCGCGTTCGCTCTTGGCATGGGGTTAGAGGGTTTCCCAAAGGATTTTAACAAGTGGCTTGAATTAGCCCCATGCGTTTTAGATGCGGGCGTTTTTTATCATAAAGAGATGTTACAAGCTTTAGAAAAAGAAGTCGTTTTAACCCCTCACCCCAAAGAGTTTTTATCGTTATTAAAATTAGTAGGGATCCATATAAGCATGCTAGAATTATTAGATAATAAACTAGAAATCGCAAGGGATTTTTCTCAAAAATACCCCAAGGTGGTTTTGCTTTTAAAAGGGGCTAATACCCTAATCGCTCATCAAGGGCGGGTTTTTATCAACATTTTAGGGAGCGTGGCTTTAGCCAAAGCAGGCAGTGGCGATGTGTTGGCGGGGCTTATTTTAAGCTTGCTTTCTCAACACTACACGCCTTTAGACGCCGCTATTAACGCAAGTTTAGCGCACGCTATAGCGAGTTTAGAATTTAAGAATAATTACGCTTTAACGCCCCTAGATTTGATAGAAAAGATCAAACGATTATAAAAGGATAAAAATGGATCATTTAAAGCATTTGCAGCAATTGCAAAATATGGAAAGGATCGTGCTTTCAGGCATTGTGTTGGCCAATCATAAGATTGAAGAGGTTCATAGCGTTTTAGAGCCTAGCGATTTTTACTACCCGCCTAACGGCTTGTTTTTTGAAATCGCCTTAAAACTGCATGAAGAAAATTGCCCCATTGATGAGAATTTTATCCGCCAAAAAATGCCTAAAGACAAGCAAATCAAAGAAGAAGATCTGGTCGCTATTTTTGCGGCAAGCCCTATAGATAATATTGAAGCCTATGTGGAAGAGATTAAAAACGCTTCCATTAAACGAAAACTTTTTGGCTTGGCTAACACCATTAGAGAGCAAGCCCTAGAAAGCGCGCAAAAATCCAGCGATATTTTAGGCGCTGTGGAGCGAGAAGTCTATGCGTTATTGAATGGCAGCACCATAGAGGGCTTTAGAAGCATTAAAGAAGTGCTTGAAAGCGCAATGGATCTCATCACAGAAAACCAAAGAAAGGGGAGTTTGGAAGTTACTGGCATACCGACTGGCTTTGTCCAATTGGATAATTATACGAGCGGTTTTAATAAGGGGAGTTTAGTCATTATAGGGGCAAGGCCGTCTATGGGTAAAACCAGTTTGATGATGAACATGGTCTTAAGCGCACTCAATGACGATAGGGGGGTAGCGGTTTTTAGTTTGGAAATGTCCGCAGAGCAACTCGCTTTAAGGGCGTTATCGGATCTCACTTCTATTAACATGCATGATTTAGAAAGCGGGAGGCTTGATGATGATCAATGGGAAAATTTAGCCAAATGCTACGATCACCTTTCTTGCAAAAAACTCTTTTTCTACGATAAAAGTTATGTGAGGATAGAACAGATCCGCTTGCAACTGCGAAAGCTTAAATCCCAACACAAGGAATTGGGTATCGCTTTTATTGACTATTTGCAGCTCATGTCAGGGAGCAAAGCTACTAAAGAACGCCATGAACAGATCGCTGAAATTTCAAGGGAGCTTAAAACTTTAGCCAGGGAATTAGAAATCCCTATCATAGCGTTAGTCCAACTCAACCGCAGCCTGGAAAATAGGGACGATAAACGGCCCATTCTTTCTGACATTAAAGACAGCGGAGGGATTGAACAAGACGCTGATATTGTTTTATTTTTATATAGAGGCTATATCTATCAAATGAGGGCTGAAGACAACAAAATAGACAAGCTCAAAAAAGAAGGCAAAGTTGAAGAGGCGCAAGAGTTGCACCTAAAAGTTCATGAAGAAAGGCGTATCCACAAGCAAAATGGCAGTATTGAAGAGGCTGAAATCATTGTGGCTAAAAACAGGAATGGGGCTACAGGAACGGTTTATACGCGCTTTAACGCTCCTTTCACGCGCTATGAAGACATGCCCATAGATTCTCATTTAGAAGAGGGGCAAGAAACTAAAGTGGATTATGATATAGTTACAACTTGAAAGACAAAACTTTTCAGGGGGCGTTTGAACTTCTTACAACCCCCAAAGAATACTTATGGTGTGGGGTTGTTTTAAGCCTTTTGTTAGCGCTCAATCTTTATTTAGAATATTTGAATTACCAAAAGCTTGATTTTTCAAAACCTACAAGCCTGAACGCTCAAATCTTGTTGCAATACCCCAAAACTAAAGATCAAAAAACCTATTTTGTTTTAAAGCTCCAATCAAAGGGCATGATCTTTTATGCCACCATTAAAGAGCCTTTAAAAAACCTCCAATACCGCTACGCGCAATTTTTTGGCAAAATCAAACCTTGCTCGTTTTTGGAGTCTTTAAGATCATGCTTTTTTCAAACTTATTCTTTTTCTTTAACACGGAAACAAGATTTCAAATCGCATTGGCGCGACTTCATTGATAGCACTCATTCAAGCGCTTTAGTAGGGAATTTGTATCGAGCGTTATTTATAGGGGATAGCTTGAATAAAGACTTAAGAGATAGGGCTAACGCGCTAGGGATCAACCACTTATTAGCCATTAGCGGGTTTCATTTAGGGATTTTGAGCGCGAGCGTGTATTTTCTTTTCTCTCTTTTTTATACCCCCTTACAAAAATGCTATTTCCCTTATAGGAACGCTTTTTATGATATAGGGGTTTTGGTGTGGGTTTTTTTGCTAGGGTATTTATTGCTATTAGATTTTTTACCCTCTTTTTTCAGGGCGTTTTTAATGGGCTTGTTAGGGTTTTTGGCATGCTTTTTTGGGGTAAGGCTTTTGAGTTTTAAGCTTTTGATTTTAGCGTGTTGTATCGCTATAGCGTTACTCCCTAAATTGCTTTTTAGCGTGGGGTTTTTGCTTTCTGTTTGTGGGGTGTGGTATATTTTTTTATTCTTAAAACACACTCAAATTTTTTTTAAAACCTCTTCTTTTTTGGCGCGATCTTTTCAAGCCATAAGCTTAAGCGTGTTGGTGTTTTTGAACATGCTCATTATCGCGCATGCCTTTTTCCCTATGTTTTCGCCCTACCAGCTCTTTAGCATTCCTTTAGGCTTGATTTTTATCGTGTTTTTCCCTTTGAGTTTGTTCTTGCATGCGGTGGGTTTAGGGTCTTTGTTGGATCGCCTTTTAAGCATGCCTTTAACAATCCCTACGATTTCGGTTTCTTCGCCTTTATGGCTTTTAGGGGTGCATTTATTTTTAACGATTTTAAGCGCGCGTTTTTTTAAAGTTTATTTAAGCATGAATGTTTTGAGCGCGGGCTTTTTCTTGTATTGTTGCTATCAATATATTATAATGCCTAGCTTAATTGTAGGTTAGAAAAGTCATTTTATTAGGGATCAAATAATTGCTTAAAAAAATCACGCACAAAATCAAAGCTTTAAGCGAATTGGTCGCTTTGGAGCATACGATATTTTCTAGCATGTTTTTACTCATGGCTATGGTCATAAGCTCCTATCAAAAAAATCAAACGCTCTTTTTTGGCTTAGAAACCTTAATCCTTTGTTTTTTAGCCTTATTAG
This sequence comes from Helicobacter pylori, assembly GCF_016755635.1. Taxonomy (NCBI): domain Bacteria; kingdom Pseudomonadati; phylum Campylobacterota; class Epsilonproteobacteria; order Campylobacterales; family Helicobacteraceae; genus Helicobacter; species Helicobacter pylori. Next base: position 1,380,730 of record NZ_CP051500.1, on the reverse strand, counting down.
GGGCGAGAAATTTCGCTATGGGGTTTAACCGCTTGGTGGATAGAGACATTGATAGGGATAACCCAAGGACCAAAAACCGCCCGAGCGTGGATGGTAGGATCAGCGTTAAAGGCATGGTGGTTTTTAGCGTTTCAAACGCTCTTTTATTCGTGGTAGTGAGCTATTTCATCAACCCTTTAGCTTTCAAGCTTTCGTTACCTTTTTTAATCATTTTAGGGGGGTATTCGTATTTCAAGCGCTTTTCTTCTTTGGTGCATTTTGTTGTGGGTTTGGCTTTGGGTTTGGCCCCCATTGCGGGAAGCGTGGCGGTTTTAGGAGCGATCCCTTTATGGAATGTCTTTTTGGCTTTAGGGGTGATGCTATGGGTGGCTGGGTTTGATTTGCTCTATTCTTTACAGGATATGGAGTTTGATAAAGAGAGAGGCTTGTTTTCCATTCCTAGTAAATTAGGGGAAAAATGGTGTTTGAACCTTTCAAGGCTCTCACACCTTGTAGCGCTGATCTGCTGGTTTTTTTTTGTGAAATACTATCATGGGGGGCTTTTTGCGTATTTAGGCTTAGGGGTTTCAGCCTTGATTTTACTCTATGAGCAGATCTTAGTGGCCAGAGATTATAAAAACATTCCTAAAGCCTTTTTTGTGAGTAATGGCTATTTGGGGGTGGTGTTTTTTATTTTTATCGTCCTTGATGTGGGGTTTAAGCATGCATGAGTTGGTTTTAAGATCCCAAGCTTTAGGGTTTGAAACGCGCTTAGTCCAATGCGATTTATCGTTCTCTTATGAAAGGTTCATCTCTAAAACTAAACGCTCTTTAGCGGTGTTAGAAGAATTTGATTGGTTAAATTCTGGCTTTGATTTTTCACGCTTGAACGTTGAAAATGACACTCTGGAATTACTCAAAGCGCTGTATTTTAAATTAGAAAAATTAGAGAGCCTGCTTTTAAAAGAAAATTTGCTTGAATTGGAGCAAAATAACCGCATCATCGCTTTAGGGCATGGGCTTATTTGCTTAAAAAAACAAAGCTTGATAGCGCCTCAAACTTACTATGGGCGTTGTGTGTTAGAGGGGAAAATCCTAGCCTTTTTTGGCGTGGCTAGGGATAAAGATTTTTTAGAAATCACTCGCATGCACGCCTTAGACATTAAGCGTTATGATTCTTTCATTGTCTATAGCGAAAGGAAAGGCTTGAAATTATGAACGGGAGCAATCATGTTATCTTCTAATGATTTGTTTATGGTCGTTTTAGGGGCGATTTTATTGGTGTTGGTGTGCTTGGTGGGGTATTTGTATCTTAAAGAAAAAGAGTTTTACCATAAAATGAGGCGTTTAGAAAAAACCTTAGATGAATCCTATCAAGAAAATTATATCTATTCTAAGCGCTTGAAAGAATTAGAGGGGCGTTTGGAAAGCCTTTCTTTAGAAAAGAGCACTAAAGAGGACAGCTCATTAAAAACGACTCTTTCACACCTTTATAACCAGTTGCAAGAAATCCAAAAATCCATGGATAAAGAGCGCGATTATTTAGAAGAAAAAATCATTATTTTAGAAAACAAATTCAAAGACATGGGGCATTATGCCGCTAGCGATGGAATCAACGAAAAACAGGTTTTGAAAATGTATCAAGAAGGCTATAGCGTGGATTCTATTTCTAAAGAATTTAAAGTGAGTAAGGGCGAGGTGGAGTTTGTATTGAACATGGCAGGGTTAAAATGATAGCTTTAAGCAACGCTCTTTCAAGACTTTTTGGCTCTGTCGCTGGCTATGAATTCCCTTCTTTTATCCAAAAAGGCATCAACGCCCTTTATGTTAAGATCTTTAAAATTGATTTGAGCGAGTTTGAGCCTTTAGAAAACTATAAGAGTTTGAACGCTCTTTTCACGCGCTCCTTAAAAAAAGAACGACCCTTTGACAAAGCCCCTAACGCATGCATTGCGCCTTGCGATGCTTTGATCACTGAATGCGCTTTTTTAGACAACGATAGCGCTTTACAAATTAAAGGCATGCCCTATAAAGCGCATGAATTAGTGGGCGAAATCAACCCTTTAAGCCCTTCTTTTTTCTATGTGAATTTTTACCTTTCTCCCAAAGATTACCACCACTACCACGCCCCTTGCGATTTAGAAATTTTAGAGGCTCGTTGCTTTGCGGGGAAATTACTGCCGGTCAATAAGCCTTCATTACACAAAAACAAAAATCTGTTTGTGGGCAATGAAAGAGTGGCGCTGGTTGCAAAAGACATTCAAGGCAATAGGCTGTATTTTGTAGCGGTGGGAGCGTTAAATGTGGGTAAAATGCGTTTCAATTTTGATAAGAATATCCAAACTAACGCTAAAGTCCGTTTCACGCAAACCTACTCTTATAACCCCCCCATTAAGGTTAAAAAGGGGGATAATTTAGGGAATTTTGAAATGGGCTCTACTATCGTTTTATTCATTCAAAACACCGCTTTTAAAGATTTGAAAGAAAAAAGCGTGAAGTTTGGGGAAAGTATAGGGGAATTTCATGCCAACTGATAACGATTTAAAAACTTCTATTCTGGAATTGTTGCACGATTTAGACGCGCTTTTAGTGGCTCATTTTTACCAAAAAGATGAGATTGTAGAGTTAGCCCATTATACAGGCGATAGCTTGGAATTAGCTAAAATCGCAAGCCAAAGCGATAAAAACCTCATCGTGTTTTGCGGGGTGCATTTTATGGGTGAGAGCGTGAAAGCCCTAGCCTTTGACAAACAAGTGATCATGCCCAAACTCTCATGCTGTTCTATGGCAAGAATGATTGATAGCCATTACTACGATAGAAGCGTTCATTTATTGAAAGAATACGGCGTTAAAGAATTTTACCCTATCACTTATATCAATTCTAACGCTGAAGTGAAAGCCAAAGTCGCTAAAGATAACGGCGTGGTCTGCACGAGCAGGAACGCTTCTAAAATCTTTAATCATGCCCTAAAACAAAATAAAAAAATCTTTTTTCTACCGGATAAATGCTTGGGGGAAAATCTGGCCCTAGAAAATGGCTTAAAAAGCGCGATTTTAGGCGTAAATAGCCCAGAAGAAATCAAAAACGCTGATGTGGTTTGTTATAACGGCTTTTGTTCGGTGCATCAGCTTTTCAAGTTAGAAGACATTGAATTTTACCGCCAAAAATACCCAGATATTTTAATCGCTGTCCATCCAGAGTGTGAGCCTAGCGTAGTTTCTAACGCTGATTTTAGCGGATCAACGAGTCAAATCATAGAATTTGTAGAAAAGTTAAGCCCCGATCAAAAAGTCGCCATAGGCACTGAAAGCCATTTAGTCAACCGCTTGAAAGCCAAGCGCCACCACCAAAACACTTTCATTCTTTCTAGCACGCTCGCCCTTTGCCCCACCATGAATGAAACGACTTTAAAGGATTTGTTTGAAGTCTTAAAGGCTTACAAAAACCACAGGGCTTACAATGCGATTGAATTAAAAGATGAGGTGGCGCGTTTGGCCAAACTCGCTTTAACTAAAATGATGGAGTTGTCCTAATGGAGATAAAAACCTTTTTAGAACGCGCTTTAAAAGAAGATTTAGGGCATGGGGATTTGTTTGAAAGGGTGTTAGAAAAGGATTTTAAAGCCACGGCTTTTGTTAGGGCTAAACAAGAGGGCGTGTTTTCAGGCGAAAAATACGCTTTAGAGTTGCTTCAAATGACCGGCATTGAATGCACTCAAACCATTAAAGATAAAGAACGCTTCAAGCCTAAAGACACTTTAATGGAGATTAAGGGGGATTTTAGCATGCTTTTAAAGATTGAGCGCACCCTTTTAAACCTTTTGCAACACAGCAGCGGGATCGCCACTTTAACGAGCCGTTTTGTAGAAGCTTTAAATTCTCACAAGGTGCGTTTGTTGGACACACGAAAAACAAGACCCCTTTTAAGGATTTTTGAAAAATATTCCGTGCTTAATGGGGGAGCGAGCAACCACCGCTTAGGGCTAGATGACGCTTTAATGCTTAAAGACACGCATTTAAAGCATGTGAAAGATTTAAAAAGCTTTTTAACGCATGCCAGAAAAAACTTGCCTTTCACGGCTAAAATTGAAATTGAATGCGAGAGCTTTGAAGAGGCTAAAAACGCCATGAATGCGGGAGCGGATATTGTGATGTGCGATAATTTGAGCGTTTTAGAGACTAAAGAAATTGCCGCTTACAGAGATGTGCATTATCCCTTTGTTTTATTGGAAGCGAGCGGGAACATCTCGCTAGAGAGCATCAACGCTTACGCCAAAAGCGGCGTGGATGCCATTAGCGTAGGGGCTTTAATCCATCAAGCCACTTTCATTGACATGCACATGAAAATGGCTTAAAAACTTTAAAAAGGGGTTATTGGCATGCTAAAAGAATATTTAGAAAGCATTAAAGATCTGACGCCTGAAAAGAATGAACTCACGCACCGCCCTTCTTTATACAACTTGCTTGATGGTTTAAAAAAGAATTTTAATAAAGAATTTAAGATTGAACATGAGCCTAAAAAAGACAAACAAGGGGGTCAGCCTGATTTTCGCATCTCTTATCAAGGGCTTAACATCGGCTATATAGAAAATAAAAGGGTAGGGACCGATCTTAGAAAGATTGTAGAAAGCGAAAAAAACAAACAAATCCTTAAATATTTAGAATTAAACCCTAACCTCATGCTCACCGATTACCTTAATTTCATGTGGGTAGGGAAAGATGAAAATAACGCCCCTTTAATCAAAAAAGAAATCTCTGTCGCTAGCCTTGATGAGCTCCCTAAACCCCCAAAACCCAAACCGCAAACCGAGCGCGATTTAATTGAATTGTTCAAAAGCTTTTTCAACCACGAAGCAGCCCCTATCACTAACGCTAAAGATTTCGCAACGCATTTAAGCCCGCGCACCAGGTATTTAAAAGACGCTTTAATCAAATACCAAGAAAAAACGCAAGTTTCTAGCATTTTTAATAATTTTAAAGAATATCTTTATGAAGAATTGAGCTTTGAAGACTTTAGCGATGCGCTCGCTCAAACGCTCACCTACAGCCTTTTTCTAGCCAAGCTCAACCACCCTTTTGAAAAAATTAATTTGGATAATGTGAGGAGTTCCATCCCTAAAAATTTCGCTGTGATCAGAGAAATGGCGGATTTTTTAAAGAAACTTGATGGGATTAAAGAAATCCAATGGCTTTTAAATGAAATTTTAAACTTGATCAATCATGTTGATATGGATTCCATCATTAAAGATTTGAATGACAATAAAGACCCTTATTTGCACTTTTATGAAACCTTTTTAAGCGCTTATGACCCTAAATTGCGAGAGAGTAAGGGCGTGTATTACACCCCAGATTCTGTGGTGAAATTCATCATTAACGCTTTGGATAGTTTGCTTAAAATGCATTTCAAAGACGCTCCCTTAGGCTTAAAAAGCGCTTTGGATAACGAAAATATCAAGCTCTTAGATTTTGCCACCGGCACGGGCACTTTTTTATTAGAAGCGTTCAGAAAAGCGCTAGAAATGAGGAAAACAAGCGATGGAGGCATCTCCACTAAAGAGGACAAATACCAAAACCTCTTAAAGCAATTTTATGGGTTTGAATATTTGATCGCTCCTTATGCGATCGCTCATTTGAATCTCAGCCAAGCCTTTAAGGAGGAATTTAAAAAACCTCTCAAAGAAAACGATGCGCTTAAAATCATTTTAACTAACACCCTCATACAGCCTAGTGAGATCGCCGCTTATCGTGGGCTAAACCCGATTTTTGAAACAGAGCTTTTAAACGCTCAAGAAATTAAAAAAGATGAAAATATCCTTATCATCACCGGTAATCCCCCCTATAGTGGGGCGAGCAGTAATGAGGGTTTGTTTGAATGGGAAGTGAAAGCCACTTACAACATAGAGCCTGAATTTCAAACCATAGAAATTGAAAAAAAGGTTAAACTCACCGATAAAATCAAAACGCTTTTAAAAAACATTCAAGCCCAAAAGCAAAGCGGCAGCAAAAACGCCCTAAACGAACTTAAAAAACTCTATTCCAAATACAAACTACAAAATGAGCAAAACTCTAAATGGATCTTAGACGATTATGTGAAATTCATGCGTTTCGCTCAAAACAAGATCGAATCTTTAGGGCATGGCCTTTTTGGCTTTATCTCTAATAACGCCTTTTTAGACAACCCTACTTTTAGAGGGTTAAGGCGCTCTCTTTTAGAATGCTACGATGAGCTTTATATCTTAAACTTGCATGGAAATGTGAGGAAAAAGGAGAAAACCCCACAAGGCGCAAAAGATAAAAATGTTTTCAATATCAAACAAGGCGTGTCCATTAACCTCTTTGTTAAAAACCCGCAAATAACAAAGCAAAAAATCCACTATTATGATGTTTATGGCGAAAGAGCTGAAAAATACGCCTTTTTAGCCCAAAATGATTTGAATAGCATTGAGTGGCTTGAGCTTAACCCAAGAAAGCCTTTTTACTTGCTGTTGCCTTTAGAAACGCGCTTGTTAGATGAATATGAACAAGGGTTTAGCGTTAAAGATATGTTTCAAATCTCAAGTGTGGGGATTGCTACAGGAAAAGATAGAATTTTTATTTCCAACAACACTGAAAGCTTAAAAGAGCAAGTCTTAAAATATTGTAATGAATTTAATGAACAATACATCAAGGACATTCACTATCGTCCTTTTGATATACGCAAAGTTTATTACGACACCAAAAAGCTAGAAAGAGCAAGGGAAAATACATTTAAGCACATGTTACCCCCCCAACAAACCCTAAAACACCCAATCAAACGCGCAAAAATGTCGCGCTAATTACTTCTCGCAGATTTTGTCAATCGCAAAAAAGCGGCGTAGGATTTGTTAGTAATAAAATTTCAGATTTGCGCACTTGGACATGTCCAGGAATGGAGGGAGGCGATTATGTGAATCCACTATACCATAACCCCAACTACACCGAAAATTTTACGCCAGAGTTTAGAAGCTTCATAGACAAGCATTATAACCACTCTTTTGAGCCGCTAGAGGTTTTAGGCTATATCTATGCGTTATTGTATTCCCCAAATTACCGCAAGCGTTATGAAGACTTTCTCAAAGCCGATTACCCTAAAATCCTTTTCACAAACAATAAAGATTTGTTTAGGGCTTTAAGCCTTTTAGGGATTGAATTGATCGGCTTGCATGTCTTAAATAAAGAAAGCCTGAATCACAGCTTTGAAAAATTAAAAGACGCTACCATAGGCGAATCCTGCTACAAAGAAGCGCATGATCGCATCATCAAAAAACCTCTTCATAACGAGCCAGAACAACGCCTTTATATCAACCACAGCGCTTATTTTAGGGGGGTGAGTCAAGAAATTTATGATTATAGAATAGGGGGGTATGGCGTTTTAGACAAATATTTAAAAAGCCACAAAAACGAGCCTTGTAACTTTGATCATGTAACCCGTATCATTAAAGTCATCGCGCGCACGATTGAAATCCAAAAGACGCTTGGATTTTTGACGAGCGATTTGCCTCATTTAAAAGGGAATGACAGCAAAGCGTTAATGCAAGAAATCTTGCAAAATCCACCCCCCCCCCCCCCATTTAATACCAATATCGCCCTTATCTTATCGCGCCAAGCCAAAGCCAGCCTTGGCTTTGATAGCGCATTCATCAGCAAAGAAGCAAGCGATTTCAACATCTCTTTCGGAGGTGGAGGAACAGCCTTCCCTTTATTCTGCTTTATTTAATCTCGCTCTCATTTGCGATAGAGGCTCTAAAGTAAGCCCCATTTCTAATGTTTTTGTAACGAACATGCTTTGCGATTTGCATGTGAATGGATCGGGGAGTTATGCGTTTTTGTTGTATCGTTTAAAATAGGTGGGGATAGATAGCTTCTATCATTTGATGCATTTGCATTTGATGCATTTGATGAGAACAAAGCTAAAGATTAAACATTAAGATAGCCTTAAAACGCTTGTGTTAAAATGGCTAGAGTAGCAGATATAAAAGGTTAGTTAATCATGGATTTTTTAAAAGAAAACTTAAACACTATCATAGAGGGGGATTGTTTAGAAAAATTAAAAGATTTTCCTAACAGAAGCGTTGATTTTATCTTTGCTGACCCCCCTTATTTTATGTAAACAGAGGGGGAATTGAAGCGTTTTGAAGGCACAAAATTTCAAGGCGTTGAGGATCATTGGGATAAATTTGGCTCTTTTAAGGAATACGATACCTTTTGTTTGGGTTGGCTAAGAGAGTGCCAAAGGATTTTAAAAGATAATGGCAGTATTTGTGTGATAGGGAGTTTTCAAAATATTTTTAGAATTGGTTTTCATTTGCAAAATTTAGGGTTTTGGATACTCAACGATATTATTTGGCACAAGAGTAATCCGGTGCCTAATTTTGCTGGCAAGAGACTATGCAACGCCCATGAAACGCTTATTTGGTGCGCTAAACACAAAAACAGCAAAGTTACCTTTAATTATAAAACAATGAAGTATCTCAATAACGACAAACAAGAAAAATCGGTTTGGCAAATCCCTATTTGCATGGGTAACGAAAGACTAAAAGACGTGCAAGGTAAAAAAGTGCATTCCACGCAAAAACCAGAAGCGCTTTTAAAAAAAATCATTTTAAGCGCGACTAAACCTAAAGATATTGTTTTAGATCCCTTTTTTGGCACAGGCACAACAGGGGCTGTGGCTAAATCTATGAACAGGTATTTTATTGGCATTGAAAAAGATTCTTTTTATATCAAAGAAGCAACAAAACGCCTTAATAGCGCTAGGGATAAAAGCGATTTTATCACTAATTTAGATTTAGAAACTAAACCCCCAAAAATCCCTATGAGTCTTTTAATTTCTAAACAATTATTAAAAATCGGGGATTTTTTATACTCATCTAACAAAGAAAAAATTTGTCAAGTTTTAGAAAACGGACAAGTGAGGGATAATGAAAATTATGAAACTTCTATCCATAAAATGAGCGCTAAATATTTGAATAAAACCAACCATAATGGCTGGAAATTTTTTTATGCGTATTACCAAAATCAATTTTTATTGCTAGATGAATTGCGTTATATCTGCCAAAAGGACTCTTAATGGACTATCAAACCTTTAACGAGATTTTTAATCGTTTTGTTTTTGGAACATCTAAAGCAAAATTACTTGAAAATATTGCTGAAAATCCTGAACGCTATTTGGGGATTTTTAGACCCACTAAGCCTAAAACAAAACTATTACAAAATTTATTGACTTCCCCATGAGATTAAGTTTGGCGATGCGTTTGAATACTTAATAGAACAATACTTAAAAGAGCATAACTTTTCACCTTTATCTAAAAAAATCCCTTATTACATAAGGATAAAGAAAAAAGGGAATCTTTAGAATTGGATCAGTTGGCTAAAAAAGATAACACCTATTATTTTATAGAACAAAAAATGCGAGACGACCATGACAGCGCCAAAAAGAGAGGGCAAATAGATAACTTTGAAAGAAAATTAGAGGCTTTAATCCATCGTTATGGCGAAAACATTCAAGGCTATTTTTATTTTATAGATGAGGGTTTGAATAAAAATCAAAATTATTATAAAGAAGAATTGCAAAAATTATCTGTTGATTATGGCGTGCCTTTGAGCTTGTGTTATGGTAAGGAGTTGTTTGAAAATCTTAATATCTTGCAAGTTTGGGATGAGGTTTTAAACCATTTAGCGGCGTGAAATTTTACCGGATTTGCCTAGTTTGAATCTTGATGAAAATCTTTTAGAGAGCTTTAAAGAAATCAAAGATTTAGCACCAAGCGTTTATAGAAAACTTTTGGATAATGATGAAATTTTCAATCTTGTGTTAATTTTATTCCCAGAACAAAAAGTTTTAAAAATGTTAGTAGAGAATTTTAGACAACAAAATAAAACAATCTATCAGCAATTAGCGTCAAAGTTAGAAGAAAAGTTATTGTCTTTGCGATAGAGGCTCTAAAGTAAGCCCCATTTCTAATGTTTTTGTAACGGGCATGCTTTGCGATTTGCATGTGAATGGATCGGGGAGTTATGCGTTTTTGTTGTATCGTTTAGGCTCAAAATGAGTGAATGAATGGGCATGTTATCTAAATTTTAGATAGAATAAACGCAAAAAATTGAATAAAACCTTAAAGGTGATTCTTTCTAATCTCAAAAATGGGTGGTGCTATTAACAATGACAAAACGACTTTTTAAAGGGTTGTTAGCGATTTCTCTTGCGGTGAGTTTGCATGGTGGTGAAGTTAAGGAAAAAAAGCCGGTCAAGCCGGTTAAAGAAGATCCGCAAGAATTAGCGGCTAAAAGGGTGGAAGCGTTCAGTCGTTTCTCTAATGTGGTTTCAGAAATTGAAAAAAAGTATGTGGATAAAATCAGTATTTCTGAGATCATGACTAAAGCGATTGAAGGCTTGCTCTCTAATTTGGACGCGCATTCAGCGTATTTGAATGAAAAGAAGTTTAAGGAATTTCAAGCCCAAACCGAGGGCGAATTTGGGGGGCTTGGGATCACGGTGGGCATGCGCGATGGCGTTTTGACCGTGATCGCTCCTTTAGAAGGCACTCCAGCTTACAAGGCTGGGGTTAAGTCAGGCGATAACATTTTAAAAATCAACAACGAAAGCACGCTGAGCATGAGCATTGATGATGCGATCAATCTCATGCGCGGCAAGCCAAAGACCCCTATTCAGATCACCGTTGTAAGAAAAAACGAGCCAAAACCCTTGGTGTTTAACATCATTAGAGACATCATTAAACTCCCCTCTGTCTATGTGAAAAAGATTAAAGAAACCCCTTATCTGTATGTGAGAGTGAGTGGTTTTGACAAGAATGTTACCAAATCGGTTTTAGAAGGCTTAAAAGCTAACCCTAAGGCTAAGGGGATCGTGTTGGATTTAAGGGGGAATCCTGGAGGGTTGTTAAACCAAGCGGTGGGCTTGTCTAACCTCTTCATTAAAGAGGGGGTTTTAGTCTCTCAAAAAGGCAAAAATAAAGAAGAAAATTTAGAATACAAGGCTAACGGCAGAGCCCCTTATACCAATTTGCCTATTGCGGTGTTAGTCAATGGCGGTTCAGCGAGCGCGAGCGAGATCGTAGCAGGAGCGTTGCAAGATCACAAACGGGCCGTGATTATCGGTGAAAAAACCTTTGGTAAGGGAAGCGTGCAAATGCTGCTCCCTGTCAATAAGGACGAAGCCATTAAAATCACGACCGCACGCTACTATTTGCCGAGCGGGCGCACCATTCAAGCTAAGGGGATCACGCCTGATATTGTGATTTATCCGGGTAAAGCACCAGAAAATGAAAATAAATTCAGCTTGAAAGAAGCGGATTTAAAACACCATTTAGAGCAAGAGCTTAAAAAACTTGACGATAAAACTCCTAATTCCAAAGAGGCGGATAAAGACAAGAAAAGCGAAGAGGAAAAAGAGGTTACCCCTAAAATGATCAACGATGATATTCAGCTAAAAACCGCTATTGACAGCTTGAAAACCTGGTCTATCGTAGATGAGAAAATGGATGAAAAAGCGCCTAAAAAGAAATAAAAACTCATGGGGTTTTTATTTGAAAAATCGTTAATGAGTTTTTGCGCTCATTCAATCAAAACCCTTAAAATCATCAGTTTGATTTTAAGCTTTTTGGCAGGCTTTTTGGTTGCCGAGAACGCTAATGAGCCAGAAGAAATCAAGGCTAAAGTGGTTTATGTGAAAATCCCCCAATTAGAAGATTTAGAAAACAACCCGGTTTATATCGGTCAAATTATAGGCGTAACTTATGATCTATTGCTGTTTGACGCTGAGTTTTTGGAAGCCAAAATCAAAGACGGGTTGGATAAAACCCAAATTGAGCTTTTAAATAAGATGCCCAAATGGAAAAAGGTGGAAAAAGAGCTTTTCAGAGCGACTTATTATTACAAGATTAAGGGCATAAAAGCGATTATTCCGTCCTTAGAAGTGAGCGCGTTTTCCAATAAAGACAAATACATCGATCATTCCATAGCCCCCAAAGTTGCTTTGCAGGTAACGGATTTGTCCAAAAACCCTCGTTATGCGAATGTCATGGCCAAAGATTTACAGGTTGTGCAATACAAAACCAAAGATTATGACGATAAAAACAATATTTTGGTGATGGAAATAGCGTTCAAAGAAGCCACTTGGGAAGATTTTCACATCAAAGAAGCGATCAAACAGGGGTTTGATAACGCCTCTTTAAACCAGATCAAGGCTAAAGAAGGGAGCGTTTTTTATTATTGCGTGTTGCCTAAAACCCTTCAAAACCTTTCTTTTGATTATTTTTCGCTTTCAAATAAGCAATTTAAAACCTTATCTTTTTCAACCATTCCCACTCAAGACACTACCGGTATTCAAAGCGATCTCATCCCTAAAAACAATTTTTTAGTCTTTTCTAACGTGGCGTTGCTCGCTTTGTGCGTGTTTTTCTTGGTGCTGTTTTTCATTTTTGGGCGCAAACTCATTTTTTTAGGGCTTGGGATTTTGTGCTTAGGGTTTGTTTTGTATCACCTTTTATTCACGCAAAAATCAGCCCTATTGCTCGCTCATAAAAAAATCCGCATTCTGCCCACGCAAAATTCCACCATTTTGGGGCTTTCTAAAAATGAAATGCCGATTAAAATCTTAGGCTCGCATGATGATTATTATAAAATCCTAACGCCGCATGAACAAATAGGATGGGTCAAAAAAGATGAAGTCAAATAAAAAGTCCAATCGTTTAAGAGCGATTTATAGGGCTTTAGTGATCGCTATAGGCTTAGCCGTTATCATTGTTTTCAATTATTTTAACCGCAAAAACAATAACGCCCGCTCCAGCCGTAGGGCTTGTTCGTGCTTTTTTTCCCTTACCGGGGTTACTTTAGAAAAAATAGGCGCTTTTGATACGAACGCTAAACTCATTGTCTTAAACCACCAAAGCTTACTAGACATCATTTACTTAGAAGCCTACCACCCCAGTAATATTTGCTGGATCGCTAAAAAAGAGCTGGGCGAAATCCCCTTTTATGGGCATGCCTTAACGGATACGGGAATGATTTTAATTGACAGAGAGGATAAAAAGGGGATTGTGAGCCTTTTGAAAGCGTGTAAAGAAAAGCTAGAGCAAAACCGCCCTTTAGTGATTTTCCCTGAAGGCACTAGAGGCAAAGGAGGAGAAAAATTCCTCCCTTTCAAGCAAGGGGCTAAAATCATCGCCGAAAAATTCCAGCTCAAAATCCAGCCCATGGTGTTAATCAATTCCATTAAAATTTTTAATTCCAAACCCCTAGAAGCCTATAAAGCCCGCACCCGTTTAGTCATGCTAGAAAGCTATACGCCCAATTTTAGCTCGCCCACTTGGTATGAAGAATTAGAAGAACGCATGCAAAAAGAGTATTTAAAACACTACCATGAATTAAACCCTAGCGAACAATGAAACTTTTTGACTGCGCTCCTTTAAGTTTGGCTTGGCGGGAGTTTTTGCAAAGCGAATTTAAAAAGCCTTATTTTTTAGAAATAGAAAAACGCTATTTAGAAGCCCTAAAAAGCCCTAAAACCATTTTCCCTAAAAGCTCTAATCTGTTTTATGCGCTCAATCTAACACCCCCTAGTGCGGTTAAAATCATCCTTTTAGGGCAAGACCCCTACCATTCCACCTACCTAAAAAATCAGCAAGAATTGCCTGTGGCGATGGGTTTAAGCTTTAGCGTGGAAAAAAACGCCCCCATCCCCCCAAGCTTAAAAAATATTTTTAAAGAATTGCATGCGAATTTAGGCGTGCCTGTGCCTTGTTGCGGGGATTTGAGCGCATGGGCTAAAAGGGGTATGCTGTTGTTGAATGCCATTTTAAGCGTGGAAAAAAACCAGGCCGCTTCGCACAAACGCATCGGCTGGGAAGCTTTTAGCGATCAAATATTGATGCGCCTTTTTAAAACGACCGCTCCTTTAATCGTGGTGTTATTAGGGAAAGTCGCCCAAAAAAAGATCGCTCTAATCCCCAAAAACAAGCACATCATCATCACCGCCCCTCACCCTAGCCCCTTATCTAGGGGGTTTTTAGGGAGTGGGGTTTTTACAAGCATCCAAAACGCCCACAGAGAGGTTTATCATAAGGATTTTGATTTTAGTTTATGATTGATGCTTAATGAGACAGAACCCCTTAAGAATGCCTTTATTTAAGAGCATTTGTGATAAAATGGTGGTTTTTAAATAAAGGGAAAACATGCCAATTAGAATCGCTATCAATGGGACCGGGCGCATCGGTTTGTGCGCTATAAGAGTTGCTAGTCAAAGAAAAGATGTAGAAATCGTTGCTATCAATTCTACCGCTGAAACAGAAACTCTTTTGCATTTGATACGCCATGACAGCGTGCATGGGCATTTTGAAGCCAAATTAAACGCTGATAGAACCCTAAATATCGGGCATAGTAAAAACATTTTAGTGTTGAGCGAGCGAGACATTAACAAGCTTGATTTTTCTGTCGCTAACGCAGAAATCATCATAGAATGCACCGGGAAATTCAATTCCTTAGAGGCTTCAAGCACTCATCTTAAAAACAGCGTGAAAAAAGTCATCATCTCCGCTCCCGCACAAAATACACCCACCTTTGTCTATGGGGTGAATCATAAGAATTACCATAACGAAAGCGTGATTTCTAACGCTTCTTGCACGACTAATGCTAGCACTCCTTTATTGAAAATCTTAGATGAAGCCTTTAAAGTAGAAAACGCGCTTTTAACCACCATTCACAGCTACACCAACGATCAAAACCTTTTAGACACCAAGCACAAAGACATCCGCCGCGCCAGAGCGGCCGGCCTTAACCTCATCCCCACAAGCACCGGCGTGAGCAAAGCCATTTCGCTAGTCTTACCGCATTTAGGCCCTAAGATCACAGGCCTTGCTATTAGAGTGCCTACCCCCAATGTGAGCCTAGTGGATCTGTCTTTAAGCTTTAAAAAATCCGTGAGTAAAGCGAGCGTTCAGCATGCGCTTAAAGACGCTTGCAAGCATGCCTTTAAAGGGATTGTGAGCATTGATGAAGAAAGGCTTGTTTCAAGCGATTTTATTTCTTCGCCTTTTAGCGCGATTGTGATTGATGATCAAATCATGACAATAGGCGAAAAAAATGCTAAAGTATTGGCATGGTATGATAATGAAATGGGTTATAGCGAGCGCTTGATAGACATGGCGCAATATATAGCACAAAATTAAAAGAAAGGATTTTTCATGTTAGCTAAAATGTCGTTTATGCAAAATGTTAAAAACATTCAAGAAGTGGAAGTGGGCCATAAAAGGGTGCTTATTAGAGTGGATTTTAATGTGCCTTTAGATGAAAATTTGAATATTACCGATGACACGCGCATTAGAGAGAGCTTGCCTACCATCCAATTTTGTATTGACAATAAGGCTAAAGATATAATTCTAGTGAGTCATTTGGGCCGCCCTAAAGGGGTTGAAGAAAAATTGAGCTTAAAGCCTTTTTTGAAACGCCTTGAAAGACTCTTAAACCATGAAGTGGTTTTTTCTCAAAATATCGCGCAACTCAAGCAAGCCTTAAACGAAAACGCGCCCACAAGGATTTTTCTTTTAGAAAACATCCGCTTTTTAAAGGGTGAAGAAGAAAATGATGAGAATCTGGCTAAGGATTTAGCGGGCTTGTGCGATGTGTTTGTGAATGACGCTTTTGGCACGAGCCACAGAAAGCATGCCAGCACTTATGGCACCGCCAAATTCGCCCCTATTAAAGTGAGCGGGTTTTTACTCAAAAAAGAAATTGATTCGTTTTATCAAGCGTTTAACCACCCTTTACGCCCTTTATTGTTGATTGTGGGGGGGGCTAAGGTCAGCTCCAAACTCACCTTGTTAAAAAACATTTTAGATCTCATTGACAAGCTCATTATTGCCGGGGCGATGAGCAACACCTTCTTAAAAGCCTTAGGTTATGATGTGCAAGATTCTTCTGTAGAAGACGCCCTAATCAATGACGCCCTAGAGTTATTAAAAAGCGCGAAAGAAAAAAAAGTCAAAGTCTATTTGCCCATAGACGCTGTAACCACTGATGATATTCTTAACCCCAAACACATCAAAATTTCACCCGTCCAAGACATTGAGCCTAAACACAAGATCGCTGATATAGGGCCTGCGAGCGTGAAATTATTCTCTGAAGTCATAGAGAGCGCGCCCACGATCATATGGAATGGCCCCTTAGGCGTGCATGAAAAGCAAGAATTTGCTAGAGGCACAACCTTTTTAGCCCACAAAATCGCTGACACTTACGCTTTCTCGCTCATTGGTGGGGGCGATACCATTGATGCGATCAACCGCGCGGGCGAAAAGGATAACATGAGTTTTATTTCCACCGGTGGGGGAGCGAGTTTGGAATTATTAGAGGGCAAGATTTTACCTTGTTTTGAGGTTTTGGATAAACGCCATTAACTCTAAGGATCGCTTATGGTGAATGTGTTTTTCAAACAGCAAAAATTTGTCATTAAAAAACGCTTTAATGATTTTAATGGTTTTGATATAGAAGAAAATGAAGTTTTATGGTTTGAATTAATCAACCCTACGCCCAATGAATTAGCCACTCTAAGTCAAGAATACGCTATCCACTACAACACAGATCATTCCCAACGAGTCTCATCAGTTACCAAATATTGGGAAGACAGCTCCAGCGTTACGATCAACGCCTTTTTCACCAACCAGGATGAAAATGAGACTTTCCACACGGAAATGGCGACCTTTATTTTGTCTAATAACATTCTTTTCACGATTTATTACGGGACTTTAGAAATCTTTGATTCTATCCAAAAAAAGGTTTTGGCTAGCCCTAAAAAATTTGAAGACGGGTTTGATATTCTAACCAAAATCTTTGAAGTGTATTTTGAAAAAGGCGTGGAATGTTTGGAGTGGATCAACAAACAAACGAGCCTGTTGCGCAAAAACATCATTTTCAAAGAAACTTCTACGCATGATGATATTTTAGTGCGCTTGTCCAATTTGCAAGAATTTAATGTGGCTTTAAGGGATTCCTTTTTTGACAAACGGCGCATTATCACCGCATTACTAAGGAGCAATAAAGTGGATAGCGATACTAAAAATAATTTAAATATCATTTTAACCGATTTTAGCTCTTTGGTGGAGTCTACAACGGTCAATCTCAACTCGCTTGATAACATTCAAAACCTGTTCGCTTCTCAAGTCAATGTGGAGCAAAATAAAATCATCAAGCTCTTCACTGTGGCGACCATGGCGATGATGCCCCCCACATTGATTGGCACGATTTATGGCATGAATTTTAAATTCATGCCGGAGTTAGAATGGCAATACGGGTATCTTTTCGCGCTGATTGTCATGGCGATCTCTACGATTTTGCCTGTGCTCTATTTTAAAAAGAAAGGCTGGTTGTAGCCTTTTATGGAATTTTTATCCTCACTCTTAGACGCTCTTTCTACACCGCATGGCATAGTCTCCTTGGCTACGCTCACGCTTTTAGAGATCGTTCTAGGGATTGATAATATCATTTTTATCACGGTGATGGTCTATAAACTCCCCAAACACCAGCAAAATAAGGCCATGATTTTAGGCTTGGGCTTAGCGATGATCGCTCGTATAGGGCTTTTAGGGAGCTTGTTTTTTATCAGCCATTTGCAAAAGCCTTTATTCACTATAGCGGGCATGAGCTTTTCATGGCGTGATGTGGTGCTGCTTGTAGGGGGGGCGTTTTTGGCTTTTAAAGCGTTAGCGGAATTAAAAGAGCAGATCTACCCTAAAGAAAAACACCAAGAAAAAGCGTTTAGCTTTTTCATCACTTTAATAGAAATCATGTTTTTAGACATTGTCTTTTCTTTAGACTCCGTGATCACGGCTATTGGGATCGCTAAACACCTAGAAGTCATGGCGCTTGCTATTATTTTATCTGTAATCGTGATGATGTTTTTTTCCAAAATCGTTGGCGATTTTATTGAAAGGCATTATCGCATCAAAACTTTAGCCTTTGTGTTTTTGCTCGTTGTGGGCGTGTTTTTGTTTTTAGAAGGCTTGCATTTGCATGTTGATAAAAATTATTTGTATGCGGGTATTGGTTTTGCCTTGCTCATAGAATGCTTGAATATTTTCATAGAAAAGAAAATGAAAAAAAGTTAAAAAGCGTTTTTTAAAAATAAAATTAAAGGAGTTATTTGTAAAAGGCTTTCATGCTTTTATGAATAACCAAATTTTAATCAAAATTCATAAGCGCATAGGGGCATTTCGCAATGAAACCCCCTTAAAAAGAGAATTTGCGCCACTTAGTAAGCAAACACATAATTGAGGAAAAGGCTATACATCCTTCTGTATTCTAGTTTGGCGCCCATGAAAGAATAGTAGCTTGTGTTGATCGTGGGGATTTTAAAACCTAGTTCAATGCCATGCTGAGCGGCATGATCGCTGTCTTTTTTCTTAGGCCTAGCGAGATTCATTCTCAAGCCTAGATTGAATAAAAATTGGAAATTAGAAGTGCTGACATTAGCGTTATAAATGCCATTCATCATGGTCAAATTCACTTGTTGGGAATTAAGCCACGAAGTCCCGGCTAGTGCAAAGCCACCAAAAAGCCCCACAGAAAGCTTGTTATTCTTGCCTAAAAAGTTGGTGTTTTTATCGTTGATGAAGTTATAAAGCGCATCCATTCCCACCCCATAAGTCCACACATCAGAAGCGGAGTTAAAAAAATTAGATTTGATATAAGCATGGTTGTAATCAAAAAAGCCGTAATACCTTAACCCCCAATTCCTTTTTTTGCCAAAGAATTGTTTGTAGCCCACTTGCACGCCAATCCCGTTCATCGCGCCGTTATTGTTTTGGTAGTCAATCACGCCGATGCGCCTAAAGGGGTTTTTGCCTAATTCTTGCGTGATGGTTTGGAGTTGGTTGTATTTGTTGGTATCCAAAGAATAAGTGAGCAAACCTTCTGGGGAATTAGGGTTTTGAGTGGAATGCGTCATGTTTTGAAGAGACTTGGCGTTAGGCAAGTGAGAGATACCGCTATTGATCGCTTTTGAGTCTTTATTCAGGGTATTAAGGGCTTCTTTAAAATTCAAAATGGTTTGAGCCAAAGCCCTATCCTGATTGACCTGGTTGCCATAATAAGCGGTGTGTTGCTCTAAGGAATTGAGAGTCTCTTTCACAAACGCACAGCCTGAACCCCAAGTGTTATTAGTGATCACACCAGCCGATCCTGCTTTACATTCTTCTAAATCCCCTTGAATAGGCCCTTGAATGCTGTGGAAATTGTCCGCAACTTGCTTAGCTAAACCTAAAATCTCTGCTTGAGCTTCAGCTCTATTGAGCATTTCTTGAGCGAATTGCTTATTTTTAGAAGTGTAGGGGTTGAAATTGTTGGGTTGCGTGATTTGGGCGTTTTCATTAGCGTTAAGCTGTTGGGTTTTTGCTAGGGCTATTTGAGCGTTTTTGATCATCTCGTTAATAGCGTTAAAAGAAGGGCCAAAAATATCCATCACATTCCCAGGCGTAGAACTCAACCCCCACGCTTTACCGCCATTGCTCGTTTGCACATGCGGGTTTTGAGTAATAAGGACTTGCATGATAGTGGCGGCTTGTTGCAAAAGGTATTCAGCGTTATTGTTGTATGTCAATTGTATTGTAGGCGAGAATGATGCTCCGCCTGAATAAGAGGTTGGGATCTGTTTCCCATTCTCTGTATAATAATGCTCTATGATATTGTTTTGTGCAGTGGTTCTATAATTGGTTTGTTGTATGTTGACTACCCCTGTTTTGGTGGTGTCATTCAAGGCAGGCATCCCGCCTCCTTGGTTTTGGTTTAAAGCGGTTTGGATAATTTGATAAGCTTGGTTGAGTTTTTGGTATTCATCAATGGATAGAATGCCATTAGGGCCTGTCCCGTATGCTTGATTGCAAGTGGTGGTGGTCCCATTAAGGGCTGGTGTGTTACCAAACGATTGATAGCTTTGATTGTTGGTAGGGCCAGGGCCACAGCCAATAAAAAGGGCTATGACTTGCCACATGCCCACAGCGGCATTGAGCGCTAAAGCTACAGCTTGATAGGCGGGAGAAGTGGTGGTAGCGCTAGTGAGATTGATCGCGCTTGAGCTTAGATTGTCAATCGCACCGGTAATCGCACTGGGCGTGCTGGCTAGATTGACTAAAGAGTTAAGGTAGTTGTATTGGTTTAAAAGGTTGCTCAAATTATCGTATTTGTCCGCAAGGTTTTGCAATGCTCCTGTGTTTTTCACTTTTTGAACCGCTTCACCGATCTGATAGCCCACGCTCATGTAAAATCCATCGTCTTCAGCCCTTGATAATGAGAGCATGAGAGAAAGAGAGAGCAAGAGGGATTTTTTGATTTTCATGTTTTCTCCTTTTAATAGATTTTTCTTTGATACAAAGAAACTTCATATTATAAGCAATAAATGGAATTTTAACTAATTTTAGTGCCAAATTTTAGAGATTTTGTTTTTTTTTTTTTGTAAAAATTGGGAAAAATGGGGATTTTGACCCGGTTTTTAAGGCTTGAATCGCCCTTAAAAGAAAGGCTAGCTAGTCTTCTTTCAAGCTATAAGCGATAGGGATTTTTAGATGCACGGTTTCGTCTGGTTTAGGGAATAGATGCGCCGCGCTTTTAATGGCCTCTAAAGCCGCATGGTTTAAAATATCTGTCGTGTTGCTTTTGACGACTTTAATGTCCGTAACGCTCCCATCAGGATTGATCACAAAGCTCACCAACACTTCGCCCTCAATGCCCCTAATTTGTGCCATTTTAGGGTAGCGGTTCTTAGAAGAAATAGCGGTTTGGATCTTCATTAAAAATTCGTTGCTCACCCCTGGGTTATACGCTTGAGCTTCAGAAGTTGCACCCTCAGAGGTTTTGTTAGACTCTTCTTGCTTGTCTTTTTCTTTGACTATATCTTTAGTCGTTACTTGTTTAGGAGCGCTCTTTTCTTTAGCTTCCTCTTTAGCTTCTTCTTTTTTGGGTTCTTCTTTAGGCTCTTCTTTTTTAACCTCTTCAACTTTAGGCTCAGGCTTAGGCTCTGGTTTTGATTCAGGCTTGGGTTTTGGTTTTGGTTTGGGTTTGGGTTTAGGCTTAGGTTTAGGCTTTGTTACCTCTTTTTTGGGTTCTTCTTTTTTTGGCTCTTCTTTCTTGGGTTTTTCTTTAGGCTCTTCTTTGGGTTTAGCCGACTCAGCATTAGTCTTTGTATTGGAATTAGTGTTAATGCTGGCTAAACTCATGGTAACCTTAGTGGTCCCAGCTTGCGCTAAAGGCTCTGGGGCGTCTTCGTGCAGTAAAAAATAGCCAAACCCTATAGCGTATAGGGCAAAAGAAATTAAAAAGCTAACACTCGTTGAAACTTTACTGAGCTTGCGTGGAGATGGAGAAATTTTCATGATTATGCTCTTTTAAAATATCCATAATACTGATAAAAGTTTCAAAACGAGAGCTTTTGTCGCTTTTTAAATCTATAAGGGTTTTAGGGTCTGTTTGCTTGACTACAGCGCTCAAAGCTTCTAAATTCGTCGGTTTGTCATCTACGAAAATATTGTCATGCTCATCCACAGAGATGACCACCACTTTTTGATCGTTTGACTGCGTTTTTTCAGCGTTTTTAGCGTTAGGGAGATTGACTTTAATCTTACCTTGCGCGATAAAAGTAGAAATGCTTAGCACAATCGCTAGCAAAACGAGCATAATATCAATGAAAGGGACAACATTCAGCCCATCGCCTCTTCTGATGCTTTTCATTTTTTCATGATCCTGAATTTTTCACTCAAAACATCAGATTTTCTCAACAAGCTATTATAAGCGATCAAAGTGGGAATCGCCACAGCAAGCCCTAGAGCGGTCGCTTTTAAAGCTAAAGACAAACCTACCATGATCGTTTTAGCGTCCATCCCGCCGCTCATGCCCATGTCATAGAAAATCACCATAATCCCTAAAACCGTCCCCAATAAGCCCACATAAGGCGCGTTAGAAAAAATCACATAGAGAATGGTTAGATTCTTGGTTAAATCCAAATTTAAAGCATCTATATCGTCATAAGCCTTCAAATCGACTTTAGAATAAAAAATAACCCTTTCAATCACAAACCACAAAGCTAAAAAACTGGCCACGCCAAGCACCGCAAAAACAAATATGTCCACATAATCTTTCAACATTCCCACTGAAAAACCGCCCATAAAAACTCCTTGTCTATGATAAAACAATTCCCTTAAGATTAAAGCAACATGCGATACAGCCACGCTAAAGAGCATGCACTCTTTAAGAAGCATTCGTTCGCATAAACGCTCCAAAATGATAAAGGAATGTTGGTTTGTTGATTATATTGTTTTAATAATAACAAGTCAATGATGATTAAGCTAATAATTACAATCAAATTCAAACGCTCTTATGACCAATTATTTAAATCCAATCTGTATTATAATTGTTCATTTTAAATTAATTCAATCATACTAGCATGGGCGGCTTTTAACAGACTCATGCCAAAAAAGGATTTTTCTCAAATGGATACACCCAATAAAGACGATTCAATCATCCGCTTTTCGGTTTCTTTGCAACAAAATTTATTAGATGAATTGGACAACCGCATCATTAAAAACGGCTATTCTTCTCGCTCAGAATTAGTGCGCGACATGATCAGAGAAAAATTAGTAGAAGACAATTGGGCAGAAGATAACCCTAATGATGAGGGTAAAATCGCCGTGCTTGTGGTGATTTATGATCACCACCAAAGGGAATTGAACCAGCGCATGATAGACATTCAGCATGCCAGCGGGACGCATGTTTTATGCACCACTCATATTCACATGGACGAGCATAATTGTTTGGAGACGATTATTTTACAAGGCAATTCGTTTGAAATCCAACGCTTGCAATTAGAAATCGGGGGGCTTAGGGGGGTTAAATTCGCTAAATTGACTAAGGCGTCTAGCTTTGAATACAATGAATAGCGTCTTAAAATACAAAGAATTAGCGCTCTATGGAGGGAGTTTTGATCCCCTGCACAAGGCTCATTTAGCCATTATTGAGCAAACTTTAGAATTATTGCCATTCGTTCAGCTCATTGTCTTACCCGCTTATCAAAACCCTTTCAAAAAGCCATGTTTTTTGGACGCAAAAACCCGTTTTAAGGAATTAGAAAGAGCTTTAAAGGGAATGCCTAGGGTGCTATTGAGCGATTTTGAAATCAAGCAAGAAAGGGCTGTGCCTACGATAGAAAGCGCGCTTCATTTTCAAAAACTCTATCGCCCTAAAACGCTTTATTTAGTCATAGGGGCGGATTGCTTGAGGCACCTTTCTTCTTGGACTAACGCTAAAGAGCTTTTAAAAAGGGTGGAATTAGTGGTTTTTGAAAGGATTGGCTATGAAGAGATCCAATTTAAGGGACATTATCACCCTTTAAAGGGCATTGACGCGCCGATTTCTTCTAGCGCGATTAGGGCTAGTTTAGGGGTTTAGGCGTGTTTTTTAATGTGGCGATACGCCTCTTGAATGATAGCGAAGCGTTTGGCATAAAGAGCCTTTTTTTCTTTGAGATCGCATAAATCAGGGTGGTAGGTTTTAGCCAACTCTAAATAGCGCTTTTTGACTTCGCTGAAATCTTCATGCTTGATGAAACCTAACGCTTTATAGCATTCTCTTAATTTGCGCTCAGCCAAGGTGGTGTAGCTGTCCTTACCAAAGCCATTAGGGTAGATGAAATCTAAGCATGCGTTATGGACGATTCTATTTTCATTGAGCGTTACAATGAGTTCCCAAAAACGCTCTGAATCGCCTCTTATATGCAATTCATCTTGGGTTTCCAAAAACACATAGCCGCTAAATTTCTGGCGTAAAAACCGCTTAGCGATAGGGTGCTTGGTGATAAAAAGCGCGTATTCTGCCCCAAAGGTTAAAACTTTCACCTCTATTTTTTCTAAAAGCGTGTTTTGAGCCATGATTTTGATGCGTATGGGCAAGCGGCTTTTTTGTAAAATCTCTTCTAAAGAATGTTGGCTAATATCTTTCTCATGCGCGCATTCAAGGGCATGATAGACCCAATTAAGCAAGTAGTTTTTTTTAAAGCATTCCGTGTCGTTTAAGATGAGTAGCGATGAAGAGAGCATGTGGCACTGGCTGAAATGCTTTTTGGCGTAGTGTAAAACTTTTTTCAATAAAGGGTGGTTGTTAGGGAGAGCGATTTGCGTGAATCTGGCTAACAATTCAATTTTGGCCATTGCCCTTATTTTCTCCATGCGTTTTGATGCGATTTTTAAAAATCTTTAGGTATTTTAGCATGCCAATGGTTAAAAAAGGTGGTTATGAATGGTTTTTGCGCTAGACTACGAGCCATAACTCATAATGAAAGATTAAAAATGAAAATAGCGGTATTACTCAGTGGAGGGGTGGATAGCTCTTATAGCGCTTATAGCTTAAAAGAGCAAGGGCATGAATTAGTGGGGATTTATTTAAAACTCCATGCGAGTGAAAAAAAACATGATTTATACATCAAAAACGCTCAAAAAGCGTGCGAGTTTTTAGGCATTCCTTTAGAGGTGTTGGATTTTCAAAAGGATTTTAAAAGCGCGGTTTATGATGAATTTATCAACGCTTATGAAGAAGGGCAAACCCCCAACCCATGCGCGTTGTGCAACCCTTTAATGAAATTTGGGCTAGCTTTAGATCACGCTTTACAATTAGGGTGTGAAAAGATCGCTACCGGGCATTACGCGAGGGTCAAAGAAATTGACAAAATAAGTTATATTCAAGAGGCTTTGGATAAAACTAAAGATCAGAGCTATTTTTTATACGCTTTAGAGCATGAAGTTATCGCTAAATTGGTGTTCCCTTTAGGGGATTTGTTAAAAAAGGATATTAAGCCTTTAGCCTTGAGTGCGATGCCTTTTTTAGGCACTTTAGAGACTTATAAGGAATCTCAAGAAATTTGCTTTGTGGAAAAAAGCTACATTGACACTTTAAAAAAGCATGTTGAAGTGGAAAAAGAGGGCGTGGTGAAAAACCTACAAGGCGAAATCATCGGCACGCATAAGGGCTATATGCAATACACGATTGGCAAACGCAAAGGCTTTAGTATTAAAGGCGCGTTAGAGCCGCATTTTGTGGTGGGGATTGACGCTAAAAAGAACGAGTTGATTGTGGGCAAAAAAGAAGATCTCGCCACGCATTCGCTTAAGGCTAAAAACAAATCTTTAATGAAAGATTTTAAAAGCGGCGAATATTTTATCAAGGCTCGTTACAGGAGCGTGCCTGCTAAAGCGTTTGTGAGTTTAAAAGATGAGGTGATTGAAGTGGAGTTTAAAGAGCCTTTTTATGGCGTGGCTAAAGGGCAAGCCTTAGTGGTTTATAAAGATGACATCTTGCTTGGCGGGGGCGTGATTGTTTAAAAACTAAAGAACTAAGAGATACGCCTTTTGGCAGTCTCTTAATGTTTTATCGAATAGGCGTTATTATTGTTGTTTAAATTGTGGCAACCTAGTGGTCAAATAATCAATATGTTCTTTTAGATCCTCTCTAATATGATTTCCCATAGGATCAAGAGTGAAAATGATACCTTCAACTCGAGCAAGTTTTGAAGCAGGGACAAAATCGCTATCACCAGAAATTAAAACGATTTTTTGCACTAATTTTTTCAACGCTAAAGTGGCTATATCAAGTCCTATCTTTATATCAACGCCCTTTTGCTTTGCGTGATAGATAAAATCATCATTTTGAAATTCCTCTATACTTATTCTCCTGTTAAAAAGTTTCTTTTCTTTTTCTTGGTCACGAATGACCCATCTGGCATTTTTCTCGTCAAGGTACCCCAACCTTAACGCCAAGCAAGGTTTGGAAATTAAGTGTTCGTGTAACTCTTCCCTTTCTTTATAGGTTGGGCTTTTGGATAGATCTAGAGCTTTTTGAGTGTATGGATAATGAGCCTTTTTCTTTAATGGCTTGCAATCGTAAAAAAATATGCGGTATAGTTCTTCATCATTCTTTTTATTGATATGCTTTAGGCAATAAGTATGAGTATGGTGTGCTAATTTTTTTGGGTTAAGACCTTCATACTTGTCACTAGACTGCTTTTTAAGATGAGATTTGTAGCATCTTATAAAAAAGTCTCCATCCACAAGTATAGCTACTTTTTTTGACATTCTTAAATCCTAAGTAATATAAGGAAAGCTCCGCTCCTTTCAACATGTCAGTGTTGAAAAAAGGAACGGATAAAAATATCTAGGGTTCGCACTTGTATTCTATGGGTTCACAAGGGTCGTGGGATCTCCTAATAAAAGAGATCCTTCCTAGAAGTTATGCTCTTATTTTACTCTAATTGTTTTTGCTTGTCAAATATTGTCTTACTCTCGCTTAAAATTTTCAAAGCTAGGGAATCCATGCGGATCTAAGCGGATGTTTTTAATAAGAGCTTTTTCATTGCTCAAATCACCGCTCAAATTGGAGGGCTTTTTAGTCTGTTGTTGGGCTAAAAGGGCTAAAACTTTGGCGTTTAACGCCATGGTTTCATTCAAAAACGCCATTTGCTCACTCAATTCGCTTAAAAATTCTACATTCAAGGTTTTTAGCGTATGCTCGTAATTGGCTAAGATTAGAGCATGCTTTTCTTTATTATCTTTAGCGTTTTTTAATTCTTTGTCTCGCTCTATCAGGGCGTTTTGGTAGCGTTGGCGCAATTGGTTGGCGCATGATTTCAGGTTTTCTTTATCGCATAAAAAATGCGTTTTTAAAGTTTCTAGGCGTTTTTCTAAGGGCAAAAAGGTTTTTAGGGCGTCTTCTTTGGCTTGGATCTGGCTTTGAAGCTTGTTTTTAAATTTTTTCAAACGCATGGCTTTATAGGCTTGAAAGTCATGGTTTTTAAGAGCGTTGTATTCTAGGGTTTTGTTATGGGATTGTTGGTTATGGGCTTGGTTTTCTAAAACTTGATCGCATAAGGCGTTTAAAGCGCTCATCAAATCCAATCGTGAGAGCAAACGGGCGAGCTTGGGCTCTTTGAGTAAGAAAAGGGCGTTGTTTTGCTCTTGGACTTCTAAAGCGTTTGAAGCCTCTTCTAAATTCTTAACGCCGCTCAAATAGGGGCAATGCTCTTGCAAAAAAAGCGTTTGGGATTCTTCTATTAAGCGTTCTTGCTCCATCCCCTCTTTTAAGCGTTTTTCTAAAGCTTGTAATTTTTCTAATTCCAAAGCGCTTTGTTTCAATAGCGCATCAGTATCCATAAGGCGGATTTGGCTGGCGTTAAAAAAACGCCTCTGGCTATTTAGGGTGCTGTTAGCTTTTTTGATTTCTTTAAGCTGATCTTGGTTGTTGGAAAGCACGCTTTGATAGATTCTTAAACTTTCATTGAGTTTATAAAGCATGTCTGAAAGCTGTTCGTTAGAGCGCGAGAGTTTGGCGTTAGTTTGAGAATCAAAAGTCATCATTATCTGTGCGTTTGAAAAGGTTAGAAAAAATAAGAAAAGGCAAAAAAATCTCATGGGGTTATCTTTAATTATTATAGTTTCATCGTGTTATTTTATCTAAGTTTTGGCATGCATAAAAACACGCAAAATTATCGCTTTTAAGATAAAATAAGCGTTTTGATGCCATTTTTGGAGCGATCGTGGAATTGAGTTATTATGAAATTTTAGAAGTGGAAAAACACAGCAACCAAGAGACCATTAAAAAGTCTTACAGAAAGCTGGCTTTAAAATACCACCCGGACAGAAACGCCGGCGATAAAGAAGCCGAAGAAAAGTTCAAGCTCATCAATGAAGCCTATGGGGTATTAAGCGATGAAAAGAAGCGGGCCTTATACGATAGGTATGGTAAAAAAGGCTTAAACCAAGCCGGCTCAAACCAGGGCGATTTTTCTGATTTTTTTGAAGATTTAGGCTCGTTTTTTGAGGACGCTTTTGGGTTTGGTGCTAGGGGAGGTAAAAGGCAAAAAAGCGCTATCGCGCCGGATTATTTGCAAACCATTGAATTGAGTTTTAAAGAGGCGGTTTTTGGCTGTAAAAAAACCATTAAAGTCCAATACCAGAGCGTTTGTGAGAGTTGCGATGGCACAGGCGCTAAAGACAAAGCCCTAGAAACTTGCAAGCAATGCAACGGGCAGGGGCAGGTGTTTATGCGTCAAGGTTTTATGAGTTTTGCGCAAACTTGTGGGGCGTGTAAAGGCAAGGGCAAAACCATTAAAACCCCATGCCAAGCGTGTAAGGGTAAAACCTACATCCTTAAAGATGAAGAAATTGATGCGATGATCCCTGAGGGCAT
Organism: Helicobacter pylori; assembly: GCF_016755635.1. Taxonomy (NCBI): domain Bacteria; kingdom Pseudomonadati; phylum Campylobacterota; class Epsilonproteobacteria; order Campylobacterales; family Helicobacteraceae; genus Helicobacter; species Helicobacter pylori. The sequence continues at coordinate 1,352,506 of NZ_CP051500.1, read as the reverse complement.
TGATGATCAAAACCGCATGGTGCTTAAAAATAAAGGCAATGAATACGAGAAGGGGAAAAGAGGGGATTTGTATTTAGAAGCGCGAGTCAAAGAAGATGAGCATTTCAAGCGCGAAGGCTGTGATTTATTCATTGAAGCGCCGGTATTTTTCACCACTATCGCTTTAGGGCATACGATTAAAGTGCCGTCTTTAAAAGGGGACGAACTGGAATTAAAAATCCCCAGAAACGCCAAAGACAGGCAGACTTTTGCGTTTAGAAATGAGGGCGTGAAACACCCGGAAAGCTCTTATAGAGGGAGTTTGATCGTGGAATTGCAAGTGATTTATCCTAAAAGTTTGAATAAAGAGCAGCAAGGGTTATTGGAAAAGTTGCATGCGAGTTTTGGTTATGAGGGCGAGCCGCATAAAAGCGTTTTAGAAACTTGTATTTCTAAAATTAAAGACTGGTTCAAATGAAAGGTTGTTGATGCATGATTTTCTAAAAGCTTTAAAAGACGCTTTCCCTCATACCATTTCTATCTTTTTAGGGTATTTGCTTATGGGAATGACTTTTGGGGTGCTTTTAGTCCAGCAAGGGTATGATTATAGAGTCGCCCTGTTCATGTCGTTATTCATCTACGCTGGGGCGGTGCAATTTGTAGCGATCACGCTTTTAAGCACGCAAGCGAGCTTGATGAATGTCGTTATTGTGAGCTTGTTGGTGAATGCGAGACAGACTTGTTATGCGCTTTCTATGCTAGAGAGATTTAAAAACACCCAATGGCGTTTGCCCTATTTAGCGCATGCGCTCACGGATGAAACCTTTGCTCTATTGAATTTATACGCTCCTAAAGAGGGGGTTAGTGAAAAAGACTTTATTTTTAGCATTTCCTTACTCAACCACTCTTATTGGATTTTTGGCTCGTTGGTGGGTTCGTTGGTGGGAACGCATTTTTCTTTTGACACTCAAGGCATGGAATTTGTGATGACAGCGATTTTTATCGTGCTGTTTATGGAGCAATACAAACGAAACGCAAACCACAAAAACGCATGGCTTGGGATTATTATTGCGGTTGTTTGTTTGGCGCTCTTTGGGACTGAATACTTTTTGCTCATCGCTTTGGTTTTAATGGTGCTTGCCCTCATTTTGTTTAGAAAGCAGTTAGAATGTTAATGCATTCTATACTCATTCTTTTAGTCATCATAATAACGACTTATTTTACGCGCATTTGGCCTTTTATGGTATTTAACGCTAAAAACCCTCCCAACGACTTTGTGCGTTATTTGGGTAGGGCTTTATCATGTTCAGTGATAGGCATGCTCGTGGTTTATTGTTTTAAAGACATTCAAATTTTAAAACCCCCTTATGGGATCAATGAAATCATCGCTTTTTTATCCGTTATCCTTTTGCACCGCATTTTTAAGGTGTTTGTTTTAAGCATCACGCTCCCTACCATTCTTTATATGGTTTTAGTCCAAAGCCATGTATTAGAAAAGGCTTTTTTTAATATTCATGTTTCCTAACCCTAGCGTTTTTAATCACAAAATACGCCGTAGGGATAATAAAAAGCGTTAAAACAACGCTGCTTATCATGCCCCCTAGCATGGGCGCGGCGATGGATTTCATGATTTCACTTCCTGTGCCATGGCTATACATGATCGGAATGAGTGAAGCTAAAATGCTAAAAAAGGTCATCAGCTTGGGCCTTACCCTAAGCACCGCCCCATGCATGATAGCTTCTTTTAAGGCGGTAGTCGTTTGCTCTTTTAAGGGGGTTTTGATGAATTTTTGAAACGCATCCTCTAAATAAATAATCATCACAATAGCCGTTTCGCTCGCTACCCCTAAAAGGGCCAAAAAGCCCACTAACGCCGCCACACTCATGTTAAATCCCATGAGATTCATAAAAATCAACCCCCCCAAAAACGCAAAAGGCAGAGTGAAAAAGCATAGCAAGGAATTGGTGAGATTCTTTAACGCAAAGACAATTAAAATAAAAATGATAAAAACGCTCACCGGCACGATGTATTGTAAGGCTTTAAACGCTTCTTCTAAATACTGGCTTTCGCCGCTAAATTCATAATAATACCCGTTAGGCAATTGGATTTTTTCTAGCGCTTTTATTGCTAGTTGTCTGTAAGCATCAGAGCTGATACCATTTTGCGGCACAATATAAATAAAATTCACATTCAAGCCCTTTTCGCTCTTTAACACCGCCGGCGAGTTGTCGTAATAGATGCGGGCTAACTCCCTTAAGGGCATGTAATTGTAAGCGGTTTTGATGTAGAGGTTTTTTAATTTTTCAATGGTGTTTCTTTCGGTGTCTTCTAAGCGTAAGGAAATAGGGTAGCTTTCTACGCCTTTAATCATGGTAGTGAGCGTGGCTCCGCCTAGAGCGAATTTAATCGCATCTAACACGGCGTTTTTATTGATGCCATAACGAGCCAGATTTTCATCGTTCAAATCCAGCGTGATGTAGTAACCGTTATTGGATCGCTCGGCAAAGACGGATAAACTCTCTTTTAGGGTTTTGAGCTGTTGCTCCATAAGGATCGCTAATTCTTGTAATTTGTCCGTGTCATTACCATAGAGCTTGATGCCTAGGGGCGTTCTAATGCCGGTTAAGAGCATGTCCGTTCTGCCACGAATGGGGTAAGTCCATGAATTAGTCAAGCCTTTTAATTGTAGGGTTTTTTCTAACTTATCCCTAACTTCTTTATAACTGAGCTTTTCTTTCCATTCGTTTTTTGGCTTTAACTCAATGTAGGTTTCTATCATGCTCAAGCCGGCGGCATCGGTGCTGGTGTTAGCGCGCCCCATTTTACCAAAAACCTGTTTGACAAAATCCAATCGCTTGATAGCGGCATTACTTTTTTTCAAGTATTCTAAAGCGGTATCAATGCCCACGCCATTAATGGTTACAGGCATATACATGATTACCCCTTCATTGATTTGGGGGATAAATTCCCAGTTGAGTTTTTTGTATGATATATACAAGCCCCCTAGACCCACAACGCTCGCTATCAAAAAAGCGTATCTGAACTTAAGCACAACCTTCAAACTCACGCCATAAATTTTCATGAAAAAAGCGTTAATGGGGTTTTTAGACTCTTCTAAAATCCGCCCTTTAATGAGCCATACCATTAAAATAGGGACTATCGTAATAGAAAGTAGCGCTCCCACTAGCATGGCAAAGGTTTTGGTGTAAGCTAAAGGGGCAAAAAGCTTTTCTTCTTGGCCGGTGAGCGCAAAAATTGGCAAGAAAGAAACCACAATGATCATTAAAGCAAAAAATATCGCGCCCCCCACATGCTTAACCCCTTGCATGATGGCATTGACCCTTTGGATATTGTCTTTCGTATCAATGCGTTGCAAATGCTTGTGAGCGTTCTCCACCATCACAATCGCCGCATCCACCATCGCCCCTATAGCGATCGCAATGCCCCCCAAACTCATGATACTCGCTTCAATATTGAAATAACGCATGAGCAAGAAACTGATGCACACGCTTAAAGGCAGAGTGATGATCACCACTAAAGCGCTCCTGAAATGCAGTAAGAAAATCGCAATAATGACTAACACAATCGCGCTTTCTTCTATGAGCGTGTGAATCAAATTGTCAATGCCTTTTTCAATCAATTCGCTCCTGTCATACACGCTTGTGATTTTCACATCAGGGTTACTCGCTTGTAAGGTGGCGATTTTTTCTTTAATGGCTTTAAGCACCTTATAAGTGTCAGCGTGATAGCGCACCATGACAATCCCGCCCACCACTTCCTTATTACCATTGAGATTAGCTGCTCCTCTGCGTGGTTTTGGAACTAGTCTCACGCTGGCTATATCTTTAATCTTTAAAGGGATAGCCCCTTCTTTTTTAATGACAATTTCTTCTAAATCTTTTAGAGATTGGATATAGCCATGCGATCTTATGATTTTTTCAAACCCGTTTTCTAAAATAACCCCCCCACCGGTATCGTTATTGGAATTTTTAATCGCGTTAGCGACTTGCTCTAAACTCAAGTTATAACGGATCAAAGAATCGTTTTGAAGCGTTACTTCATAATCCTTCACAAAGCCCCCCACGCTTGCGACCTCACTCACCCCATCAACCCCCAAAAGTGCATAGCGGTAATAGAAATCTTGCAAGACTTTCAGATCGCTTAAATTCTTGCTATCGCTAGATAATGCGTATTGATACGCCCAGCCAATAGAAGTGGAATCGCTCCCTATTTCCACTTTAGCGTCCTTAGGCAAATTGAGCGCTCTGTTTAATTGCTCTAAAACCCTATCTCTAGCCCAATACAAATTGACGCCGTCTTTAAAAATGATGTAAATCAGGCCGCTTTCATAACTAGAAATCCCCCTAACCGTGTCAATGTTAGCGATGCTCATGAAAGTAGAAACTAGCGGGTAAGTAACCTGCTCTTGCACGATTTTAGGGCTTTGATTGGGGTAAGTGATTTGCACAACCACTTGAGCGGGGCTTAAATCTGGCAAAGCGTCTAAACGAACGCTTTTTATCGCCCACAAAGAGGCTAAAAAAATGAGCAGAGTGACTAAAGTGGTAAGGAGTTTGTTTTTAACGCTTAAATCAATGATTTTTTCTATCATTCAATAATCCCCATTGTTTTGAGCGTCAGCGTCTAGCACGAATAAAGCGTTATTAGCCACTTCTTCGCCCGCCTCTAAACCCTCTAAAATTTCATAACTCCCATCGCTCAAGCGGACGGCTTTAATTTCTAACGGGCTTAAGCCAAAATCATCTTTTTTAAACACGATAGCTTTCCCCCCTTTAATCAAAACCGCTTCTTTAGGCAAAATCTTCATTTTTTGTGGTTTTTGAAAGATTTCTACTTGAGCGAACATGTTAGGGTAATAAAGCAATTTAAGATTAGGCACATTGAAGCGCGCTTCTAGCATTTTATCTTGCGCATTTATGATGGGGTTGATGTTTTCAAGCGTGATTGCTTGCTTGCCTTTAACCCCCTCTACGAACAAAATCGCTTGATGCGTGTTTTTTAAAAACTCTAAATCCTCTTGATTGACTTTAACAAGCGCCCACAATCGGCTTAAATCTATGATCTGAAACAGCTCCTGCCCTTTTTTAATGAAACTCCCCTCATTGAGATCCGGGCTTTTTTTAAAAATAACGCCACTGAAACGAGAGTAAATAGTCATTTCATTTTGAACCTTGTGGCTGCTGATGATTTTTTCAATGCTAAAGTTTTCTAGCCCTAATAGTTTGAGTTTTTCTTTAATCGCTCCCACTTGTTGGTTGAATTTCAATGATGATAACAACTCGCTTTGAACGCCCGCTAATTCAGGGGAATACACGCTCAATAACCTATCGCCCTTTTTAATGGGGGTATAGGTTTTATTCGCATAAAGCTTTTCCACATAGCCATCAAAACGCAGGGTTTGAGAAAAAATCAGCGCTTCATTAGGCTCTAAAATCGCGTAATAGCGCCGGCTTTGAGAAAATTCTTTTTCTATGACCTTAGTGGTGGAAATATTAAAACGGGTTTGGCTTTTAGCTTCTTTAGTTTTTTTAGTCTCTTGAGTTTCTTTAATTTCTTGAGCGTTAGCGCATGAGAGGCTAAAAAATAAGGTCAGGGCTAACAATAAAAGCCGTTTCATTCTAATCCTTTGAGGTTTTGTAAGGACAAATAAGCGCTATTTAGAGCGCTCAAGGTTTCAAGCTGGGTGATTTGAATGGTGATTTTGTCATTAAAAGCGTTGTAATAAGCGTTGTAATCGCCATTAGATTTCAAGTCAAGTGCATAAATTTGCGCGATTTTTTCATTCTGCTTGATGATTTTATTGATCGCTTCCAAGTTTTTTTGCAAGGTTTCTAATTTTTTAAGGAGTTTTAGGGCCAGGTGGTGCGTTTTGTTTTTGGCGTTTTCCACTTCGCTTTTAAACACTAAGCTTTCTTTTTTCTTTTGCTCCACTAATTTAGCCTGCTTGCCATAAAGAGGCAAGGGGATAGACAAAGCGACGCTAAACATGTCGTAGTTATAGTATTGTTTGGAGCGGAAATAATACACCCCGGTAACATTCACGTCTTCTAAAAAGCTTTTTTTAGCCAAAGTGATGTCTTTTTGCGCTTTTTCTTCATCAAGCCTAGCGATCGCAATATCGTAATTGGTGGCGCTAATGTTATACAACTCTTGCTCTTTATTAAATTCAAAATTTTTAGGGGCAATGCTTAAAAGCTCGTTTTCCTTAAAAGTCAATTCGCCCATGGAATAATGGCTGCTAGAGAGCGCTTCTTCTAAATTGTTTTTTTTGATTTCTAATTGCGATTTTAAAATTTCTAACTTGGCGATCGCTATTAAATCGGGCGAACTGGAATGGTTGGCTTGATAAAGGGTGTTTTCTAAATTTTTAATCGCTGTCTTTAAAAGCTCTATTTCTTGTTGGTTTTTATAGTTTTCAATGCCATTTATCATTAAATTAATCGCTAATTGCTGCTTGGTTTTTTTAAGCTCTAATATCTTTTTTTGCTTTTCTAAATTGATCATTTTAGATTGCGTGAGTTTTTTACCATTTAAATCCACTTTTTGAGACAAACCCAAGCTCATGTTTTGCATTAAGGTGCTATCCAGCCTGAAAAAATCGCTCACGTTAGCGTTGTTATAGCCTAAATACAAAATGGGGTTATCCCACTTGCTAACGGCTTTTTCTTGAGAACTTAAAGCGTCAATTTGCTCTTGTAAGGCTTGTATTTTTTGATTTTTAGAAAGGTATTTAGCCACAAAAGATTGGATCTCTAAATCTTTAGCCAAACTCAAACTAAAAAGCAGTAACAAGGCTGTTAAAAGGCGTATTGAAACGCCCCTTTTATCAAACGCGCTTATAAAAGATAGCATGCGCTTATAAATCCAGGCTGGTTTTAGCGCGATAAACTTTGCCTTCTTTGGATTTAATATCCACCCTAACTTGCCATGTCCCGTTCATAGAAAGATTGGTTTTAGCTTCATAAAGGCCGTTTTTTTCACTCACTTGCGCCATTTCTTTCATCGCTGGCATGCCGGGCATTTCAGGCATCATAAACTGCACCCTAACGATAGCTTTTTCTAAAGCCTTACCTTTTAAAGTGGGGCTGAGTATGAAAGTGTTATCGCCTTTAATGGGGTTACCCACGGATTTGATTTTCACTTCCAAATCATTGGCTTTTAGGGTTTGCTCCCATGCGTTCAAACTCATAACCCCCAACACGCTTATTAAAAATAAAGCGGCTAACTTTTTCATCGTTTTGACCTTTAAATTAAGATAACAAGAAAATTCTTGTTGCGGATGAATGATAGCTTTCTTTTGTGTAAAAATTGTGGAAATTGTTTTTAAAAAAATTAGGGTTTTAAGTAGAAGGTATAAGAGTTTATGCTATTTTTTTAAGGTTTTAAAATCAAATTTCAAAGGATTAGCATGCAATTTAGAATTGAACATGACACGATGGGCGAAATTCAAGTGGATGACAGCCAATACTGGGGGGCTCAAACGCAACGCAGTCTTGAAAACTTTAAAATCGGCACCGAAAAAATGCCTAAAGAACTCATTGGCGCGTTTGCCAAACTCAAAAGGAGCTTGGCGGTTGTTAACCACAAGCTAGGGAAATTAAGCCTGGAAAAATCCCAAGCCATTATCAAGGCGTGCGATTGCATTTTAAAAGGCGAGTTGTGCGGCGAGTTTCCCTTAGCGATATGGCAAACAGGGAGCGGGACTCAAACGAACATGAATCTCAATGAAGTCATTGCCAATAAGGCTACAGAAATTTTAGGGGGTAATTTCAGGGAGAAAAAACTCATCCACCCTAACGATGATGTGAACATGTCTCAAAGCTCTAACGACACTTTCCCTACCGCAATGCATATTGTGAGCGTGCTAGAAATCACGCATAAACTGCTCCCTAGTTTGGAGAATCTGTTAAAGACCTTTAAAGACAAAAGCCAACAATTTAAAGAAATTGTCAAAATCGGGCGCACGCATTTACAAGACGCCACGCCTTTAACTTTGGGGCAAGAATTTAGTGGGTATGCGAGCATGCTAGAGCATTCTAAACAACAAATTTTAGAGAGTTTGGAGCATTTAAGGGAATTAGCCATAGGCGGGACTGCCGTAGGCACAGGGCTAAACGCTCATAAAGAATTGAGTGAAAAAGTGGCTGAAGAATTGAGCCAGTTTAGCGGCGTGAAATTCATCTCTGCGCCCAATAAATTCCACGCGCTCACTAGCCATGACGCTATCGCTTATGTGCATGGGGCTTTTAAGGCTTTAGCGGCGAATTTAATGAAAATCGCTAACGATATTAGATGGCTTGCGAGCGGGCCGCGCTGTGGTTTGGGCGAGCTTAATATCCCTGAAAACGAGCCGGGCAGCTCTATTATGCCCGGTAAAGTCAATCCCACGCAATGCGAAGCGATGACCATGGTGGCCGTGCAAGTGATGGGGAATGATACCGCTATTGGCATTGCGGCCAGTCAGGGTAATTTTGAATTGAATGTGTTCAAGCCGGTGATCATTTATAATTTCTTGCAAAGTTTAAGGCTGTTGAGCGACAGCATGGAAAGTTTTAATACCCATTGTGCGAGCGGTATTGAGCCTAATAAAGAAAAAATTGATTATTACTTGCACCATTCTTTGATGCTAGTAACCGCCCTAAACCCGCATGTAGGCTATGAAAACGCCGCTAAAATCGCTAAAAACGCCCACAAAAAAGGCATTTCTCTAAAAGAAAGCGCGCTGGAACTGAAACTCTTGAGCGCTGAAGATTTTGACCAATTCGTGGTGCCTGAAAAGATGATCGGGCCTAAGGCTTGAAACCTTGGGTGGGCGCGTGAGATGAATCCTGAAAAAGCCACTCATAGCAAAGAGATTCGTAAGATCTTAAAAGAGGCGTTGCATGACAATAAAGATTTGAATCTTTATTTGGAATCTGGAAGCAAGCACGTCAAGCTAACTAGTGGGGCGCATCATTTGACTATCCCCTCATCGCCAAGCGACAGAAAAAGCGTGAAAAACTTTGAAAAAGAATTAACAGAGTTTATTAAGAAGATAAGAGAAAACAGGATAACGCATGAAGCGCATGAGTAGGGATTTTATACCGGTTGGGTTGCGTATCAATGATTTTAGGCATTGATGAAGCGGGTAGGGGGTGTTTGGCCGGTTCGCTTTTTGTGGCTGGGGTGGTGTGCAGTGAAAAAACAGCCTTAGAGTTTTTGGAAATGGGGCTTAAGGATAGCAAGAAGCTCAGCCCCAAAAAGCGCTTTTTCTTAGAAAATAAAATCAAAACGCATGATGAGGTGGGGTTTTTCGTGGTTAAAAAAAGCGCGAATGAAATTGATCATTTGGGCTTGGGGGCGTGTTTGAAGCTCGCTATTCAAGAAATTTTAGAAAATAATCGCTCTTTAGCCAATGAAATAAAGATAGATGGCAACACGGCGTTTGGCTTGGATAAACACTACCCTAATATACAAACCATCATCAAGGGCGATGAAACAATCGCTCAAATCGCTATGGCGTCTGTTTTAGCGAAAGCTTTTAAGGACAGAGAAATGCGGCAATTGCATGCTTTGTTTAAGGAATACGGCTGGGATAAGAATTGCGGGTATGGGACTAAACAGCATATAGAAGCGATTATTAAGCTGGGGGCTACGCCTTTTCATCGGCATAGCTTCACGCTTAAAAACCGCATCTTAAATCCCAAACCCTTAGATGTGGAACAACGCCTTGTTTAAAATGGCGCTGAGATGGGTAGCGCTCGTTGAAGAAAGGTTGATATGCTTTGCTTTAAAGTAAGCGATGAGATCTTCAGGCTGAATGAAAGGGAATTGCACCATAACATACACACGATGGTTGGTGGTATCCACGAACCTTTTAGCCAAAATGGATTTAGAGGTTAAAAAATCAACAAGCCCGAATAAATGGCTGATAACGTTATTTTTAACTTGAAGCACCTTAACAATACGATTGCGCATTTTAGTGATTAAAATACTTTCTAACGAGCTGTAAGCGTTCATTCTGGCCCTTAAAAGAGCGATTTCTTCAGCGTTCTTTTCAGGGGGCAATTTGTCATCATAGGGGATGTAATTGGCGTAAAAATCGTTCCTTTTACCAGAGATTGAAGCCGATCCGACATATTGATTGGGCGGGTTCTTTTGGTTAAAAAGATTGATTTCAAGCCAACTAGGATAGTTAATCGTGTCTTTCAAACTCTCAGCATGCGCTGTTTGAGCGAAGAGACCTAGGGATAACAAGGCGCAGAAACTTAATTTTTTCAATGCGTTCATTATAGCTTCCTTTCTATAAAAGAATATTAAAAACGCCCTACGCTTTTAGGGTAGGTGGTATTTCTCAAAAAGGCGAAATACTGGGATAGTTTATAGTGGGTTAGCTTAAAAAAAAATAAAATACCTATTAATAATATAAAAAAATGTGTAATAATTTTAATATATAAATACATAAATACATAAATACATAAATACATAAATACATAAATACATAAATACATAAATACATAAATACATAAATACATAAATACATAAATACATAAATACATAAATACATAAATACATAAATACAATTAATTATTATACCAAAATAGATTGAATATCCAAAGAAAAATCAATGAAATTAAGGTGTTTGTAGGGGGTATTAGCTGCTGAAATAGGGGCGTTGATAGAAACGACTGCAATTTTTAAAAACCCTTGCTTATGGCACCAAGAAAGCTGTTTTTCTAAAAAATGCGGCGTGGGGAAAGCGTGGGCGATGAGGGCGATCTTGTTAGTGGCGTTTTTATGCAAGATAAAAATCCCATTATCATGGGAGTAAAGCTCATGATTTGGGAATTGCTTGTAAAGCTCTAAAAAAACCATGTTTTCAAAAACATTTAAAAGCGAAGGGCTAGGAGTCAGGCTATAAGGCAAGGCAAAATCGCACAGATACAATTTGGTTTTATTGTTTTCAAAACTGGGGACTAAAAAAATGATGCACTGGTTTTCTAGTGCGTGTAACAATTTATAGAGGGTGTCTTTAGAGATCTTAAGCTCTTTTTTGAGTTGCGTATAAAGATAAAAAGCGCTCACAAACTTAGACTGATACGAGCAGATTTTAGCTATTAAGGGGGCGTAAGCTTGAAAGATTAATTTGATATTTTCTTGTTTTTTTAGGATTTTTTCTTGCTCGTTTTCTATAAAAAGTGAATCTAAAGCGTTGCCATCTTTTAAAAAGCGGTTAAACAGGGTGTTTTTAGGGGTGTTGGGTTTGAAAAAGCTAGTATATTCTTTAAAATTCAACCCTAATGCATAGCACAAGCTGCAATCTGGCGCTGTTATGGGGCTTAAATAATTAGGGATAAGAACGATTTTAGGAAGCTTAGGCAGGCTGAAATCCAAGCGGTCAATATGATCTAAAATGAGCAAATCCATTTTCTTTTCTAAATGCCATTTTAAAAGCCATGAGCTTAGAATGTTTTTGTTCAAGCGCATGTCATTGTAATTGATATACACAGGGTTTTTAAAACCCTTCGCTAGTTTGAGGGCGGAAGTGGTTTTACCGGATTTCATCGGCCCTAAAAGACAGATCTTATCGCTTGAATGCGCCTTTAAAAGCGGGTTGTTTAAAGCCGGCTCTTTAGGGGTTTCAAAAGGCCCAAAAGGGTGCAAGCAAGAAAGGGGCATGAACTTCCTTTCAAATGAGATTGGATTAAGATAATCGTAGCGCATTTTTTCTATTTCCTTATAAAAAGGAAGTAAAAATCTTTAAAAATCCCTAAAAATAGCAAAAGTTATTGACTAAATGGCGCATTTTGAGTAGTATTTCAGTTTTTATTTTATTGTTTTATTCTGTTTTTAGTAACGGATAAAACGAGTTCTTTTAGGAGAGTTTATGGAAAAAATCAGGTTGAAGCTCAAAGCTTATGACCATAGAGTGTTGGATCGCTCTGTTGTGGCTATCGTGGAAGCCGTAAAGCGCTCAGGTTCTGAAATTAGAGGGCCTATCCCTTTACCGACTAAGAATAAGCGTTACACCGTTTTACGCTCCCCGCATGTCAATAAGGATTCAAGAGAGCAGTTTGAGATTAGGGTTTATAGCCGATTGATTGATATTATTTCGGCCACCCCAGAAACCGTGGATAGCTTGATGAAGTTGGATTTAGCTCCTGAAGTGGATGTAGAAGTAACCTCTATGGAAACGAAGTAGTCCTAACGCATTGAGATCATAAAATAAGGGTTAGATATGGAATTTTTAGTTCAAAAGATAGGCATGAGCCGCACGATTGATGCTAACAGCACGCCTGTAACCTTGCTTAAAGTCTTGCAAGCGAAAGTGTGCCAGCTAGAAAACGGGAAAGCTTTAGTGGCCTATGCGATGCATAAAAAACACAATAAGGCGATTGAAGGCCAGCAAAAGAAATACCAGCTCAGCAAAGAGTTTAACCATTTCGCCACCTTAAAAGCTTCCCAACAACAAGAGTTGGGCGATTTGGATTTGAGCGCTTTAGAAACGCTTAAAAGGGTTAAAGCGAGCTTTAAAACGAAGGGAAGAGGCTTTGCGGGGGTGATGAAGCGTTGGAATTTCCAAGGCGGGCCTGCAGCGCATGGGAGCCGATTCCACCGCCGCCCTGGCTCTATTGGTAACCGAGAATGGCCAGGAAGAGTGCAAAAGGGTAGGAAAATGGCAGGGCATATGGCAATGAGCTAGTTTACTTGCCAAAACGAGGTGCTCTCTTTTGATAAAGAAAGTATGGTGTAGTGCTAAAGGGTTCAGTGGCCGGGCTTTTCTGGGGCTTATGGACGCATTAGAGCGGTAAAAACCATACATTGAATATAATATAAAGGGTTTGATATGAGTAAGGCCATCGTTTTAGACAGCCATTTGAAAGAAAAGGGTAGCGTGGAGTTACCTAAAAGATATGAGGGTATCAACAGCCATAACCTCTATCTTTATGTGAAACATTATTTATCTTCTGCACGCGCTAATACCGCTAAAAAGTAAAAACCGCGCTGAAGTGAGCGGGGCGGTAGGAAGCCTTGGGCGCAAAAAGGGGGCGGAAGAGCCAGAGCAGGGAGCATCACTTCGCCTGTGTTTGTGGGTGGGGGTGTCTCTCATGGGGCTACGAATAAGCGCAACTACAACCTTAAGATCAATAAAAAACAAAAACGCCTGGCTTTAGAATACGCTTTAGAAGAAAAAGCGCAAGCGAACAAGCTTTTTGTGGTGGAAAAAATCGCTATAAAAGGCGTGGTTGAAGACAACAAAAGAAAGCATTTGACTAAAGAAGCCAACCAAATGTTCCAGGCTTTAGAGCAACGAGACACTTTGTTTGTGTGCATGAACATGGACGAATACACCGAGTTAGCCTTTAGTAACCTTAAAAAATGCCTTATTGTTGATGTGAGCGAGTTAAACGCTTATCTTTTAGCGGCGTTTAGCTCTGTGGTGATGGAAGAAGCAGCGTTTCAGCATGTGGTGCAAGATAAGACAGAGGAGTAAAAAATGGCAGACATCATGGATATAAAGTCAATTCTTTACACTGAAAAGTCATTAGGATTGCAAGAAAAAGGTGTTTTAGTGGTCCAAACGGCTCAAAATGTAACTAAAAACCAGCTCAAAGAAGTGTTTAAAACTTACTTTGGCTTTGAGCCTTTGAAAATCAATTCTTTGAAGCAAGAAGGTAAGGTGAAACGCTTTAGAGGGAAGCTTGGACAAAGAAAGTCGTTTAAGAAATTTTATGTGAAAGTTCCAGAGGGCGCTAGCATTGCCGCCCTTGGCGCGTAGAAAGGAGAAAGCGTTATGGCGATTAAAACTTATAAGCCCTACCCCCAAGCAGACGCTTCATGTCGGTGTTGGACTCTAAAGACATTACCGCAAAAAGCAGTGTCAAAGGCTTACTCACTAAGCTTAAAGCAACAGCAGGGAGAAACAATAACGGGCGCATCACCAGCCGCCACAAAGAGAGAGGGGCTAAAAAACTCTATCGCATTATTGATTTCAACGCAACAAATACAACATTGAAGGGAAAGTGGCTGCGATTGAGTATGATCCTTACAGAAACGCGCGCATCGCTCTTGTAGTCTATCTGATGGGGACAAACGCTATATTTTACAGCCAAGCGGTTTGAAAGTGGGCGATAGCGTTATCGCTGCTGAAGGCGGTTTGGATATTAAAGTGGGCTTTGCGATGAAGTTGAAAAATATCCCTATAGGAACGGTGGTGCATAATATTGAAATGCATCCGGGGGCTGGTGGGCAATTAGCCAGAAGCGCTGGGATGAGCGCTCAAATCATGGGTAGGGAAAATAAATACACCATTCTTAGGATGCCAAGCTCTGAAATGCGCTACATTTTAAGCGAATGCATGGCGAGTGTTGGCGTGGTAGGGAATGAGGATTTTATCAATGTCTCTATCGGTAAGGCAGGGCGTAACCGCCACAGAGGCATTCGCCCACAAACTCGTGGTAGTGCGATGAACCCAGTGGATCACCCGCATGGTGGGGGTGAGGGTAAAACAGGGACAAGCGGTCATCCTGTATCGCCTTGGGGCACTCCAGCTAAGGGCTATAAAACGAGAAAGAAAAAAGCTAGCGACAAGCTCATCATTTCCAGAAAGAAACATAAATAAAGGGTTAAAGAATGTCTAGGTCAATTAAAAAGGGTCCTTTTATAGACGACCACTTGATGAAAAAAACGCTCAAGGCAAAAGAGGGTAAGGATAACCGCCCGATTAAAACATGGTCTAGAAGAAGCACCATTTTGCCTGAAATGATTGGTTTTACTTATAATGTGCATAACGGAAGGGTTTTTGTCCCTGTGTATATCACAGAAAACCATGTGGGTTATAAGTTAGGGGAATTCGCTCCTACAAGAACTTTTAAAGGGCACAAAGGCAGTGTCCAAAAAAAGATTGGCAAGTAAGGGGGCAGAATGAGCAAAGCGTTATTAAGATTTGTGCGGTTATCTCCTACTAAAGCCAGATTGATTGCAAGACAGATTCAAGGCATGAACGCTGAATTAGCGATCGCTAGTTTGGAGTTTACGCCCAATAAAGCGGCCAGAGTGCTTTCAAAAGTGGTGGCTTCTGCGGTCGCTAACGGCTCTTTAGACGCCAAGAGCGCTCTGATTGTTTCTTGCAGAGTGGATGCTGGTCCTGTGCTTAGGCGCTCCATTCCAAGGGCTAAAGGCAGAGCCACAGCTATTAGAAAGCCAACATCTCATGTATTCGTAGAAGTAGCAGAAGGGAAAGAAATGAAATCTTCTAAAAGCCATAAAAAAAATCAAGCAGAAGGTAAGTAGGGCATGGGACAAAAAGTTAATCCGGTAGGTTTAAGATTAGGTATTAATAGGAATTGGACTTCCAGATGGTTCCCTAGCGCTCGCACCGCTCCAAGCAATATTGATGAAGACAATAAGATCAGGAAATTCCTTAAAAAAGAGCTTTATTACGCTGGCGTGAGCGAGATTGTGATTGAAAGAGCGGCTAAAAAACTGCGCGTTACGGTCGTAGCGGCTCGCCCAGGGCTTATCATTGGTAAAAAAGGCGTGGATATTGAAAAAGTCAAAGAAGGCCTAAAAACGCTCATCAAAAAAGAAGTCTCCATTAATATTAAAGAAGTCAAACGCCCCCAAGCTGACGCCCAATTAGCCGCAGAAAATGTAGCCACCCAGCTAGAAAAAAGGGTCGCTTTCCGCCGCGCGATGAAAAAGGTCATGCAAGCGGCGTTAAAATCCGGCGCTAAAGGGATCAAGGTGCGCGTTTCTGGCCGTTTAGCAGGGGCTGAAATCGCTCGCACCGAATGGTATATGGAAGGGCGCGTTCCTTTACACACCTTAAGGGCTAAGATTGATTATGGCTTTGCTGAAGCGATGACGGTATATGGTATTATTGGCGTGAAAGTGTGGATTTTCAAAGGGGAAGTTTTGCAAAAAGGCATCCAATTTGAGAAAAAAGAAGAGGCTAAAGAAGAAAGAGAGCCTAGAAGAAGCAGAAGAGGGAGGCAATAATCATGTTAATGCCAAAAAGAACAAAATACAGAAAGCAAATGAAAGGGCGCAATCGTGGGAAAGCCCATCGTGGTAACTCCATTGCGTTTGGGGATATTGCGATTAAAGCCATAGAGCATGGGAGGATTGATTCACGCCAGATTGAATCCGCAAGGGTGGCCATGACAAGGCACATTAAAAGAGCGGGTAAGGTGTGGATTAGAGTATTTCCCGATAAGCCTTTGACCGCTAAGCCTTTAGAAACCAGGATGGGTAAAGGTAAAGGCTCTGTGGAAAAATGGGTGATGAATATCAAGCCGGGCAGAATCGTTTATGAAATGCTAGGCATTGAAGAAGGACTAGCGAGAGAAGCTTTAGCGTTAGCTCAGAGCAAACTTCCTTTTAAAACCAAAATTGTAACTTGTGAGAGCGAAAATGAAATATACTGAATTGAAAGATAAGAGTATCAAGGAATTAGAAGAGTTGTTGCATGCTAAGAAAGCGGAGCTTTTTGAGTTGCGCGTTAAGTTAAAGGCTATGCAATTGAGTAATCCTAACGAGATTAAGAAAGCCAGAAGAAATATCGCTCGCATTAACACGGCCATTAATGCATATTATTCTTCTAGCGTTGAGTAAAAAAGGGTAAGCAATGAATACGAAAGAGCCGCATAAAAGGCTGGTGCAAGGCAAGGTTATCAGCAAGTTTGCTGAAAAAAGCGCTGTGATTCTTGTGGAAAGAAAAGTGGTGCATGAAAAATACCGCAAGATTGTTAAAAAGTTCAAAAAATACACCATCCATGATGAAAACAATCAGGTGAAAGTAGGGGATTTTGTGAGCGCGATTGAGTGCAGACCGCTTTCTAAAACCAAGTCCTTCACGCTTAAAGAAATTTTAGTAGTGGGAGTATAAGCATGATACAGAGTTTTACAAGATTGAATGTCGCTGACAATAGCGGCGCGAAAGAAATCATGTGCATTAAGGTGTTAGGAGGCAGTCATAAACGCTATGCGAGCGTGGGTAGCGTGATCGTGGCTTCCGTGAAAAAAGCTATCCCTAATGGCAAGGTGAAACGCGGTCAAGTGGTCAAAGCCGTTGTGGTGAGAACGAAAAAAGAAATTCAAAGGAAAAATGGTTCTTTAGTGCGTTTTGATGACAATGCAGCAGTGATTTTGGACGCTAAAAAAGATCCTGTTGGCACAAGGATTTTTGGGCCAGTGAGCCGAGAAGTGCGTTACGCTAATTTCATGAAAATTATTTCTCTAGCGCCGGAGGTTGTATAATGAAAAGCGAAATCAAAAAAAATGACATGGTGAAAGTCATTGCAGGAGACGATAAGGGTAAGGTCGCTAAGGTTTTAGCGGTGTTGCCTAAGACTTCTCAAGTGGTTGTTGAAGGGTGTAAGGTGGTGAAAAAAGCGATTAAACCTACTGATGATAACCCTAAAGGGGGCTTTATTAAAAAAGAAAAGCCCATGCACATTTCCAATGTGAAGAAAGCCTAAGGAGTTGGATACATGTTTGGTTTGAAACAATTTTATCAAAATGAAGTGAGGGCAAAACTCGCTCAAGAATTAGACATCAAAAACCCCATGCTTTTACCCAAGCTAGAAAAAATCGTTATCAGCGTGGGCGCTGGGGCTCATGCAAAAGACATGAAAATCATGCAAAATATCGCGCAAACGATTTCTTTGATTGCAGGGCAAAAAGCGGTTATCACTAAAGCGAAAAAATCCGTTGCAGGCTTTAAGATCAGAGAAGGCATGGCGGTAGGGGCGAAAGTTACCTTAAGGAATAAACGCATGTATAATTTCTTAGAAAAGCTGATTGTGATTTCGTTACCCAGAGTGAAAGACTTTAGAGGGATTTCACGAAATGGTTTTGATGGGCGTGGGAATTACACCTTTGGGATCAATGAGCAGTTGATTTTCCCGGAAGTGGTTTATGATGATATTATGGTCAGTCATGGCATGAACATCACTATGGTAACTTCTACGGACAACGATAAAGAAGCGTTCAAGTTGTTAGAATTGCTTGGATTGCCTTTTGCAAAAGTGAGATAAGGGGTTAATATGGCTAAAAAATCAATGATAGCAAAGGCTCAAAGGAAACCAAAATTCCAAGTAAGGGCTTATACCAGATGCCGCATTTGTGGGAGACCTCATTCGGTTTATAGGGATTTTGGGCTTTGTAGGGTGTGCCTTAGAAAAATGGGCAGTGAGGGACTCATCCCAGGCTTGAGAAAAGCCAGTTGGTAAGGATAAGATATGGTAAATGATATAATTGCAGATTCATTAACTCGTTTGAGAAACGCTTCTATGCGCCGCTTAGAATTCACACAGCTTTATTACGCAAAGATCGTGGTTTCTATCTTAGAGATTTTTAAAGAAAAGGGTTTCATTAAAGATTTCAATGTCAAAGATAAAGACAAGAAACAATCGGTTTATGTGCAATTGGCTTATGATGAAAAAGGGCATTCAAAAATCAGCGAAGTGAAGCGCTTAAGCAAGCCCGGTCGTCGTGTGTATAAGCAAAAAAACGAGTTGAAGCGCTTTAAAAATGGCTATGGCGTGATTGTGGTAAGCACTTCTAAGGGTGTGATCACTAACGAAGAAGCTTACAGACAGAATGTCGGTGGCGAAGTGCTTTGCAGCATTTGGTAAAGGATTAGAAATGTCAAGAATTGGGAAAAGAATCATTGAAATTCCAAGCTCTGTGCAAGCGAGCGTTGAAGGGAGCAAGCTTCTTTTTAAAAACAGCAAAGAAAAGCATGAGTTAGAAACTCACAACCGCGTGAAAATCACGCTTGAAAACAACCAATTGAGCTTCCAGCCTGTGGGCGAAGACGCGCAGTCTAGGGCTTATTGGGGGACTTATGGGGCTTTAGCGAATAACATTGTAATAGGATTAAGCGCCGGTTTCAGTAAGACTTTAGAAGTCAATGGCGTGGGCTATAAGGTGGCTTTGGGTCATAAAACTTTGGATTTGAGCTTGGGTTTTAGCCACCCGGTGAAATACCCCATTCCAGCAGGGATTGAAATGGTGGTGGAAAAAAACACGATCACTATCAAAGGGAGCGATAAGCAACAAGTAGGGCAAGTCGCTGCTGAAATCAGGAGCTTCAGACCCCCAGAGCCATACAAAGGCAAGGGTGTGAAATACAGCAATGAAGTCATTATTAGAAAAGCTGGTAAAACAGCTAAAAAATAAATAAGGTGGAGTGATGAACGCGAAAGCATTGTATAAAAAGAAAGCCTTAAGGGATCGCCGAAAATTAAGGATTAAAAGCAAACTCTTGGGCGATAAATTAAGGCCTAGGGTGAGCGTTTTTCGTTCGAATCGTTATTTCTATGCGCAAGCGATTGATGATATTAAACAAAGCACCATAACGCATATTGACGGCAGGAAAATGGGCTTTAAAAGCACGCAAGAAGACGCTAAAAAATTAGGCGCTCTCTTTGCTGAAGAATTGAAAAAAGCAGGGATTGAGCGAGCGGTTTATGACAGGAATGGTTACCTCTATCATGGCGTGGTGGCAGCGTTTGCTGAAAGCTTGAGAGAGAATGGGATCGCTCTATGACAGAAAGGAAAGGTATGGAAGAGATTAACAGAGAAGAGTTTCAAGAAGTCGTTGTGAATATTGGCCGTGTAACCAAAGTGGTTAAGGGCGGTAGGCGATTTCGTTTTAACGCTTTAGTGGTTGTGGGCAATAAAAATGGGCTTGTAGGCTTTGGTTTAGGCAAGGCTAAAGAAGTCCCTGATGCGATTAAAAAAGCGGTAGATGATGCGTTTAAAAACCTGATCCATGTAACGATTAAAGGCACGACTATCGCTCATGATATTGAGCATAAATACAACGCAAGCCGTATTTTACTCAAACCGGCAAGTGAGGGAACGGGAGTGATTGCTGGGGGTTCAACGCGCCCTATCGTGGAATTAGCAGGCATTAAGGATATTCTCACCAAATCTTTAGGCTCCAACAACCCCTACAATGTGGTGCGTGCGACTTTTGACGCTTTAGCAAAAATCAAGGCGTAGTTAAAAAGGATATGATAATGGGATTAGAAAATTTAAAACCGGCTAAAGGTAGCGTTAAAAAAATCAAACGAGTGGGCCGTGGTCAAGGAAGCGGCATGGGAAAAACTGCCACAAGGGGCGGTAAAGGCCAAACTGCAAGGACAGGCTATAAGGCTAAAAGAGGCTTTGAAGGAGGGCAACAACCCTTACAACGCCGTTTGCCTAAAATAGGTTTTAGGACTAAAGATTCTCATATCTATTCTATCAATGTGGAAAAGAATGAAGCGATTAAAAATTTAGAAGAAATCACTTTTTCAAGCTTGCGCGCTTTACACCATTTCCCCCTTTATATTGAAGGCGTGAAATTGATCGGTAAAGACGCTAAAAACTTGGCTTCTAAAATTAAAGATGAGAGAATCAAAACAAGCGGGCAGAAATAATGCCCTTATTGTGTCAGCTTGATTTAAGAGGAATAAGTTATTATGAATAAAGCTATTGCTAGTAAGATACTCATCACTTTGGGTTTTTTATTTCTCTACAGAGTCTTAGCTTATATCCCCATTCCTGGCGTAGATTTAGCAGCGATCAAGGCTTTTTTTGACAGCAATTCCAACAACGCTCTGGGGTTGTTTAACATGTTTAGCGGGAATGCGGTTTCTCGCTTGAGCATCATCTCTTTGGGTATCATGCCCTATATCACTTCTTCAATTATCATGGAGCTTTTGAGCGCGACTTTCCCCAACCTGGCTAAAATGAAAAAAGAGCGAGACGGCATGCAAAAATACATGCAAATCGTGCGCTATTTGACCATTTTAATCACCCTAATCCAAGCGGTGAGCGTTTCAGTGGGTTTAAGGAGCATTAGCGGAGGAGTTAATGGAGCGATCATGATTGATATGCAAGTCTTTATGATCGTTTCAGCGTTTTCTATGCTTACAGGGACGATGCTGCTCATGTGGATAGGGGAGCAAATCACGCAAAGGGGCGTGGGGAATGGGATTAGCCTTATTATTTTTGCCGGGATTGTTTCAGGGATCCCATCAGCTATTTCAGGCACATTCAACTTGGTCAATACGGGCGTTATTAATATCTTAATGCTCATCGGTATTGTGCTGATTGTTTTAGCGACGATTTTTGCGATCATCTATGTGGAATTAGCCGAGCGCAGGATCCCTATTTCTTATGCGCGTAAAGTGGTGATGCAAAACCAAAACAAGCGCATCATGAATTACATTCCCATTAAGTTGAATTTAAGCGGGGTGATCCCCCCTATTTTCGCTTCAGCTCTGCTCGTATTCCCTTCTACGATCTTACAGCAAGCCACAAGCAACAAAACCTTGCAAGCGGTTGCGGATTTTTTAAGCCCGCAAGGGTATGCGTATAATATTTTGATGTTCTTACTCATCATCTTTTTTGCTTACTTTTATTCTTCTATTGTGTTCAATTCTAAGGATATTGCGGATAATTTGAGGCGTAATGGTGGGTATATTCCAGGGCTTAGGCCTGGAGAGGGGACTTCATCGTTTTTAAATTCTGTAGCGAGTAAGCTCACTTTGTGGGGTTCATTGTATTTAGCGCTCATTTCTACCGTGCCTTGGATTTTGGTTAAGGCTATGGGCGTGCCTTTTTACTTTGGAGGCACAGCGGTGCTGATTGTGGTTCAAGTCGCTATTGACACCATGAAAAAGATTGAAGCGCAAATTTATATGAGCAAGTATAAAACTTTAAGCGCGGTAGGCTTTTAATGGCAATCTCTATTAAAAGCCCAAAAGAAATCAAAGCTCTAAGAAAAGCCGGGGAATTGACCGCTCAAGCGTTAGCCCTTTTAGAGCGAGAAGTGAGGCCTGGGGTTTCACTTTTAGAGCTGGATAAAATGGCTGAAGATTTTATCAAATCCTCTCATGCCAGGCCGGCTTTTAAGGGGCTGTATGGATTCCCCAACTCTGTGTGCATGTCCTTAAATGAGGTGGTTATTCATGGCATTCCTACGGATTATGTTTTACGAGAAGGGGATATTATAGGCTTGGATTTGGGGGTGGAGGTGGATGGCTATTATGGCGATTCAGCTCTCACGCTTCCCATAGGCGCGATAAGCCCGCAAGATGAAAAATTGCTCGCTTGCTCCAAAGAGAGCTTGATGCATGCCATTAATTCAATTAGAGTGGGCATGCATTTTAAGGAGTTGAGTCAGATTTTAGAGGGCGCTATTACAGAAAGGGGCTTTGTGCCTTTGAAAGGATTTTGCGGGCATGGCATTGGTAAAAAACCCCATGAAGAGCCAGAAATCCCCAACTACCTAGAAAAAGGCGTCAAAGCTAATAGCGGTCCTAAAATCAAAGAGGGCATGGTGTTTTGCTTAGAGCCTATGGTGTGTCAAAAACAGGGCGAGCCTAAAATACTAGCGGATAAGTGGAGCGTGGTTTCAGTGGATGGGCTTAACACAAGCCACCATGAGCATACTATCGCCATAGTTGGCAATAAAGCAGTGATTCTTACGGAGCGTTAATGGCAAGAGATGATGTTATAGAAGTGGATGGGAAAGTGATTGAGGCGTTGCCTAACGCTACTTTTAAGGTGGAGTTAGACAATAAGCATGTGGTGTTGTGCCGTATTTCTGGAAAGATGCGCATGCACTATATTAGGATTGCTTTAGGCGATAGGGTCAAGCTAGAGCTTACGCCCTATAGCTTAGACAAGGGTCGGATAACTTTTAGATATAAATGAATTTAAGGGTTATTTCAATGAAAATATGTTAGTATAAAAGTTTTTAGTAGTGCCTAATTTTTTCAAAGGAGAAAAATCATGAAAGTCAGGCCATCAGTGAAAAAGATGTGCGATAAGTGCAAAATCATTAAAAGAAGGGGCGTTATTAGAGTGATCTGCGCTACCCCTAAACACAAACAAAGACAAGGATAAAGCATGGCAAGGATTGCTGGTGTGGATTTACCAAAAAAGAAGAGAGTGGAGTATGCCCTTACCTATATTTATGGGATTGGGCTTAAGAGTTCTAGAGAGATTTTAGAAGCGGTAGGCATTTCTTTTGACAAGCGCGTGCATGAATTGAGCGAAGATGAAGTGTCTAGCATCGCTAAAAAAATCCAACAAAGCTACCTAGTAGAGGGCGATTTGCGTAAAAAAGTTCAAATGGATATTAAATCTTTAATGGACTTAGGGAATTATCGTGGGATCAGGCATCGTAAGGGTCTTCCTGTAAGAGGCCAAACCACCAAAAATAACGCTAGGACTCGTAAGGGTAAGAAAAAAACCGTGGGCAGCAAGTAGCAAATAAGGAGATGATGATTTAATGGCTAAGAGAAATGTAACGGCTAAAAAGAAAGTAGTCAAAAAGAATATCGCTAGAGGGGTTGTTTATATTTCAGCGACCTTTAATAATACAAACATCACTATCACTGATGAAATGGGTAATGTGATTTGCTGGAGCACGGCGGGCGGTTTAGGGTTTAAAGGCTCTAAAAAATCCACCCCTTATGCAGCCCAACAAGCTGTAGAAAGCGCTCTAAGCAAGGCTAAAGAGCATGGCGTTAAAGAAGTGGGCATTAAGGTTCAAGGGCCAGGTAGTGGGCGTGAGACCGCCATTAAGAGCGTGGGCGCGACAGAGGGCGTTAAAGTGCTTTGGATTAAAGACATCACCCCGCTCCCTCATAATGGTTGCAGACCCCCTAAAAGAAGAAGAGTGTAAGGAGGCTTTA
This sequence comes from Helicobacter pylori, assembly GCF_016755635.1. Taxonomy (NCBI): domain Bacteria; kingdom Pseudomonadati; phylum Campylobacterota; class Epsilonproteobacteria; order Campylobacterales; family Helicobacteraceae; genus Helicobacter; species Helicobacter pylori. Next base: position 1,328,821 of record NZ_CP051500.1, on the reverse strand, counting down.
TGGCAAGATATAGAGGTGCAGTAGAAAGACTAGAAAGGCGTTTTGGGGTTTCTTTAGCTTTAAAAGGTGAAAGGCGATTGAGCGGGAAGAGCGCGCTAGATAAGAGGGCTTATGGGCCAGGCCAGCATGGGCAAAGGCGCGCTAAGACTTCTGATTACGGGTTGCAATTGAAAGAAAAGCAAAAAGCTAAAATGATGTATGGCATTTCTGAAAAGCAATTCAGGAGTATTTTTGTGGAAGCCAATCGCTTGGACGGCAATACGGGTGAAAACCTTATCCGCTTGATTGAGAGGAGATTGGATAATGTCGTCTATCGCATGGGGTTTGCGACCACTAGAAGCTCTGCTAGGCAATTAGTAACGCATGGGCATGTGCTTGTGGATGGTAAGCGTTTGGATATTCCCTCTTATTTCGTGCGTTCAGGGCAAAAAATTGAGATCAAAGAAAAAACCAAGAGCAACCCTCAAGTGGTGCGCGCGATGGAATTGACAGCTCAAACAGGGATTGTGCCATGGATTGATGTGGAAAAAGATAAAAAATACGGCATCTTCACCCGCTACCCTGAAAGAGAAGAAGTGGTTGTCCCTATTGAAGAAAGACTCATTGTAGAATTGTATTCTAAGTAAGGGGTTAGAGCATGAAAGTTATCAAAACAGCACCTTTGATCCCATCAGAAATTAAGGTGTTAGAGAAAGAGGGCAATCGGGTTAAGATTTCTCTGGCTCCATTTGAGTTTGGTTACGCTGTTACGCTCGCTCATCCTATTAGAAGGCTTTTGCTTTTAAGCTCTGTGGGGTATGCTCCTGTAGGTTTAAAGATTGAAGGCGTCCATCATGAGTTTGACTCATTAAGAGGGGTTACTGAAGATGTGTCGCTTTTCATCATGAATTTAAAGAATATCCGCTTTATAGCCAAGGCGTTAGTGGGGCAAGATAGCTCTTTAGAAAACCAATCGGTTGTGGTGGATTATTCTTTTAAAGGGCCTATGGAGCTTAGGGCTAGGGATTTGAATTCTGAGCATATAGAAATCGTCAATCCTGAAATGCCTCTAGCCACAATCAACGAAGACGCTCAATTGAATTTTTCGCTCATTATCTATAAAGGAATGGGGTATGTCCCAAGCGAAAACACAAGGGAATTGATGCCTGAAGGCTACATGCCACTAGACGGCTCTTTCACGCCGATTAAAAAGATCGTTTATGAGATTGAAAATGTTTTGGTTGAGGGCGATCCCAACTATGAAAAAATCATTTTTGATATTGAAACAGACGGGCAGATTGACCCTTATAAAGCGTTTTTATCAGCGGTGAAAGTGATGGGCAAGCAACTAGGCGTTTTTGGCGAAAGGCCCATTGCCAATACGGAATATTCAGGCGATTACGCTCAAAGAGATGACGCTAAAGATTTGAGCGCTAAGATTGAAAGCATGAATTTGAGCGCTAGGTGTTTTAATTGCTTGGATAAAATCGGCATCAAGTATGTGGGCGAACTCGTGTTGATGAGCGAAGAAGAACTTAAAGGCGTGAAAAACATGGGTAAAAAATCCTATGATGAAATCGCTGAAAAATTGAATGATTTGGGCTATCCGGTAGGCACAGAATTAAACCCTGAACAAAGAGAGGGTTTAAAGAAAAGATTAGAAAAATTAGAAGATAAAGGAGGTAACGACTGATGAGACACAAACACGGATACCGCAAGCTTGGGAGAACCAGCTCGCACAGAAAGGCGTTATTAAAGAATTTAGCGATCGCTTTGATTGAGCATAACAAAATTGAAACAGGGATTTATAAAGCTAAGGAATTGCGCAGTTACATTGAGAAATTAACGACAGCGGCTCGTGTGGGCGATTTTAACGCGCACCGCCATGTTTTTGCGTATTTGCAAAATAAAGAAGCCACCCACAAGCTTGTAACTGAAATCGCGCCCAAATACGCGCAAAGGAATGGAGGATACACCAGAATCCAACGCACCACTTTTAGAAGAGGGGACGCTTCCACTCTGGCCACCATTGAATTTGTGTGAAATTTGACGGACTGCTAGCCAAGATTTAGTCTTGGTTGGTGGTTATCGCTTTGATTTTATCTTTTTAAAAGAAGCACTTAAAAGCTTTGGCCTTGTTCTATTGATTGTAAAATTTAAAAAATGCTAAAAAGCGTTTTCTGTGATCAAAATATAAAAGAGCTTAGTTAAGCGATAATCTCAAAACGGCAAAAATAAAGTAACTAAAACCCTATTTTTTAAAAAATCAAAATAAACTCAAAACTCACACTGGCTTTTATCCCACCCTTTAATTGAGCGGTATTTCTTGCATTTTTATCAAGGCTTCTAATTTGGTTTGATGATTTTAAGAAATCCAACTGCTGGAGATTGAGCCAGATGGATTCAAGCGTATTTTGAGACACGCTAGATATTGGCTATTCGTTTATGCTAAACTGCTTTGGATTTTAGCCGATGTAGGTGATGGGTTGATTTGTTCGCTTTGTAGTGGTTTTGTTGAAAAAATATGAACTCCTATTATTGTGTCCGCCACACAATGCACATTAAAAACACTAAACCTACCACCTCCACGCAAAGCGAAACTGAATCAATCTTTCTATACTTGCTAACTCAAACGCTTCTTAACTTGACACAATATACAGACAAAAACTTGCCTAACAAAACCCACTCATAAGAATTTTTGATACACTAACACCACCGATTTAGGTGTAGAGCTAAGGCTAAAAAAATTATCTGTAGCTTCATTGAGCGAGCCAGAAAAGAGCGTTTTTAAACGCAAGTTTTTTAAGGGGTATTTGAGGTTTTTAGAAGTGAATTGGGCTTTAAGATCCAAGCTAAAAAGCGAGATTTGTTCCCCTTTAAAACTAGGTAAAGTAAAAGGGGTTTCTAACACCCTAAAAAGACCATAGTCGCTTATGGCTTGGTATGTATAAAAATTAGCCTTTTTTATTATCAAAATACCTGCGATTTTAAGCCGCTATCAACCACACTACAAGGCTACTTTTATATTGTTGTTAGGCTTATGGCGGTATTTTCTGCACTAACGCCATAATAAAGTGCGTTCAATAAAGCCTGATGATTGTTAATCTATAATCTTTAATTTTTTGACATAACAAAACCTAAAAGCCTTAAAAAATCATTCCTCCTATAAACCCTTTAATTTTTTCTAGCATGGCGTTTTCATTGTTTAAATTTTCTTCTATGATTTTGACTAACGCCGAGCCGCAAATCACGCCATCAGCTCCCATGCCTTTAGCGTTTGTGATGTGTTCTTTTTTAGAAATGCCAAAGCCCAGTAAGGCGGGGGTGGGGCTAAAAGTCTTTAGGGTTTTGATGATTGCGCTTGCATCGTTCTCTAGAGCATGGCTTATCCCTGTAACCCCACTTCTGGCTAAAGTGTAGATATAGCCTTGCGAATGCGTAGCGACTTGTTCTAAATCTTTAACGCTCGCATTAGGGCTGGCGATAAAGATTTGTTTGATTTGGTGTTTTTGAGCGGATTTGATGACTAATTCTTTTTCTATTAGGGGCATATCCGCTATTAAAACGCTATCTATACCGCATTCTTTAGCTTGAGCGTAAAAACCATCAACGCCGTAAGAAAAAATGAGATTCGCATACGCTAAAAGCCCTATGGGAATATTGTGGTTGTAGCCTCTAATCTTTTTTAAAAGCTGGAAATTTTTAGCCATGCTAGCGTGTTTTAACGCCCTTAAATGGCTCGCTTGTATGGTAATGCCATCCGCTACAGGGTCTGAGAAAGCAAACCCCAATTCTAAAGCACTCACCCCGCTAATAATTAAGGTTTTAATGATTTCAAAACTCCATTCATAATTGGGATCGCCCAAGGTTACAAACGGGATAAACGCCATTTTGTCTTGTTTTTTTAAGGTTTCAAACATGTTTTGATACCTCATTTTAAACCTCCTTTTAAAGCGTTATAAACGGTGCTTAAATCCTTATCCCCCCGACCGCTTAAATTCACTACGATGATACTTTCTTCTTCGCATTTTTGAGCGAGCTTTAAGGCATACGCTAAGGCATGCGAACTCTCTAATGCCGGGACAATGCCTTCTTTTTGGCACAACAAACTGAAGGCTTCTAGCGCTTCAAGATCGCTTGCGCTTTCATAAATCGCGCGCCCACTTTCTTTTAAATAGCTGTGTTCTGGCCCCACTCCTGGATAATCAAGCCCGGCGCTAATGCTATGGCTTTCTGTAATCTGGCCTTCATCATCTTGTAAAAGATAGGTTTTATTCCCATGCAAAATCCCCACACGCCCCTTATTCAAAGTCGCCCCATGCTTATTGGTTTCTAACCCTAAACCCGCCGGTTCTACGCCTATGAGTTTAACCTCTTTGTCGTTTAAAAACGCGCTAAATACCCCTATAGCGTTAGACCCCCCTCCAACGCATGCGATAACATAATCAGGCAAGCGGTTTTCTTTTTCTAAAATTTGGCTTTTAACCTCATCGCCTATCATTTTTTGAAAGGTTTTAACCATTGTGGGGTAAGGGTGTGGCCCGGCGGCTGTGCCTAGCAAATAATGCGTGTCCTTGTAACTGCTCGCCCAATCTCTTAAGGCCTCATTCACGGCGTCTTTAAGCGTCGCGCTCCCTGAATTGACTTCTCTCACTTCAGCCCCTAATAAGCGCATTCTAAAAACATTCATTTCCTGGCGCTTGATGTCTTTTTCTCCCATAAAAATCACGCATTTTAAACCCAATAACGCGCAAGCGATAGCCGTCGCCACGCCATGCTGCCCGGCGCCTGTTTCAGCAATGATCCTTGTTTTACCCATTTTTTTCGCTAAAAGAGCCTGCCCTAAGGCCTGATTAGTCTTGTGTGCCCCGCCATGGATTAAATCTTCTCGTTTTAGATAAAGTTTGACTTTAGGGTTAGAAACGATATTTTGACACAGGGTTAAGGGGCTAGGACGGCCCACAAAATCCTTTAAAAGATGAAAATATTCTTTTTGGAATTTTTCATCTTTCAAACACGCATCAAACGCCTGTTCTAACTCTCTTAATGCAGGCACTAACAACTCCGAAACAAAACTCCCTCCAAACTCCCCAAAATACGCTTTTTTATTCATTTAATACTCTCTTAAAATTCGGGCTAATCGCTTGATTTTATCCTTATTTTTAATCCCGGGGCTTATTTCTAAACCGGAATTGAAATCCAAACCCAACGCTTTAACTTTCAAGGCTTTTTGAATATTATCCAAATTAAGCCCACCAGCTAACATGAAAGGCGTTTTGACATTTTCTAAAATACCCCAATCAAAACTCACGCCATTGCCTCCCATTTTATCCCCCTTAGTGTCGTATAAAATCAGAGAGGCTTCTTGAATTTTAGGCACTAAATCTTTAGCGCTCATCACGCTTATTACTTGCCAAATCGCGCAAGTTTTAGGGAGCGATTTTTTTAATTGAGCGATTTCTTTTTGCGAATAGCCATAAAGCTGCACCGCTTTTAAATCAAGTTTTTTAACGATTTTTGCGATTTTTTTGATTTTATCTTTCACAAACACGCCCACAAAATCCAATTTTTTAACCGCTTTTGTGATTTTTAGGGCTTTTTTAGGCTTGATGTATCTGGGCGAAGATTTTTCAAAAATCAAACCCCCATAAATAAAATGGTTTTTATAAACGGCTTTAGCGTCTTTAATCCTTGTAAGCCCGCACACTTTATTTTCGCCTAAAATCAATTTAATACACGCTTTTTTCAAATCTTTTTCTTTCATTAAAGAGCTGCCCACTAAAAAGCCATTCACATAGGGAGCTAGGGCCTTGATTTGCGCATGCGAATAAATACCGGACTCGCTCACCACGAGCGCGTCTTTAGGCAAGAGAGAGCGTAATTTGAGCGTGTTATTAATGTCGGTTGTTAGGGTGTGCAAATCCCTGTTATTGATGCCTATAATGTCGTATTGGAGTTTGAGCAAGCGCTCAATTTCTTGCTTGTTGGAAACTTCAGTTAACACGCTCATGTTTAAGGATTTAGCGAGATTAAAGAGCTCTAAATAATTTTTATCATCTAATACGCTTAACATTAAAAGCACCGCATTAGCCCCCATCATTCTAGCGAGTTTGATCTGAAAAGCATCAATGATAAAATCTTTACACAAAATAGGCTTGGTGGAATGCTGTGAAACGATCTTAATGTTTTCATAAGAGCCTAAAAAATGTTTAGAATCGGCTAAAACTGAAACGCAAGAGGCAAATTTTTCATAAGTCTTGGCTATTTTTAACAGATCAAAATCTTTTCTTATTAAACCTTTAGAGGGCGATGCTTTTTTGCATTCTAAAATAAAGCTTGTCCTTTTTTCCAATAACGCTTTTTTAAAATCCCTATCGCTTGGGGTTATGTTTGTCGGTAAAGCGTGATTTTTTTTGAGCGCAGAAACTTCTAGGAGTTTGTCTTTAAGGATGTTTTCTAACACGCTAGGCATGGCTTAGCCTTATGATTTTTTGCAAATGCGTATAAGGCGCTTTGGTTTTTAAATGCTCTAAAGTCATGCCCACGCCCTCTTTTAAATCTTTAGCCTTATGGCTTAAATACAACAAACTCGCCACATTCGCCACAACCACCATCGTGTGCGAATTTTTGCCTTTATTTTCTAAAATATCTAAGCACGCTTGAACGCTTTCTTTGGCGTTTTTAATCTGTAATTCTTTCAAATCATAGGGGGGTAAATCAAAATCTTTAGCGCTCAAGTCATACTCTAAAATTTCATTATTTTTCAATTCACACGCATGCGTAATATCATGCAACACGATTTCATCTGTCCCCCCTCCATTAACCACCATCGCCCTTTTAACGCCTAAAGCCTTTAACGCTAGCGCCATAGTCTTACACAAGGATTTGTCATACACGCCTAAAAGCTGGATTTTGGGCCTTAAGGGGTTGATTAAAGGCCCTAAGCAATTAAAAATCGTTTTAGTGAAAAGCTCTTTTCTTAAGGGGGCGGATTTTTTAAAACTTTGGTGGTATAAAGGCGCGAATAAAAACCCAAAATGCGATTGTTTGAAGCAATTTTCTAATTGCATGGGGTTCATTTCAATATTCACGCCTAAATTTTCCAACAAATCCGCACTCCCGCTATGACTGGACACGCTCCTTGATCCGTGTTTAGCCATGGGCAACCCCATAGAGCTGGCAATGAGTGCAGCAATCGTGCTGATGTTAATCGTTTTTAGCCCATCGCCCCCTGTGCCGCAATTATCTATTAAATCCACGCCGCTATTAAAAGGCTTAGAGGCATGCTCTAAAAGCGTGGTTGCAGCGACGCTAATTTCCTTAAAGCTCTCGCCCTTGATTTTTAAAGCGCATAAAATGGCCCCAAGTTGCGCGGGGCTTACTTTTTCGTGGATAATGAGAGTGAATAACTTTTTGACCTCTTCATCGTTCAAGTCTTTTTGATGATAAAGGGTGTTTAAAATATCTTTCATGATAACCCTCTTAAAAACCCCACGCTTCGCTCTAACAACGCCCTCCCTTGTAAAGTCATGATGCTTTCAGGGTGGAATTGGTAAGCTAGGATCTTATCTTCTTCATTGACAATAGCCATAGGGATATTGTCATGCTCGGCGATCACTTCTAAATTTTTAGGCAACCCACTCGCCATTAAAGAATGGTAACGCCCCACCACCATGCTCTCCCCTAAACCTTTAAAAACGGCATGCTTTTTGAGCGCAATAGTGGTCGCTTTGCCATGCACGATTTCTTTACTCCTTATGATTTTAGCCCCATAGCTTTGCGCTAAAGCCTGTAAGCCTAAACAAACCCCTAAAATAGGGAATTTCTTTTTAGCCATTTCAATGATTTTTAAAAGATTGCCTGAACTGCTAGGATTACCTGGCCCGGGTGAGATGAACAATAAAGGGGTTTTTAATTCTTCATTCATTAAACCCATAAGATAACTCGGATCAATATCGTTTTGATAAACGGCCACTTCATAACCCAAACACTCTAATTCATACACCAAATTATAAGAGAAAGAATCAAAATTATCTATAAAAAAGATTTTCATAAGCTTGTTTTCCTGATCGCATCAATAAGGGCTTGCGCTTTGGCTCTTGTTTCATTCGCTTCGTTTTGTGGCACGCTGTCTAACACAATACCGGCTCCTGCTTGGATCACGGCCCTATTGTTTTTGACAAAACATGAACGGATAGTGATGCAAGAATCCATAGAACCCTCGCTATTTAAATACCCCACGCTCCCCCCATAAGAGCCTCTCCTTTGCTTTTCTAATTGGTAAATGAGCCTGATCGCAGAGATTTTAGGCGCTCCGCTAAGCGTGCCGGCGTTCATAAAGCTCCTGTAAGCATGCAAACTATCGCACCCTTTTTTCAATTCCCCCACAACCCTTGAGACTAAATGCATGACATTGGAATATTTATCCACCTTTAAAAGCTTGTCGCAATAGCGTTTTTTTGAAACCCTGGCCATGTCGTTTCTGGCTAAATCCACTAGCATGATGTGTTCAGCCCTTTCTTTATAGTCGTGTTGCAAATCAAATTCCATTTTACTATCTAAATCGTAATCAATATTGCCTTGTTTGTCCTTACCCCTTAAACGAGTGCCAGCAATGGGATAAATTTCAGCCGTGTTGGTTAAAGCGTTGTATTTTAAAGCGCTCTCAGGGCTTGCCCCAAAAAGAATAAAATCGCTGTCTTTGATATAAAACATATAGGGGCTAGGGTTAGTTAGCTTTAAATGGTAATACGCGCTCAAACCCTCCAAGCACTCCATATAAAAGCTGCGCGACAACACCGCTTGAAAGATCTCGCCCTTTTTGATTTCTTCTTGTAAGGATAGCACTCTTTTTTCAAACTCGCTATCATCACAACTAACGCTAACTTCTGTGCTTTGCTTAGCTTTTTTAGGGATAAAATCGCTTTTAATGTTTTTAGCCAACTCTTTTAAATCCTGTAATTCTTTAGCTATCTCTGTTTTAAAGCGTTCATCAAAACACGCCCCCAAAATTTCAGCGCTTTTTTCTTTATGGTCTATGATGATCAAATTTTGCGCAACATAAAATATAAAATCATGCGCGGTGTTGTCTTGTGCTTTTAAGTTAGGTAAATCTTCAAAAAAATTGAGCATTTCAAAAGAAAAAACGCCCGCGCTTAAAAGCGTAAAGGGATGCTTGGGTTTTGTTTTAACGCTTTTAAAAAGCCCCCTTAAAGCGTCAAAAGGGCTAGGCTCAAAGAGTTTTAAAAACTCATCTTGCGTTTTTTTATTTTTGGTGTAGGTTAAGGTTAGGGCGTTGTTTTGTATGGGCGTCTTAAAAAACGCGCTCAATTTTTGCAAAAACGCCCCACCATTAGGTGTTAGGCTAGTGATGGTTACGATATTGTGGTTGCAAATTAGCTTCAAACAGGCTTTAGCCATTAATAGGGATTTGGTGTGCGCTTTGCTCTCAATCTCAGCGCTTTCAAAAAGCAAGGTGTGCTCGTGCTCTAATTTTTCATAAAGAGCTAGGGGATAAGGAATATAAGGGGCTTTTTCTATGAGACTAACCATCAATTTCTTTACACTAAAAATAAACTTGTATTTTACAAGAAATAGATAAATGGGCAATAAATTAATAGCCTTATAGAGCTTGCAAGGGCTAATCTAACTTAAACTCAAATTGGATTTCAAGGCTCAATTTATGAGGAAATTAGAAATTTTAATTAGGAATGCGAAAAACCACTTTAATCAGATTAAACTTTTGAGCGTTGTTAAGGTTGCTTGTGTGGCGCTTGTTGTCGTTATCTTTCTTGTGTGCAAGAAAGATTGGGTGCGATAAATTCAATAATATTCTCGCTTTCTTTTTTGATGTCAATCAAACCCATATCGTTTGAGCCATTAGGCGGGGTGATGCCTAAAAAACGCTCATTAAAAGGCCGCCATCTGGCAATAGAAGCGCTGAGTTCGTTAGGATAAAACCCGATAGATTGGTTGTCAAATAAAGCGTTCACATGCAAAGGGCCTGAAGCGTTCCCGATATAGACGGACAAATTCGCGCACAATTTGGCTAAATCCACTAAACTATGGCTCGTATCATAGAGGTGAGCGAAAGGGACTTTTTTAAGGAGTTCTTCTGTGGCTTTTCTCTCGCCTGGCCCGCAAACAAGAATGATCTCACAACTCAAATTCTTGTATAAAAAATCAATCAGCTCAATGAAATGCGAAGCAGGCAATACGGGCGAACTGCCTCCGCTATGCATATGCACGCCGATCCACAATAGATCAACATCAGCGTTGAGTTTTGAAGCGATGATGGATCGCTCTTTGGATTTGTCTTTAAGCTTCCATGCGATTTTTTTAATTGAAGCGTTAGGGAGGTTGTGATCTTTACAAAACACATGGATGAGATCCAAATTGTATTCGTATTCGGTTTTTAGGCATAGCGATCGGCTTTGGCGCACGCTCTTTTGATACAGCCAAGAATAGATTTTAGTCTTTGGGGCTAGGATATAAGGAATAAATTTTCTCAAACTAAAAGCGAGTCTGGCGTTTTTAAAATTAGAAAATAAAAAGATAAGAGCGTCAATGGATTTGCTTTTGAGGGTGGTAGCTAAATGGTTGTCTTCTATGATGACTTCATCAATGAAAGGGAATTCTAAAGCGATTGGGGTGGTATAGCTAGGCACAACCACGCCCAAATACACTTCCTTGCCTTTTTCTAAAAAAGCTTGCTTTAGAGCGATTAAAGCGGGTATGGCTAAAATAAAATCGCCTAACTTGTCGTTACGGATCACAAAAACTTTTTGAGAGTTTTCTTTATCTTTGCATTTTAAATCTTCAAACCCTACAAAATCCATAACTCCGCCTAAGAGATCAAATTTTTTGTCATGCTAGCAAAAATCGCTCTTATGCGATGGATAAATTTTATTTTTTATTCTGCCATGCTTTTATAGGCTCATCTTCCCATGTGCCATAGAGAGAGTTGGGTAAAATGATCCACTCAGTGCCGAATTTTTGAGCGTTTTGCAAGACTTTAGCTCGTTGTTCTTGGCTGTTTTTAGCGTCTTTAGCAAAAATGGCGTCAAAATCATGCAAAGTGTCGCCCACTTGTAAAACAATCTCATAATCCTTAGCGACTAATTCTCGCCTAACGGCTTTAGGCTTGCCTTTTTCTTTTAATAGAACGGATTCTTCACTCACTTGGGGGAGTTTAAAACTTTTGAGCGTTTTTAAGGTGAATGCCTTATTTTTTTGCGTGCGGTTAGAAATGTAAAAAATCTTAACGCCCTTAGAATTAGCGTATTCTAAAAAGTCTAGCGCTCCAGGAACGAGCGTAAGAGAGCCTTCTTTTTCAAATTTATCCCAAGTTTCTGGGGTGTATTTGATGCAATGTTTGGTCAAATAGCCCGCATAATCAAAAGTGTTTAAAACGGTTTCATCTAAATCCAAGATGACGGCTGGCTTTTTGTCTTTAACGAGCTTGAGGTTATTGTCTAGCGCCATTTTCGCCATTTTGTAACTTTGCAATTGCAAGGCTCTAATTTCAGCGCTTTGCTGATGATACTTAACGCTTCTTGTTAGGGGCGAAACGCATTCTTTAGCATTTAAAACACTCATCAAACTCAATCCTAATAAAACTGATGCAAGGGTCTTTTTTATCATAACAACACCTATCTAATGGGGATTTTTTGTATTATACCTTAAAACAGATGATTAGGAGTATTTTACCATTAACCAATTTGTTGTATAGTTAGCGTTTTTAATTCAAAATGAAGCGAGGAAACAATGAAAAAAGCGTTAATGTTCACCCTTTTGGGCGTTAGTCTGGCGTTTGCAAAACCTTATACGATTGATAAGGCAAACTCTAGCGTGTGGTTTGAGGTTAAGCACTTCAAATTCAATGAAACAAGAGGCGCGTTTGATAATTTTGATGGCAAAATTGATCTAGAGCCCAACACTAAAATGCTCAGCGTTTTTGAAGGCAATATTGATGTGAAAAGCATCAATACTAGGGATAGAAAAAGAGATAACCACTTGAAAACAGCGGACTTTTTTGATGTGGTAAAATACCCCAAAGGGAGCTTTAAAATGACCAAATACGAAGATGGTAAAATCTATGGGGATTTGACTCTTCGTGGCGTAACCAAGCCTGTCGTATTGGAAGCCAAAATCCAAGCCCCCTTACAAAACCCCATGAATAAAAAAGAATTCATGGTGTTACAAGCTGAAGGCAAAATCAACCGCAAGGATTTTGGTATCGGTAAAACATTCAATGATGCTGTCGTTGGAGATGAGGTAAAGATTGAGCTCAAACTAGAAGCTTACGCTCAATAATCGTTTTGCAAGAGATAGATATTTTCTTCTCTTGCGTTTTTCTAACAGGACAAAAACTTTTACTTTAACTTTGATACGCCATATCCCAAAACATGTATTCATATTTACTTGTAGTGATAAAAATGTCCTTTAACTTCTCAATTTCTTGTTTTGAAGAAGCGTGAGTGAGGGAATCAAGCAAATTAATATTCCACGACACACACGCTTGAAATTCTTTGGAACTATAGCCCTTAATCCAATGCCCATAAAAGGCATGTTCTAAAGCGTTTGGGATTTGGCTTAAATTTTGCGCGATCACTAAATAGCTCCAGCCGCAAGCCAAAACAGCCGCCGTAACTTCTTTAATAGAGCCCTTAATCCCTTCAGCGAGCATGTAGCTTGTATAGGATTTATTAGCGAGAGTGGGGCGCGCGTTTTGCAATTCTATTTGAGTGATTTGAAGTTCTCTAATGTAATGGTTATGGATACTCATCTCGTTATTCAAAATATCTTGTATAGCGTTAGAAAACTCTCTCATTACCGCTTCATCATAAGCTTTAACCACGCCTAAAGCAAACACCTTAGCGTATTCTAAAAGAAACAAATAATCCTGAATGATATAAAAACGAAATTTATCTCTTTCTAAAGTCCCATGCCCTATGCCTTGAACAAACGGATGGGAAATGCAATCCCCCCAAATAGATTGCGCGTTTTGATACAGATATTGTGAAACTTGCATTTTTACACTCCTAAAATCCATTCAACGCATTCTAGCACGAAAGCTTGCGATATGGTATAAAAATTTGTTTTTAAAAAGGTTGGTGGGTAGGATCTTGCTTTCAAAAGTTGAACGCTGTATTAAAATATCTGTGATTTTGAATAGCGATTAATGGTATTGCAAGGCTTGTATTGCCTTTATGTTGTTTAAGACTGGCTATCATTTATAACCATAAAAAGGTTAATTCCATCTCGCTCTGTAGGTTTTTATTTTTAGAAGTTTTTATTATGGGAACTTGCAGTATGGCACTTACAAGATAGGAGTCAATCTTAGATGCATGGTTTCAAACCTATTACAGAGCGAGATGGAATTAACCCTACTATTTATGATTGGTTTAATCTCTGTATGAAGTCATATCGGCCAAAACTTCAAATAGTTTAGCATAAAAATAAAAAAGCGTCTAATATATTCAAAACAGGCGTTCAATTTTTAAGCGGTTGGTGTAAAAACGCAATTAAAGGCTTTAATGCTTGAAACTTAACGCTCTAAAACGCTTAAAAAATACTAAAACCATAAAACCAATTATTTACCTTAATATTGTAGTTTGTGAATAAACAAAACATCTACTTATCTTTTTTGTGATCTTTTGCTGATCTGTAACAATGCTTTTAATAGGGTTGTGGTATAAATATTCTTATCAAGGTGTGCCAAACATGCTTTGAATCTCAATTTATGAAAGGATTTGTTATGAGTGGATTAAAAACATTTAGTTGTGTAGTGGTTTTATGCGGTGCAATGGCTAATGTGGCTATAGCTGGTCCTAAAATAGAGGCAAGGGGTGAATTAGGCAGATTTTGGGGGGGAGCTGTTGGTGGTGCAATTGGGGGTGGTGTTGGTGGTGCAGTGGGGGGAGCTGTTGGTGGTCCTGCGGTTGGTTGGGCTGGCAGATTAGTTGGTGGTTCTGTGGGGAGAGAGTTTGGCAGAGAAATAGGCGATAGGGTAGAAGATTTTATCCGTGGCGTTGATAGAGAGCCACAGGCCCCAAGAGAACCCACCTATGATCGTCATTTCGTGTATGACAGGTAGCTTTGGGTAAGAAAGGAGAGAGCATGAATGTCAAAAATCGTTTGAGCGATTGGGAATATCAATGGGCAGTGGCTCTAGTCTATACGATATGTATCTCCATAAACGCTAGGATTTTTTATGACATAGATGGTTCAGCTAGCGATTCGATTTTTGACCCTAAAAATAGCTATTATATGTGGCTAGTGGGTCTAATAGCGGCTTTGTTGTCTAACCTTTTATTTGACCCACGAGGTAGGGATTGTTATAAATCTTTCCAAGTAAGATACCCTAGGTTTCTCAAAGCCATTTTTAAGGCTAGGTTTTTTGGCGCGTTTTATAACGCTGTGTTAGGATCAAGACTAAGGGATTTTTATGTGATGCTTTTAACGATGCCCTTTATTGCCGCTATCCATGAGATCTCGGCGTATTGCGGGCATCCTAGCAACTTCCTTATAGAGGGTTTGGTTATGCTTGGCTTTCTTGTGTGTTTTGGGATTTGTTCTAGGCTTTGCGCTAAATGGGGGTGGTGATTTAACCCAAATAGCATTAAATGGAGGGGGGAGTAAAAAAATTAAAGAAACTTTAAAGCGCGTTCTCACTGATTTGTGTTACAATAAGGAGCATTTAAGGGGTGCTTTTTAAAAACGCTCAAGTTTTTAAAAGGCTGAGATCAAACCCATAGAACTTGTCAAGGTAATTCTTGCGTAAGGAAATAGCATGTTAATAACCACCCAACTATCCAGACGATTTTACGCCACACTCATTCTTTCTTGCGTGTTTTTAACCATCACTAATATCCTTGTCAAAGGCTCGTTTATTAACCTACTAGCAGGGCTTAGTGGGATTTTGTATGCGTTTTTTGCCGGAGAAAGGCAAACGATTTGCTTTATATTTGGTTTTGTTTATAATTTGAGTTACGCTTATGTCGCTTATCAGTGGAAATTAAACGCTGATGTGATTTTATGCCTTTTTTTGTATATGCCAGTAACGATTTATGGGCTGTTCGCATGGAAAAAGACAGAGCAGCATGAGGGCGTTATCAAGGCTCAAAAACTTCCCAAAAATTGGCGTTTTATACTCGTTTTAGGCATAGGGGTTTTAACTTATGCGAGCGCTTTGTTTTTTAAAGAGATTAAAACGAATTTTTTATGGGCAGAGAGTTTTAATTTTGTCATTTTTATTATTGCTTTTATTTTACAGGTTTTGCGCTATATGGAGAGTTATGTTTTAATGACTTTGGGGAATATCGTGTCCATTATCGTGTGGTTTTGTATTTTCCAAATTTCTACAGAGAGCTTGGTGCAACTCTTCACAACGATTCTATACCTTTTTATTGGCATGTATTATTTTAACCGCTGGAATAAGTCATGCAAGCAGTGATTTTAGCGAATGGGGAGTTTCCTAAATCCCAAAAATGCTTAGACATTTTAAAAAACGCTCCCTTTTTAATCGCATGCGATGGGGCTGTCCAGTCCTTGCATGCGCTTCAATTCAAACCCAGCGTTGTTATAGGCGATCTAGATAGCATTGATTCGCATTTGAAAGCCTTGTATAGCCCTATATGCGTGAGCGAACAAAACAGCAACGATTTATCCAAAGCCTTTTTTTATGCCTTGAATAGGGGCTGTGATGATTTTATTTTTTTAGGGTTGAATGGCAAGCGAGAAGATCACGCTTTAGCGAACACTTTTTTATTGTTGGAGTATTTTAAATTTTGCCAAAAAATCCAAGCCATAAGCGATTATGGTCTTTTTAGGGTGTTAGAAACCCCTTTCACTTTACCTAGTTTTAAAGGGGAACAAATCTCGCTTTTTAGCTTAGATCTTAAAGCCCAATTCACTTCTAAAAACCTCAAATACCCCTTAAAAAACTTGCGTTTAAAAACGCTCTTTTCTGGCTCGCTCAATGAAGCTACAGATAATTTTTTTAGCCTTAGCTCTACACCTAAATCGGTGGTGTTAGTGTATCAAAAGTTTTCATAAGTGGGTTTAATTCTTATAAGTCTTTACACCCACAACTACCACCGCAATAAAAATTACGATAAGCAAAACAATGGAGACCTTATATTCTTTTGAGTCAGTTTTATTGAAATTTTGATTGCTGTTTGCAATATCTTTTACAAAACGATAGAGAGAGTGTAACAAAATGAGAGTGAAAAACGATGCGAACATGAATAAGCATAAGGCAATTAAACCATCTAGCCCTTTCTTATCAAAAATAGCCAAATTAATTTTAAGCCCACTATCAAACGCCATAAAGATAGCAGCAAAGATCCCAAGAATAGCAACAAAATCTCTTTTTGTGTTGTCAATTTGCCTCTTTATGGTGCTGGTTTGGTTTGTTATGCTATTAATTTCTTCTTTAAGGCTTTTAGGCTTTGTTGCGTTAAAAATTAAAGATCATAGATTAACAATCATCATCAGGTTTTATTGCATGCGCGTTATTATGGCGTTAGTGCAGAAAATACCGCCATAAGCCTAACAACAATATAAAAGTAGCCTTGTAGTGTGGTTGATAGCGGCTAAAATCGCAGGTATTTTGATAATAAAAAGGCTGATTTTGATATACCAAGCCATAAGCTCTTTATAATACTTTTAAAAAGAACTATTGGTTGCTTAGTTCTCTTAATCTTCGGGTTCTATGTCTATTGTGTCATCATGTTCAATTTTAGGTTTATTTTTTTGTGGTAAATAACCATTGTTGTAACAAATTTCTAGAATTTCTCTTTCAACTTGAAATCCTTTTTCCATGAGTTTCTTTTCTTCTTCAAGAGATTTTCGTTCTCTTTTAAAAGATTCTCGTTCTTTCTTCCTTGATTCTTCTTCTATTTCGGCCTGGATTTCCTTTTCTGCAAGTTGTTTTTTTCTTATATCATTCAACTCATCTACCTTTTGTGTTATGAGAGCTTTCATGCTTGCCGTTTGAAGATCTCCATGGTTTTTTTCATTTCGTGAGTGAGATGAGAAGCGTTTTTGTTGTTATTTTTGTTGTTATCCATTAAAATCCTTTACGATTAATTTAAAACTTTTCATTATAATAGGCTTAGCTTAAGTAGCGTTCAATTTTTGGATAACTAGGGGGCTTACTCACAAATCTTTTTAGAAAGACATGGCTGTTAGCTTTAAGTTATTTTGATCTTTTTTAAAACTTAAAGCGTTTATTAAGCCAAATAAGGCTTAATTGGTATTGACTGGTTTAGAGCCTTATTTCTCTAGCAAATTGAGCAACGCCCTTTTATACTCTAACGCCGTTGTTTCATCCTTGCCTTCAAAGCGGCTGACTAGATACGGAGTGGTGTTGCTTGCGCGAATAAGCCCAAAACCATGTTCAAAAACCACCCTCACGCCATCAATGCTGATGATTTCTTTGATTTTAGGGAAATTATTTGGCGGGTTTTTAAGCACTTCTTGCAGGTTATGAATGATTTCAAATTTTTCTTCTTCGCTCACGGCGATTTTTTCTTCAGGCGTGGTGTAGGAATAGGGGAGGTTTTTAATGGTGTTTTCCAAATCGCTTGGACTTTGTTCAAGCAATAATTCTAAAGCCCTTAAGCATGCATAAAGAGCGTCATCATAGCCAAAATAGCGTTCTTTAAAAAAGATATGCCCGCTCATTTCAGCCGCAAAATGTGCATGGGTTTCTTTGAGCTTGATTTTTAAATTGCTGTGCCCGGTTTTATACATGAGCGTCTTACCAAAAGTATTAATCGTGTTATACATCACTTGAGAGCATTTGACTTCGCCGATCACAAAGGGGGTGATGCCTTGAGCATGCAAGCGTTTAGCGAATAAAATCGCCAATTCATCGCCCGCATAAATATGATGAGAGCTTAACATCGCAATCCTATCCGCATCGCCATCAAAAGCAAAGCCTATTAAAATAGCGTTTTCTTGCATGTGTTTTTCTAGATCTTTTAAGTTTTTCGCTTCGCTGGGGTCTGGGTGGTGGTTAGGGAAATTCCCATCAGGATCGCTATAAAGGCTGCTAAAATCAATGTTTAAAGCCTTTAAAATCGGCTCTAGCCCTAACGCTCCCACGCCATTGCCAAAATCCAGGGCGATTTTGTATTTAAGATTTTTTAAATGCTGAAAGTCCTTGATCAAATAGCGCTGATAGGCTTCTAGGGCATTGACTTTCTCTGGTGTTTCTTTTAGGGGTTTTATTTCATGCTTTGCGTTTAAAAGCGTGTCTTTTAAAGCCTGAATATCCTTGCCATAAAACGGGTTTTGATTGAGCGTGATTTTAAAGCCGTTGTATTCTTTGGGGTTGTGAGAACCAGTGATCATGATGGAATTAGGGCATTGAATACCATTGATTTCATTAAAGGCCGCAAAATACGCTACCGGTGTGGGGATTAGCCCTAAATCATACACTTTCAAGCCGCTTGATTGCAGCCCAGCGCTCAAAGCTTCAAACAAAAAGCGCCCATGCACCCTGGCGTCATGCCCTACAAACACGCTTTTATCGCATTCTCGCATGATTTTCCCCAACTCCACGCCGATACTAAAAGCCCCCTTCTCATCTAAAGTGGTGGGGTAAATGCCTCTAATATCGTATTCTCTAAAAATGCTAATGTCCATGTCATGACTCCTTGTTTTTGAATAAATTTAAACCCTGTTCGCATAAATTTTGCCATGCGTTTGTTTGATCTTTTTGTTTTAACTGAACGCATTTTTCTAAACTGGCTTTAGATTTTGCTTTTTGATGGGTTAGATCTAACAAACTGGATTGCAAGTATAAGGCTTTTTGGTGATCTTCTAAAGAAAGCCTGCGGTTTAAAAGTTTGTCTAGCGTTTCTAACGCTTTTGAATAATCTTTGGTGGTTCTGTAAGCGTCAATTAGGGCAAATTCGCTAAAGGGCGTGTAAGAATAGTCCTTGTAAGCGTCTTGGAGTTTGAGTAAGCTTGTGGCATAAATTTTGACGCTTTTAGGATCTTTTTCATTCTCTAGCAATTTAAAATAAACCAACGCCATGCGTTTATCGTCTTTGAAATGCTTTTCTAAAAACGCATACAAATTGAGGGCCAATTCTTTTTCATTGTTTTGCATGTAATCTGAAAATAAAACAAAAGCAATGTCATAAAATTCTTTTTTGTTCAAGCTTTGAGCGAGGATCAAGGCGTCTTTAGAGGCCAGAGTGGAATTTTTAAAATCCCCTAAGCGGTAGTAATTGCGCCCCAAACGATAAAGCCATACCAATTTCTCGCTAGGGGTTTTAGCTGTTTTTAAAGCGTTTAGGGCAATGATTTGCGCTTTTTCTTTAAGCGATGCGAAATACAAGCAATCAAAGGCTTGGATTTCTTCTTTGAGGCTGAATTCAAAGGCGGTGATCTGGGATAAGTATTTTAAGGCTTCTTCGCAACGATTGTCCTCTAATGGGGTTTTAGCAAGGATATTGAGCGTTTTTTGGATCAAAGGAGAATCTTTAGGCAAATTTTTTTGCATGCCTAAAACTTCAGCATAACGCTTATTTTCAAACAAGAGTTGGGCTTTCAATTCTAAAGCCTTTAGGGCTTCATTAGAATTAGGGAAATTGTGAATGATTTTATCGTAGTGGGCGATTTTTTCTTGCGTGTTCCCCTCCATGGAAAAAAGGGTTTTTTCATCGCGTGCTCTAACGACAGAAGCTTTATCCAATTCCGCATGGTCTTGTAAATATTGCAGATTGTAAAGGTGGGCGTTTTTAAAGTCCCTGATCCTTGCATACAACGCCCCTAAATCATAGAGCGCTTGCTCTTTAGCTTTCAAGTCATCGTCTTGATTAAGGAGCAAGTGAGCGATCTCAATCGCGCTTGCATTCATCTGGTTTTTTTTCAATAACTTGAGCAAGTCTAGGGCTAATTCGCTATGCATAGAAAGATAATCAGGGTTGGATTGGACCACCTTATCAATGAGGTATTTGGCGTTATTAAAATTTTGATAGTTTATCTCTGCTTCAGCCCAATTAAGAGCGATTTCACTCGCGCTCTCTTTATCTTTAGCGTTAGAAAAAGCTTCTTTAAAAAGCATGTTAGCGTTGCTCAAATCAGAGCCTTCAGCCGCTTCAATGGCTAAACGCATTTGGGCTAAAGGAGCGTAGCGGGAATTTTTGTATTCTAAAAGAATGCGTTTGTAATAACGCATGGCCTGTTTGTAATTGTTGTTTTCATCTAAAGCTTTGGCGACATAGTATAGCGCTTCAGGGATATTGGGGTCAGTCGGGTAATTTTTAATCCACTTGGTGCCAATGTCTATGAGTAAGGATTTTTTAATGCCTAATTGGCCTAATGCGATAATTTCTAATAAATACAAATCTTTTTTAAACATCGTTTGAGGGTAGTTTTTAAACGCACGGCTGATCGTGCGTAAAGCGTCAAAATAGGCTTGCGAATCCATTTGTTTTTTAGCCTCTAAATAAGCGTTTAAGTCATAGCCCTTTGTGGTGAGTAGGGGTTTGTTATTCACATCCAGTTCTTGAATGATAGGGGTTTGAGCGTCTTTAATGACAATGGGGAAATTCAAGCCTTTTTGAGCGTTGTCTTTTTCGCTCAAAAAAGGGATATTTTGATCATAGCCTATGATTTGCCACGTTTTGGCTTTAGGATCGTTTTCCACAAAAAGGGGGATCGCTTTTTTATAATCCCTGTCAAAAGAAAAAAGGGTGAGTCTTCGCATCACTTTGGGTTTGATGTGTAAAATGAATTGTTGTTGGCGCATGGAATAGGTGATATTGAAAAAAGCGTTTTCTAAAGGGGTAAAACCCTCCTTAGGGATAGAGTCTATCATGCATTCTATGGGGCGTTTAGCGTGTATAATGGATAGAGAGGCTTCAATCCCGCTTGGCGGTTTTTCATTGGTATAAAAACAAGAAAACGCCTTATTGTGTCGTAAGGTTAAAACCGAAAAATCTTCCCCCCCTTCCTTGCCTTGCGTGAGCGTGAGGCTTAAGGCGTTGAGCGAATGGGAGAGTAAGCCCATTAAAAGAAAGATTTTTGACTTAAGCCACAAACTCTAAAAGCCCTCGCATCATAAAAACAGAGAACAAGCATGCTAACGCCATGGCAATAATGACCGCATAAATGGGCATGGTAGCGTTTTGGGTGTAAATATCGCTTTGAGCGTAGCTTTGTAAGGGCTTATTGAAAAACATCGCCACGAGCCAACGGAAATAATAAAACGCAGCCACCGCGCTATTAATTAACATCACCACCGCTAAAAGAATGTGATTGCTCTCTAAAGCGCTTTCAACGGCTAAAAATTTCCCCCAAAACACGCTAAAAGGCGGGATCCCTGCAAACCCAAAAACAAAAATAGCGCCCAAGATCGCCACTAAAGGGTGGGTTTTGATAAGGCCGTTGAATTTAGAATAGGGGTGATCGTAGCGTTCATCCCATGTTTTTTCCCGGCTTTTTAAGAGCCATAAAAGGCCAAAAGCCCCAATGTAAGTGAAGGCGAACATGAACCAATAAACAAACATCGCTTGTTGGCTATCTTCAGTGTGGATAAACACGCACGCTAAAGCGAACCCAGAATGCGAAATAGAACTATAAGCGAGCATCCTTTTGACATCTTCTTGCCATAAAGCAATGAAATTAGGGATGGTGATAGTCATAAGGATCAAAACATAAAAAATGTCTTCTACCCAAGCGGTATGAGTGTCTATAAACGCCCCAAAAAGGCGAGTGGCTACCACAAAACCAGCGATTTTAGGCACAATGGAAATATAGCTCGCAAAGACTGGGTTATTGCCCTCATACACATCAGGCATCCAGGTATGGAAAGGCACTAAAGAAACCTTAAAGCCAATCGCTCCAATCAAAAAAATAGCGCCCATCGCAAAGAGCATGGGGTTTGTAACGCCCTCAGTGTGTAAGTATAGGGTAATGACTTCAAGATTCAAGCTCCCTGTAAGCAAGTAAAAAGCCATAGCCCCCATAGCAAAAAACGCGCTCGCCATCGCCCCCATAGTGAAATATTTGATCCCTGCTTCCAAGCCGTAGCGTTTGTCGCTCAACGCCATTAACACACAAAGAGGTAAGGACGCTGTCTCTAACCCAATAAGGATTAACAACAAATGGTTGCTTGAAACCATGAACTGAAAGCCAGCGACAATAAACAAATATAAGGAATAAAATTCAGCGGTTTGAAATTCGTTGAAGCGCTCTTTTGAAAGGGCTAAGAAAATGAGCAAAAAGGCTGAAATCAAGACAATGCTTTGAGAGATGAGCGAGAGGGTATCCAAGCTCAAAAACCCAAAAAAGGCGTTTTCTTGCTCTTCTAATCCTAAAACCACCAAAAAATCCAAAACCAAAAAGAGCATGCATAAAAACACATTCAAATTGCGTGAAAACCTGGAAGTGAAAGCGTTGATTAAGAGCGTGAAAATCCCCCCACACACCAACACCAGCATGGGCAAAATGCTCTCAAAATTAAAGCTATCAAAAGAGATGTGGAGACTATCTATTAACATAAGAGACCTCTTTTATCTTAGTGTCCAATGAACCTAAAAAAGGGAGCGAGCGGATTTCTATCACCTCTAAAAGCTGCTTAGAGCCTTGCTCAATCGGTTTTAAAAGCGCTTTAGGATAAATCCCTAAAATTAAAATCAAAGCTAAAATCACGCTCAAAACCCCTACCTCACGAGCGTTCAAATCTTCAAATACGCTGATTTGATTGTTCCCGGCTTTCAAATTACCAAAGAAAACATCTTTATATGAAGTGAGCATGTAAATCGCTGAGAGAATGATGCTTGTCCCGGCAATGATAGCCAAAAGAGGGTAAGTGGCAAAAAACCCTAACAAGCTCAAAAACTCTCCCACAAAACCAATGCTTAAAGGCATACCCACATTCGCCATTAAAACGATCATAAAAAAGGCTGCAAAAACAGGAGCACTTTTAGCGATCGATCCAAAGCGAGCGATTTCTAAACTGCTGGCGCGCTCTTCCAAGATACCAGCGAGCAAAAACAATCCCATGACGATAATACCATGCGCAAACATCATAAACACCGCCCCTGAAACCCCCTCAACATTGAAAGAAAAAACCCCAAGCACCACGACTCCCATGTGCGAGAACGAGCTATAAGCGATGAGGGTTTTTAAATCCTTTTGAGCGTAAGCTAAAAAACCTCCATAAATGATCATGCATAGCGCCACAATGGCTATAGGGGTTAAATAAATCTCTGAAAGCTCAGGAAAAAGCGGGAGCAAGAAGCGTAATAAGGCGTAAGTCCCCATTTTAGAAAGCAAGGCTGAAAGCATGACAGAACCTAAAGTAGGAGCGTTAGAATACGCATAAGGCAACCATGTGTGTAAGGGAAAGAGCGGGATTTTAACCGCAATCCCTATTAAGAAAGCCACAAAGAGCCAGGTTTTAACCCCACTAGAAAAGTTCAACTGATACCAGTCTAAAATATCAAAACTCATCATACCGTAATTGCTAGCGTAGTAATACCCAATGTATAAAATGCCTAAGAGCATGCATAATGACGCTAAAAAGGTGTAGAGGAAAAACTTCATGCCAGAATAGATTTTATGGTTACGGCCAAAACGACCGATGAGGTATAAAACCGGCAAGAGCGAGATTTCCCAAAAAGCGTAGAAAAAGATCATATTAAGAGAAGAAAACACGCCCATCAAAATCCCCTCTAACAATAAAAGACAGATCGCAAAGTCTTTACGATGCTCTTTGACATAAATCACGCACAATAACACCACGATAGCGTTTAAGAGCAACAAAAAGAGCGCGATGCCATCAACGCCCACATGGTAATTCACGCCAATTTGATAGATCAATTCCTTCATTTCTTCAAACTGCATGCCCGCTGTTTGAATATCAAACCCATGCCACAACAACAAGACTAATAACAATTCAATCAAAGCGATGACAATCGCATACGCTCTGCTCGCTTGATCGCTCATAAAGAACGCTAATAGCGCGCTCAGCATGGGGAAAAAGATCACCACGCTTAAAAGATGTGCATGTAAATACTGCATTGTTTATCTCCAAAAAACAGCCACAAACGCTAACAAAATTAAAACCCCGGCCACCATGAAGCGCAGCATGGAGGTTAAATTCCCATCTTGACTGATTCTAAACACACGCCCTATAACAAAAACGCTTCTTCCTATAGTATCCACTACCGCATCAATGATCCTTAATTCCACGACTTGGTGCAAGAATGAAGCGATAGCACTAAAAACTTTTGCAATCCCTTGATAAAGTTGCGGGATATAGTATTGGTTGAGCAAGAGCTTGTATAAAAAGCCCCCCTCTTTTTTGGAAGTGATACCATTTTTATATTTAAATATGGCATAGGCGATGCTCAATAACACCACTATGGTGGTGATACTGATTAAAAGAGCGAGCGGGACTAGATACTCTCCAACGCTAGGGATCACTTGAGAGATGAAATGAAAAAACGGCTCTTCAAAAAACCCGGCAATGACCGCCAAAATCCCTAACGGCAGCATGCTTAAGAGCATGAAATTTTGAGCCTCATGGGGGTGGTTGATTTCGTGCTGTTTGGGTGCAAAAAACACCAGCATGATGAGCCTGAAGCTATAAAAAGCGGTAAAGATCGCCCCAATTAGAAGAACAAACCATAAAATGTGGTGGTGCATCCCAAAAGCCACTTCTAAAATCTTGTCTTTGGAGAAATAGCCCGCAAAGGGGTAGATCCCACACAAAGCTACCGAACCTATAATCATAAAGACAGCTGTGATCCTCATAGGCTTGTATAAAGCGCCCATTTTAGTAATATCCAGATTGTCTTCCATCGCATGCATGACATTCCCTGAGCCTAAGAAAAGGAGGGATTTGAAAAACGCATGCGTAAAGAGATGGAAAAGCGCGATCGCATAAGCCCCAAGACCGGCCGCTACAAACATATAGCCTAATTGAGAAAGCGTGGAATAAGCCACAATGCGTTTTAAATCTTTATTGACTAAGGCCATGCTCGCTCCAAAAAGAGCCACAAACGCCCCTAAACATGCGATAAAATAACCCACTTCAAACACCGCGCTATACAAGGGATTGGCTCTGATGACTAGATACACCCCAGCGGTTACCATCGTCGCTGCATGGATGAGAGCGGACACCGGCGTAGGCCCCTCCATAGCGTTGGCTAACCATGTGTGCATAGGGAATTGAGCGCTCTTGCCCATAGCACCAATGAAAAGAAACACGCTAATGTAAAAGAGCATGGAATAATCAGTGTTATTGAGCATGCTAAAGACTTCTTTATACTGGAGGGTGCCAAAATTCCAAAAGATCAAAATAATCCCCATGAGCATGCCTAAATCCGTGATTCGATTCATCACAAAGGCCTCAATAGAAGCGTTATTCGCGCTTGTTTTATGATACCAAAAGCCAATGAGCAAGTAAGAGCATAGCCCCACCCCTTCCCAGCCAATGAAAAGCCCTAAGAAATTATCGCTCAACACCAACACCAGCATGGAAAACACAAAGCCGCTAAGGTAGGAAAAATAGCGGTTAAACCCTGTATCATGCTCCATATAGCCTATAGAATACACATGCACTAAGAAAGAAACTAAAGTGACCACGACAATCATGACTGCATTGATATTATCCAGCATGAGGGAAAAGCCGACTTTAAAATTCCCCACCACGATCCAGTCAAATAAATATTTTTCATAGCTTTGATGATGCCATGCTTGAACGAAAAGAACCACCGCACCAATGAAAGAAACCAACACGCACAAAGAATTGAAAACGCCCACATGCAACGCTTTAGCTTTAGCCCCAAACAGCCCCGCATAAATTGCACCGATTAAGGGCAAAAACAACACCACTGACAGCAAAGAAGAATATTGCATGCTTAACCTTTCATAGCGTTTAAAGAATCAATGTCTAAGCTCTTGTATTTCTTAAACCACAAAATCACCAAGCCCAAACCAATAGCCACCTCACTAGCGGCAATAGCGATAATAAAGAGCGCGAACATCTGCCCGTCTAAATTGTGTGTGTATTTAGAGATCGCTACAAAACCGATATTGATCGCATTGAGCATGATTTCTGTAGAAAAAAAGAGTAATAGAATGTTTTTGCGTTTCAGCATGCCCGCTAAGCCAATGCAAAAGAGCAACCCTGAAACAATCAAATAGTGGTTCAACCCTATCATAGAGATTCCTTTATAAATTGCGTGTGATTTTTCCCATGGATTTTTTGAATCCCTGTAGCGATGCCTCCAACCATAGCGACTAAAAGCATTAAAGCCGCCGCTTCAAAGGGAATGAGGTAATTGGTGAAAAGCACATAACCAATCGCTTTAATGTTGGGGATTTGCGTATCAATAGCGTTGGAATTGACTTGATTAGAAAGGTTTTCGCCAATGCTAGGAGCGCTTAAAATCAAGGTGAGCAACAGCGCCACGCCAAATGAAAGCACACACAGGATTTTAGGGCTTTGCTTGCGTTCAACGACTTCTGCAGCGGAGTTGAAAAACATCATGCCAAACGCATACATCACAATGACCGCGCCCACATATACCGTGATTTGTACCACGCCCAAAAACTCAGCGTCTAGCAAAAAGAAAAAAGCAGAGATAAAAACCATGCTGCTAGCAAGAGCGGTAATGGCATAGAGGATATTCGTGGTGGTGATCACCACTAACGCCATGCTCAAAGTAAGGATCGCAAAGAAATAAAAGGCAATGGTTTCAAACATTTTCATCCCCTTTATGGCTTTCTGGGTTTGTTGGAGACTCTTCTTTGGATTCTTCTTTTGAGGGCTCTTGGACATAATCTAAAGGGGTGGCTTGCATGCGTTCATTGTAATTAGGGCTTACCGCACCAAAGCCTAAAAACTCGGCATGCGAGCAGTTTTTAGCGTCTTGTTCGCTCGTTAAAAACTCGCTTTTAGAGCCGTATTGGGAGCGTTGGGTGCTGGCGTTTTCAAACCGATTCCCCATAACGATCGCCAATTCTGGGCAAACTTCCGCGCACAACCCGCAATAAATGCAACGCCCCAAATTGATCGTGTAAGAATCGATCTTTTTGCGGTTGTCTTCGCCTTTATGCGTGATGATCCTTATGCAATTGCTCGTGCAAATCTTTTCGCACAGCCCACAACCTATACACCTTTCAGAGCCTGAGTCTAAAAGCCGTTGCAGATTATGCACCGCGCGATAGCGTGGGCTTAAAGGGAGTTGTTCCATAGGGTAATGGATGGTTACGCTTGGGCTAAAAAATTCCTTGATCGTAAGTCCTAACCCTTTGAATAGATCCAAACCCAAGCTCGTTTTAATGGTGTCTTTAAACTGCTCGGTCGTGCTATGGATTTCGGCTCGTTTAGGAAGTTGCTTGTATTCTTGTTTGGCCATAAAACCTCCTTAAATTAAAATAACAATGCCCGTTAGCACGATGTTCAATAGCGCTAAAGGCAGCATGATTTTCCAGCACATGTTCATCAACTGATCGGGCCTTACATGCGGATAAGTCGCTCTAACCCACATGGACAAAAAGACAAAAAAGCCCGCTTTGATTAAAATCGCTATTCCCCCAGGGATAAAGCCCCATGCGTTAAACCCGCCAAAAAACACAATAGAAATCACAAAAGAAAAAGCGAATAAATGCACGTATTCCGCTAAAAAGAACATGCCCCATTTCAAGCCGCTGTATTCAGTGCAATACCCCGCCACGATCTCGGCTTCATGCTCTAACAAGTCAAAGGGGGTTCGATTCAATTCAGCGTAGCTTGCGATCAAAAACAAAACAAACGCTAGAGGCTGCTTAAACACAAGCCAGTCTAAAAACCCACCGCTTTGGTAATGATTGATTTCCACTAAAGAGAGCGATCCTACCACCATTAAGGGGGCTAGAATGGTTAAGGTGCTGACCACTTCAAAGCTGAGCAGTTGGATCGTCGCTCTTGCGGAGCCAATTAGAGAGTATTTGTTATTAGAGGCAAGCCCGGCTAAAATAGGTGCATAAATCCCTGCTGCGCCCACGGCTAAGAAAAACAAAAAGCCAATGTTGATGTCAGAAATAAGGGGCTTAATCTCATAGCCAAACAGAGTGAAATTAGGGAAAAAGGGGATAGGCGCCATGGACACAAACGCGCTCACCATCGCAATAATGGGCGCTAGCGTGAAAATAAACTTATTCGCACCTTGGGGGATAATGTCTTCTTTAGTGAAAAGCTTAATGCCGTCTGCTGCGACTTGTAAAAGCCCAAAAGGCCCCACATAACAAGGCCCTAAACGGCGTTGGAAATAGGCTAACACTTTCCTTTCAATATAAGTGGCAAAGCCTCCTAAAGCCGAAAAAACAGCGACTAAAATCAAAATTTTAATCAAGGTTTCAATGATATAAGCGCTCATGCTTGCTCCTTTAAATCCACGCTATCAAACACGCCCTCTCTAAAAAAGTTAGAATGGTTTGTCAAAAGAGAAGGCGAAATGACAAACACCTCCTGATCCAAGCTCTCATCAAGATACAAAACGCCTGTTAATTCCTCTTCTTCTTTAGATAAAGTGATGTTTTGCCCCACTTCTTTATTCAATTTTTTTAAGAAAGCTTTAGACACATAGACACCGGCTTTTAATTGCAAATTCTCGCTTTTATTGGTAGCGTTATTGAATTGCGTTTCTGGGTATTTTAAATACGCGTTGAAAGCGATTTTTTCTTTTAAAGGCTTGATAGGCTCGCATTCTGTGGTTTCGCATTCTTTAGCGCTGTTTTCAAAATGGCTTGTTCCTAATAAATAGCCCCTATGATTAGCCCTGTCGTTAGTGAAATAATTGGTTAGATAATCAAATTCTATGGCTTTAAAGCCCGCTTCTGTAGGGAGTTTGTGGGTGCATTCTATGAGGTTTTCTTCCACAAAGCCAAAGCCTTGCATGATATCGCTCAAATCATAGCCTTCAAACCTCAAAGCCGGTTTTAAGGGCAACACACGCCCTTCAACATTAGTGATCGTGCCTTCTATCTGGTTGAGACTGGGCAAAATAAAATCCACTTTGCTGAGAGCACCTTTCCCAAAAACCCTATCGTCGCTATTGATAGTGAAATCCCCTTGAGCGCGAATGCCTACGATTTTTTCATGTTCAAAAATTTCTTCGCTCAATTGACAAATAGAAGCGATGCCTAAAGCGTTCGCGCTTGGGGGGATAAGAATGAGTTTAATAGCGCTTTTTTGGGCTAATAAACGCAACATTTTAGCGATATTGTGGGCTTGTTTGTGGCTATAAATTTCTTCGCCAACCACCAGCAAGGTGTTATTTGATTTTTGCAAAAGAGCGAGAATTTTTTCATAAGTTTCTAAATTGATGCCCGCTTCTTCAAGCAACAAATAAGTGGTTTTGGTAGGGACTTCAATGCTTTCTTCTTTAACCTCTGTCTTGTTTTCTTCTTGATTTTCTTTTGGAGCAGCTGCTTCTTCTTGATTTTCTTCTTTTGGGGTAGCCGTTTCTGTTTTATTCTCTTCTTGATTTTCTGCCTTATTTTCTCCAATACTGCACCCTTGCTCGGCTTGTTCTAAAGCTTTTTTTCGCTCTTCTTCTAAGGCTTTAAGAGCCGCTTCATCCACAATGCTTTGCTTGGAATCTTCTAAGCTTTTTAGAGCCGCGCTTTCAATGTTGAGCATCTTTAAAAGCATGCCTAAAAGGATTTCTTCAGCCCCCACTTCATGGGTGATGCAAAAAGAGCTTCGGCACAAATTCACTAGCGCGTTATCCTTAATAGGGTGCATAGCGATTAAAGAAGCTTTATTGAGTTTGAGAGCGTTATTGATGGCATAGCGCACTAAAGGGTTTTCTGTTTTGATAGAAGATCCTATCGTAACGACTAAATTGGAAGTTTTAATCTCTTCAATACTAGGGCGTTTAACTTCGCCCAATACTTTTAAGAATTGCTGGAAACGATACGCATCTTTGTTATAGATTTTAAAACCAAGCTCTTTCCTCAAGCGCTCTATCAAAAACGCTTCTTCATTCGTAATGTCCCCACCTATTCGCACCGCTTCGCATTCTTTGAGGGCGTTTTGCGCTTCTTTAAGATTAGCACTGCCTTTAGGGCTAGAGCTCACATCAAAAGCGAAACGGCCTGCCCCACAAATAGGGTTATGGTAAAAATCATTAAGCACCCTAAAAATTTTAGATTCTTCGCCTAGAGTATCAAAATGGCGCACATCATAAGAAATCAAACACCCAGCTGAACAATGCGAACAGGTAGAATGGATCTTTTTTAATTCCCATGCGTTAGCCGTGTAAGCGAAATCTTTATAGCTCAAAGCGCCCACAGGGCATACCGCAATGCATTCCCCACAATCATAGCAAGGCACGCTACCCACAAAAGAAATAATGCCCTTTTGCTTGCGACTCCACACGCTAAAAGCGTCTTTGGACATGCTGTCTTTAAATTTATCCGGAGCGTGCAAGTCGGCTTTAGTGGCTTTAAGGTTGTTTTCGCCCACATTGTCTTTGCAAGTGGTTACGCACCTTTCGCACATGATGCACAAATTAGGGTCATACAAGGCTTTTGCCCATGAATCCAACGCTTTAAAATCATCAGCCACCGCATAAGGTTGGTGCTCCACGCCGGTTAAATGCGTCATGTCTTGCAATTCGCACTCCCCGCTCTTATCGCACACGCCACACTCTAGGGGGTGGTTGACATCATAAGTTTGCATGATGCTTTTTCTTTCATCCATGAGCGTGGGGGTGTTAGTGAGAATGGTGGCGTTGTTTTTGGCTTTCGTGTTGCAACTATAAACCCGTTTGCCATCCATTTCAACCATGCACATTTTGCATGCGACTGTGGGCGAGCAACCGCTTAAATAACAAATAGTAGGGATGTAGATCCCAGCGCTCCTAGCGGCCTCTAAAACGCTTTGTCCCTCTTGGCATTCAATTATTTTGCCATTGATATTCATTGTGATCATGAAATTCCTTGAGAGTGGGATAAAATAGGGATATAAGGGTAAGCGTCAAAAAACGCCCCTTCTAAAATCGCAATCAAGCCCTTCAAATGGGGGCTTTCTTCTAACTCGCATTCTAGCGTTTTATTGGAGATTTGAAACTCCGCTTTAGAATGCTTAATCTTATTAGCGATCTTAAATTGTTTGGAAAAAGACAATTTAGGGGTTTCAAGGCTCTTGTAAGAAACATAAACAAACGAGCCGTTAGCCTCACCCATTCGCTCTAAAAGCTCTAAATCTTTTGACTTAAGTTGTGATTTAAAAGGTAAAATGCCCTCTTTTAAAGCTGTTTCTAGCAGCCATTCTTGATCTTTAAAATCATAAAAAACGGTTGTTGCGTTTGAATCTTTGTAAGGGATATGCAAAATTTCTAGGTAATTTTGCAACTCGCTTAAAAGGGTGTATAAAAAAGCGTTGTCAGCATGCTTAGTGATTTCTCTGTTTAAAATAAGCACCCTTTTTTTTGCTTTAATGATAAGAGCGATAAGTTCTTGTAATTCTTCTTCACTCATGTTCGCTTCAGAGCTTAAATACCCCACATCTATTTTTTCTAAAACATGCCCTTTTAATCGGGAAGTTTGTTCCAAAATGCCCCTTAAAATCAAGGCTAAAATCGCCGCTTCCGTGTGGATTTCATACGACGCAAAAAGGCAATTTTCTGGCAAGTCTCTTGTGTCTTGTAAGGGTCTTAATAGAGCATAGGGGCGTTTTGATTGGTTAATGCTTCCTAAAATCAATCGTTCATTTTCATTCAAACAAGCGTTTGAAAATCCCCCAAACAAAACGCACAAATCGCTTTTTTCTAAAAGGTTTAAGCTATCTTTTGTCATCTTGTAACTGATTTTAAACCCTTTTTTAAGAGATAATTTTTCTAAATAATAGGCTTCTTTCAAGCTAATTGAAGAGCTTGCGCTTAAGGGAGAATTTAGAGAGTTAAAGCCGCTCAAAATCAAGCCTTTTTTCTCACGACAATCGTCCAATCCGCTTGATTGAAACGCAAAGAATTGAGGAGTTCATGCCCTTTAGATTGGATAAATTCAGCGCTCTTAGGGATATTAGAAAAATCCCCCACTTCAAACATGAAAATAGCGACTTCATTGGGTTGCATTTCTTTTTCAATCAATTCTTCTAAGCGTTCAAAAATATCTGCTTTTAAGGGGCGCAAATCAAAGCGTTTCATCTATCCACCTCGCCAAACACCGCATTGGTTGAGCCAATCACGGTTACTGCATCCGCTAAATATTGCCCCACTAAAATATCGCTTAAAGCCCCAATGTGATAAAAGCTAGGGGCTCTGATTTTTAATCTATGAGGGTAAGGCTCGCCCTCTGAATGGATAAAAAACCCTAATTCCCCTTTAGGGCTTTCTGTGGGGGCATACACTTCCCCAACGGGCGGACGCATGCCTTGAGCCACTAAAACAAAATGCTGCATCAAGGCATAATTTTGCGTCATTATATCTTCTTTAGGGGCAGAAATATAATGCGGGTTTTGAGCCATGATAGGCGTATCGGTTTTAGCATACATAGGAATGAGTTGTTCAACGATGCGAATGCTTTCATCAATTTCTAACATATACAAACAATACCTATCATAACTATCGCCATAATTGCCCACCGGCACATCAAAATCAAGCTCTTTATAAAGCTCATAAGGTTCTTCTTTCCTAATATCATAAGCGATCCCAGTCCCTCTTAACATGATACCGCTCATACCCCAGCTTTGCGCCATTTTTGGCGTTACAACGCCCACATTTTCCAAGCGCATCCGCCAAATGCGATTTTTATCCAATAAGCCTTGAATGAGTTTTTTGCATTCTTGCATTTCACCTAAAAACTTTTTCAAGCCTTCTAACCAATTAGGGGGTAAATCTAAAGGCACGCCCCCAATCCTTATAGCGTTATGCGTGAGCCTAGCCCCGCAATAATCCTCCATCAAATCCAAGCCGTATTCCCTCGTTTTAAACGCATACAAAAACACGCTCATCGCCCCCACATCTAAAGCATGCACGCTGATAAAAAAGATGTGTGAGATCATACGGTTAAGCTCTAGTAAAATCGTGCGGATCACTTGCGCTCGACGAGGGATTTCTAAATTGAGCAAGGTCTCTACCGCATAAGCGTAAGCGTAATTATTGCTGGTAGAAGAAGTGTAATCCAATCTGTCGGTAGTGGGCATGTATTCGTTATAGGTCATGTTTTCGCCTAACTTTTCACAGCCTCTATGCAAGTAGCCAATCTCAGGGGTAGCCTTAATGATTTTTTCGCCCTCTAACTCCAAAATCAAGCGCAATTGTCCGTGACTACTGGGGTGTTGGGGGCCAAAGTTTAAAATCATTTGGTTGTCGTCATGTTCAAAAATGATGTTTTCAAACTGAGGGTTGAGTTTCGTGAAATTTTGAGCCATTTTATAGCCTCTTTTTTAAGATAGTGGGGGCGATTTTGTGCAAATCTTTGACAAAAGGGATTTTCTTAAACGCATGCTTTTCTTCTACTTCTTTTAATTCTTCGCCCTTGCCCTGCTCATAGCCAATTTTTGCAAAATTGAAAGTGTCTTTTTCATCCACTCTCGCGCTGTCTCTCTGCTCTTTGCCCACCACTTCTCGGTATTCTTTGCCAAAAATTTTATCCACTTCATACCATTGAGCGAATTCATCGCCTTTGAGCGGGTAAGAACGCAATAAGGGGTGGCCTACCCAATCATGCGGCATGATAAGGCGTTTCAAATAGGGGTGTTTGTCAAACACAATACCAAGCAAATCATACGCTTCCCTCTCGCTCCAATTAGCCGATCGGTATAAAAAACTCAAAGAATCCACGCTCTCATTAGGCAACAAAACGCACTTCACGCGCACCCTACGGCGGTTCTTACAGCTATCGCTAAAACCCACAAATTGATAAAACAATTCAAAATGCCCTTTTTTAGCGCACAAATCTATCGCGCTCATTTCGCTCAAACACTCATAACCCAAATGCCTTAAAATCGTAGCGACAGAAAAAATATCGTCTTTTTTGATCCAAAACACCGCCGTGTTAGTTTCTATATATTTGTCTAAAACCTCATGCTTGTAAGAAAGGTGGTTATAAATGACCTCATAAGCACTGCCCTCTAAATATTTTTTAGGGGTGGGTTCTATGATTTTATAGGGGTCATGCTGGCGCGATTGTTTTTGCACATCTTCATAGGGGGATTGTTTTCTTACCATCACACTAACCTTTTAGGAGCGTCTTGTTTGATCGCTTTAGAGCGTCTGATTTTATCTTGCAAAACCATAAGAGCGTATTGTAAAGTTTCTGGGCGCGGCGCGCAACCGGGCAAGTAAATATCCACAGGAACGATCCTGTCTGCTCCTTGAACGGTCGCATAAGTGTTGAACATCCCGCCTGTGTTAGCGCAACTCCCCATAGAAATCACCCATTTAGGCTCAGGCATTTGATCATAGAGTCTACGCATAAATTCGGCATGTTTTTTAGTGAGCGTGCCAGCGATGATCATCACATCCGATTGCCTAGGGCTCGCTCTAAAAATCGTGCCAAATCTGTCAAAATCAAACCTTGAACCCCCTGTCGCCATCATCTCAATCGCGCAACACGCCAAGCCGTAAGTTAAAGGCCAAAGCGAGTTAGAACGCCCCCAATTCAATAATTTATCCAAAGTGCTCAGAACAACCGGTGCTTGTTGCATTATTTCACCTCTAATTTCTGCCAGCTCAAAGCGTTTCGCTTTAAAGCGTAAATAAAACCAATCATTAAAAAGAAGACAAAGCCTAGCATTTCAATAAGCCCAAACAAGCCTAATTTTTTAAAATCAATCGCCCAAGGGAACATGAAAACGATTTCTACATCAAATAAGATAAAAAGCATGGCCATGATATAGAAATGGTGCGACACCCTATTAGGCTGTTTGAGAGCCACAGGCCCGCATTCATAGGGAGCGAGCTTGAGCTTTTCGCCCTTTTTTTGAGCCATTTTACGGCTTAAAAACCTTTGGATCCTTAAGGTTAAGTTAAACACCCAAAAGGTGAATACCAGCAAAACAAAAACGCCAAAATAGGGGTGATTCAATGCTTCTGCGGTTTGCATCAGACTCTCAAACTCCTTTAACTATTAGCAAATAATGAAAACCAATTAAACCATGTTTTTGCTAATCGTTAGCTGAAAAAATAAAAATTATTTCAACATCTCTTAAGAGGCCATTTCTATGAGTTTGGGCATTAAATCTTGCATGGCATGCACCGCGCTTTCATTAATGCATTGGACATTCTGGGGCAAACGGGCGTTTTTAGCTTTAGGGTCAATGTAATAAATGAGGGCGTCTTTATGCGCATGCGTGTAAAGGCTAGCGGCCGGATAGACTTGCAAAGAAGTGCCAATAATGATTAAAAGGTGCGCTTGTTTGACTAAAGAAATCGCTTCTTTAAGCAAAGGCACCTCTTCGCCAAACCACACAATATCAGGGCGTAATTGCGATTTGTCTTTAGCCAAGTCGCCTAAATTCAAGTCCTTTTCCCACCTATAAACTAAATTAGGATCTTTCTCGCTGCGAACGCTTAATAATTCCCCATGCAAGTGCAAAATGCGAGAAGAGCCCGCCCTTTCATGCAAATCGTCTACATTTTGGGTGATGATATGGACTTGATAGTGTTTTTCCAATTCCGCTAAAGCCTTATGGGCTTTGTTAGGATAAACTTCAAAAAGCTGTCGGCGTCTTTGGTTGTAAAAATCCAACACCTTTTGCGGGTTCTTTTTCCAGCCATAAGGCGAGGCAACTTCCATGATGTCATGCCCTTCCCACAAGCCATCAGCGTCTCTAAAGGTTTTAATCCCGCTTTCTGCTGAAATGCCAGCCCCGCTTAGGATCACTAAATTTTTCATGTTTCCTCCTTGATGGTTTCAATACGAGTGCCGCTGAGTTTGTCATGCAAAAAAAACTTAAAAATAAAAGGCGTAACAAACCCTACAAGTAACCCCATGCTCAACACCCACAAAACAAACCGCCACAACGCTAAAAAAAAGCCCACTTTTTCGCCATTATTTTTGACCAATTTAAACTGAGCGTAACGCATGCCAGGGCTCTGGGATTTAAAAGCGATAAAAAAGCTGTGCGTTAGGGCGTAAAAAAGCAGGCATAAAAAAATCGCGCTCTGGTTTTCCCTAAAATCCTTCGCGCTCCCTAAAATCGCATAAGTCATTATATAAAGCATGGGGGTATAAATCATAAAAATATCGGTGATAAAGGCCTTTAAGCGCAAAGAAAGATACAACCCTTTTAAAGGGCTTTCTAACGCTTGCTTTTTTTCTGGAGTTTTATTTTTTTTATTTTTTTTAGTTGCCACGACTTCCTGGCTTTATAGCAACGCTACTAGCGCATAAAGGGCAAGAACTAGGCTTGTGCATGTCAAAAACAAAATCTTCTAAAGCAAAAAGGGGTAAATGGCTAGGCAAACACGCGCCCTCTTGGGCTTTCAAGTGAGAATGGGTGCGTTTGCAAATGCCCCGATTGGCTAGAGCGCCAAAAGCCACGATTTGAGCGCCCTTTTCTTCTAAGACTTTAGCGCATTCCATAGCGGATTTTCCTGTGGTGATGATGTCCTCACACACTAAAATCTTTTCGTTTTTTTTGACTTCAAAACCACGCCTTAATGTCATGATATTATCCACCCTTTCGGTGAAGATAAAACGCACGCCCAAAGCCCTTGCAAGCTCATACCCAGCCAAGATCCCCCCAATCGCAGGCGAGCATACGCATTCAATATTCAAATGGGCTTCTTGGATTTGTTTGGCTAATTCTTTAGCTAATTGTTCGGCTAGTTTGGGATCTTCTAAAACTTTAGCGGATTGCAAATAATAATTGGAATGGAACCCGCTGCTGAGCAAGAAATGTCCCTCTAATAGCGCTTGAGCGTTTTGATAACATGCCTTAATATCCATGGTTTAGACCTTTAAAATCGCGTCTTCTTTGTTTTTCACGCTTTCATCAATTTTTTTAATGGCTTCATCGGTGATTTTTTGGATCTGCTCTTGGGCTTTCTTGCTTTCATCTTCGCTGATTTCTTTGTCTTTTTCTAATTTTTTCACTTGGTTGTTGGCGTCTTGGCGGATATTCCTTACAGCCACTTTAGCCTTTTCGCCCATCGCTTTGGCGTCTTTTGCGATGAGTTTTCTTTGCTCGGTTGTCATGGGCGGGAAAAAAAGCTTGATCGTTTCGCCGTCGTTATTAGGATTGACGCCGATATTGGCTTCTTGAATGGATCTTTCAATTTCTTTGAGCAGGTTTTTTTCCCACGGGCTGATTTGAAGGGTGGTCGCATCCAAGCCCATTACGGATCCAACTTGATTTAATGCCGTGGGCGTGCCGTAATAATCCACTTTGATGTGATCTAAAATATTGACTGAAACTTTCGCGCTCCTTAGAGTGGAAAAATCCCTGTTTAAAGCTTGAATACTTTTTTGCATCAAATCTTTGGTTTCGTTATAAATGGCTTGTAGCATTATTTTTCATCCTTTTTTTGGTTTGTATGGGCGTTGGTTGTCGCATGCGTTTTAGGCTTTTGGTGGGTGGTTGGGGGCGTTTTGGCGTTCTCTTTGGTTTTTTCAACACCCTTTATACCATTCTCTTTGGCGTCATTTTTTTCATTCTGTTTGGGGCTTTCAACAGAAGGCGCTTTGACTGGCTCTTTAGGGAGTTCGTTAGGCGTTTGTTGTGGCATTAAAGGATTAGTGGGGGCTTGCTCTAAAGGGTTGAGCGTTGGGTTTAATGTAGGATTAAGTGCAGGGTTAAGCGTGCCGGTGGCAGGGACTAAGGGCGAAAGCTTAGTTTTAGTTTCATCTAAAACGCTCTTGCCGTATTCTTTGTTGTAAAAATAGCCCAAAGCGATGGTGTTGATGACAAACAATAAGCCTAAAAACATGGTCAATTTCGCCATAAAGCTTGCGGGCCCTTTAGCGCCAAATAAAGAATCATTACTCCCGCTATAAGCCCCTAAGCCGATGCTAGAACTTTTTTGCAACAAAACCACCACCACAATCAATACCGCTAAAACAATTTGTAAGCCTAACAGAGCGCTTGTCATAAACACTGATTCCTTAAATGCCTAAAATTTAGAAAAAATTACGCTTGATCTTATCTAAAATTTGCTAAGAATACACTAAAATTTAGTTTTAATTTCAAGCGTGGCGTATTAAAGGCGGTGGTTTGGACTCTTTTCATTCATTTAATCAGCTTGCATTCAATCAGCATGCATTTAATCGGCATGCCAAAACTTATCACCTCTTCGCTCATATCCAGCAACAAATCGCTATCTGTCTTGTTCAATTTTTAAAACAAAAACATTACGCTAAAGTTTTGGATTTAGGATCAGGGAGTGGGGCTGTTTTTAACGCTTTAGAGCGGCAAAATATTGTGATTGAAGATTTTATCGCTTTGGATAATTCCATAAACATGCTCAAATTACACCCCACGCATTCTATCAACATTCAAAAAATCTCTTTAGAGCATGCGGATTTTGAAGAGCATGTTTTTTGCGATTACGATCTGATTGTGTCTTCTTCTTCTTTACAATGGGCAAGGGATTTAAAAAGCGTTTTAGAAAAAATCGCTCTTTCTAGTAAGGAGGTGGCTCTAGCTATCCATACGGATTTTAGTTTGCATGAAGTGCATGAGTTTTTAGGCACGCCTTCGCCTTTAAGGGATCTTAAAACGCTCAAATCCTTAATCAAAAACGCTTTTAAACATTTTCAAATAGAATTGGAAAACAAGCGCTTCGCTCTTTATTTTAACCGCAAACAAGATTGCTTGGATTACCTTAAAAAATGCGGTCTTTTGGGGGGTTCAACGCTGAGTTTCAAGCAAAAAAAACATTTTTTTCAAAACATGGCGTTTGAAAAATTGAGCTATGAAGTGTTACTCTTTTCTGGGATCAAGCGCTCTTAAAAACCAAGATAAATTAAAATATTAAAATTAGGTGGTTACAATAACACTAACTAAACCAACGAGAAACAACATGCACAAAAAACGAGTCTTTTCAGGCATCCAACCTACCGGGCAAATCCATTTGGGCAACTATTTAGGAGCGATCAAGCATTGGGTAGAGGCACAAGATGAATATGAAAACCTTTTTTGCGTCGTCAATTCGCATGCGATCACTCTACCCATAGAGCCTAAATTTTTAAAATCCCAAACCTATGAGTTAGTCAAATTGCTTTTGGCTTGCGGGATTAATCCCAAGCAATCGGGGTTATTCATTCAAAGTGAAGTGGATGAGCACGCAGCTTTAGCATGGCTGTTAAATTGTCAGGTGTCTATGGGGGAAATGCAAAGAATGACGCAATTCAAAGACAAGTCTTTAAAAAACCCTAAAAGCGTGAATGTGGGGCTTTTCAATTACCCTATTTTGATGGCGTCAGATATTTTGTTATACCAAAGCGATTTGGTGCCAGTGGGCGAAGATCAAAAGCAGCATTTAGAGCTCACGAGAAACATTGCAGAAAAATTTAACAGGGATTTTGGGAACTGCTTTAAAGTGCCAGAGCCTTTGATCGCTAAAGTGGGGGCAAGGGTTATGG
Organism: Helicobacter pylori; assembly: GCF_016755635.1. NCBI lineage: Bacteria > Pseudomonadati > Campylobacterota > Epsilonproteobacteria > Campylobacterales > Helicobacteraceae > Helicobacter > Helicobacter pylori. The sequence goes on along the minus strand of NZ_CP051500.1, from coordinate 1,289,284 downwards.
GGCTAGATGATCCAAAAGTGAAAATGAGTAAATCGCATCAAGGGGCTAACCATGCGATTTTTCTTTTAGATGAGCCGGATATTATTGTAAAAAAAATCAAAAAAGCGGCCACTGATTCTATGGGCGTTATTGCATTTGATGAAAAAAGAGAGGGTATTTTTAACCTTTTAAATATCTACATGCTTTTGAGCGATGAAAGCCCAGAAAACATAGAGGAGCGTTTCAAAAATAAAGGCTATGGGGATTTTAAAAAGGAATTAGCTGAAGTGGTGATCCAGGCTTTAAAGCCTATCCAAGAAAGATACAAAGAAATCAGCGATGATGAAGTGAAAGCCGTCTTAAATGGCGGCGTAGAAAAAGCCAGGCCTTTAGCGCAAGCAACTTACCAAAAGGCTAAAGAATTGATGGGGTTGGTTTAGATGAAAATTTTAGGTTTATGGTTAGGGGTGTTTTGTTTCCTTAAGGCTACGCCTTATTTATACTTAGGCGAAGAGCCTAAATATAAGGAGAATTTCACGCATTTTGAATACGCTAACCCTAACGCCAGAAAGGGCGGTGTCTTAAGGAATGACGCTATAGGGACTTTTGATAGCCTTAACCCTTTTGTGCTTAAAGGCACTAAAGCCGAAGGTTTGGATCTCATTTATGACACTTTAATGGTGCAAAGTTTGGACGAACCTTTTGCGGAATACCCCTTAATCGCTAAAGACGCTGAAGTGGCTAAGGATAACAGCTATGTGATTTTTACGATAGATAAAAGAGCGAGATTCAGCAATAACGCCCCCATTTTAGCGAGCGATGTGAAGTTTAGTTTTGATACGATCATGAAATTAGGATCGCCTATTTATAGGCAGTATTACCAAGATGTTAAAAAGGCGGTTATCTTAGACAAACACCATGTTAAATTCATTTTCAAAACCACTGAAAATAAAGAGTTGCCTCTCATTTTAGGGCAGTTGCAAATCTTTTCCAAAAAAGCGTTTCAAAAGGATTATTTTGAAAAAAACCCCTTACTCATTCCTGTTTCTAGCGGCCCTTATGTGATCGCTTCTTTTGATGTGGGTAAGAAAATCACCTACCAAAAAAACCCTAATTATTGGGCGAGGAATTTGCCTAGCAGAAAGGGGCAATTCAATTTTGATGAGATCAAATTTGAGTATTATAAAGACGAAACCATTGCTTTACAGGCTTTTTTAAGCGGGGCGTATGATTGGCGCATTGAAAGCACGGCTAAAATTTGGGCTAGGGGCTATGTGGGGAAAGCTATAGACAATAAAAAAATCACTAAATACCTAATAGCCCATAAAATGCCAAGCGGCATGCAAGGGTTTTTCTTCAACACGCGCCGGGAAATTTTTAAGGATAAAAGGGTGCGTGAAGCCTTATTTTATGCGTTTGATTTTGAATGGGCGAATAAAAATTTGTTTTTTTCGCAATACAAGCGCACCACTAGTTTTTTCAGCAACTCTGTTTATGCATCCCCCCCTCTTCCAAGCCCTGAAGAAAAAATTCTGTTAGCCCCTTATGAAAAGAGTTTGGATGAAAGGGTTTTTAAAGAGCCTTATGTCGTGCCTAGAACCGATGGGGCTGATGTTTTGGGCTATAATTTGAGGGAAAATTTAAAATACGCCCAAAACCTTTTGAAAAGCGCGGGCTTTTCTTACAAAAACATGCGTTTAGTGGATAAGAATAACAAGCCGTTTAGTTTCACTTTGCTTTTAAACAGCCCGGCCTTTGAAAGACTGGCCCTAGCTTTTGCTAAAAACTTAAGGGTGTTAGGGATTGAAATGAAAATCCAAAGAGTGGATTTAAGCCAGTATGTCAATCGGGTCAAAAGCTATGATTTTGACATGATTGTAGGGGTGATAGGCCAATCGTCTTTCCCGGGTAATGAGCAACGCTTTTATTTTGGCTCTTTGAGCGCTAAAGAAAAAGGCACAAGGAATTATGCGGGAATCTCTAGTAAAGCGGTAGATGATTTGATTGAAAAAATCATTAATGCTAAAGATTACAAGGAACAATTGGCCGCCATTCAAGCGATGGATAGGGTGCTGTTGTGGGGGTTTTATGTGATACCGCATTTTTATTTGCCTAATTACAGGATCGCAGCGTATAATTACATTGGCATGCCTGAAGTCAGCCCTAGCTATGGATTTTCGCCGTATTTGTGGTGGATAAAAAAAGAAAGGGGTTCTAAATGATTGCTTACATCCTCAAACGCTTGCTTTTGATTATCCCTACTTTATTAGCTATCATGACTATTAATTTCTTTCTGATCCAATCGGCTCCTGGAGGCCCTATAGAGCAGATGATGGCTAAAATCAATAACACGCAGTCCAAAGAAACCCAAGGCGTTGTTAAAGATCGCACCTATAGGGGATCTCAAGGGTTGGAGAGCGATTTGATAGAAAATTTAAAAAAACTCTATGGTTTTGACAAGCCCATAGGGGAGCGCTACCTCCTCATGCTCAAAAAATACGCGCAATTTGATTTTGGGGAGAGCTTTTATCGCCAGATTAAAGTGACAGATTTGATTAAGGAAAAATTGCCGGTATCCATTTCGTTAGGGCTTTTTAGCACGCTTTTGATTTATCTTATTTCTATCCCTTTAGGGATTTTCAAAGCCAAACGCAATAACGAGCCTTTAGATGTGCTAAGCAGCATGGTGATCATTGTCGCTAACGCTATCCCGGCCTTTTTGTTTGCGGTGGTGTTGATCGTGTTTTTTGCTGGAGGGAATTATTGGCACTGGTTCCCTTTAAAAGGGCTAGTGAGCGATAATTTTGAAAGCTTGAGTGCATTAGGCAAAATCAAGGATTATTTATGGCATATCACTTTGCCCGTTCTTTGCATTTCTTTGGGGGGTTTTGCAAGCCTTACGCTTTTAGTGAAAAACTCTTTTTTAGATGAAATGGGCAAACTCTATGTGGTAAGCGCTAAGGCTAAGGGCTGTTCAGTGGGGCGTATTTTTTATGCGCATGTGTTCCGCAATGCGATTTTATTAGTGGTAGCGGGTTTTCCGCAAGCTTTTTTGGGCATGTTTTTTAGCTCAAGCTTATTGATAGAAATTGTTTTTAGCCTGGATGGGTTAGGGCTTTTAGGGTATGAAAGCATTGTGAGTAGGGATTATCCTGTCGTGTTTGGTTCGCTTTATATTTTCACGCTTTTAGGTTTGGTAGCGAGTTTGATAAGCGATTTACTCTGCGTGGTGATTGACCCTAGGATTGATTTTGAAAAGCGTTGAGGGTAGGAATGAAAACTGAAATGAAATCTTCTTTAAAACTTTTTATGCGGCCTTTTTTGGTGGTTTTAGGGTTTATGTTGTTGTATGCTTTAGTGCATGTTGCGCTTGGTTTTTATGCAAAAAAAGACAGCGCTTCAATAAGCCAGAATTTAGAAAAAACCGAAATAGAGCGCCAAAACAGCGCGCTTTCGCCCAAACAAGAAGAAGCCAACACGACCACAACCGCCACAGAACAAAACCCTACCAAAGACACAGCGCCACCTTTAGACACAGCCGCGCAAAAACAAGAAACTAAACAAGAGATTAAACAAGAGCAAGAAAAAGAAAACGAGCCTAAACAAAACAGTGCCTCGCCCGTTCAAAATGATCAAAAAGCCCCCACAACCTCTACAATGGGAAAAAAACCTTTAGAGTATAAAGTCGCAGTCAGTGGCGTGAATGTGCGCGCTTTTCCTAGCACAAAAGGTAAAATCTTGGGATTGCTTTTAAAAAATAAAAGCGTGAAGGTTTTAGAAATCCAAAACGATTGGGCTGAAATTGAATTTTCTAACAAAACAAAGGGCTATGTGTTTTTAAAACTTTTAAAAAAGGCTGAATGAAAGAATAATGAAATTAAAAACTTTTGGGGTTTTTGGAAATCCCATTAAGCATTCCAAATCGCCCTTAATCCATAACGCTTGTTTTTTAACTTTTCAAAAAAAATTAGGGTTTTTGGGGCATTACCACCCTATATTACTCCCTTTAGAAAGCCATATCAAAAACGAGTTTTTGCATTTGGGGCTTAGTGGGGCTAATGTAACCTTACCCTTTAAAGAAAGGGCGTTTCAAGTTTGCGATAAAATCAAGGGCATCGCGCTTGAATGCACTTCAGTCAATACGCTTGTTTTAGAAAATGATGAGCTTGTGGGCTACAATACCGACGCTTTGGGTTTCTGGCTCTCTTTGGGAGATGAGGGCTACCAGAGCGCTCTGATTTTAGGCTCTGGGGGGAGCGCTAAAGCTTTAGCGTGCGAATTACAAAAACAAGGCTTGGAAGTGAGCGTGTTGAACCGCTCTGCTAGGGGATTGGATTTTTTCCAACGCTTGGGTTGTGATTGTTTCATGGATCCTCCTAAAAGCGCTTTTGATTTGATCATTAACGCCACTTCAGCGAGTTTGAATAACGAATTGCCTTTAAATAAAGAGGTTTTGAAAGGGTATTTTAAAGAGGGCAAGCTCGCTTATGATTTGGCGTATGGGTTTTTAACGCCCTTTTTGTCTCTGGCTAAAGAGTTAAAAATCCCCTTTCAAGACGGGAAAGACATGCTCATCTATCAAGCCTCTTTAAGTTTTGAAAAATTCAGCGCTTCTCAAATCCCTTATTTAGAAGCGTTTGAAGTCATGCGAAGTGTTTTTTGATGCAAGGGTTTTTAAGAAGCCTGTTTTTTGGGGTTAAAAAGATCCCTAAACCATTCGCTTCTCTAATAGAAAAGGGCGTTTTAAAAGAAGCGCTTGGATGCAACAAGGAACGCTATTTTTTAAAAGAAGGCTTTGATATAGGCAGAATTGAATGGGCAGAAAATAAGGCGTTTTTCATTTCTTTAGCGAAAAATTACTCCAAAGACCCCTTAATCAAAAACTTACCCCCATCTTTTAAAACAGACGCTTTGATTTTATGCAAAATAGAATGTTCTAAAAAGCGCCCCATAGCCTTTTTTAAAGCCGCGCTTTTAAATGCAGATCACACGATAATAGCTTACCTGGCTAAAAAAAATCACCAGATTGTGGCTATCCCTTTTAAAGAGCCTTTTAAAAAACCCATTCTTTTAAAGCACAGCCAAAGATCCTTATTAGAATTGCCCAGGCATTGCGTGGTAAAAATCGATCTTAAAAAGCGTGAAATCAGCGAAATTTTAGGGGCCTTAGAAGACCCTTTAATAGATGAAAACCTTTCTTTAAGCCTTTTTGACAGGATTAAGGATTTTTCAAAAGATTGTTTGAATTTAGCCCAACATTACGCGCAACTTAAAGCGAGCGATTTTAAAAACAGGATCAATTATTCTCACCTCCCTTTTATCACCATTGACCCCAAAGACGCTAAAGATTTTGACGATGCGATTTTTTACGATAAAGAAAAAAATACCTTGTTTGTGGCGGTTGCTGACGTGAGCGAATTTGTGCCGAAACATTCCAGTTTGGATAAAGAAGCTAGGATTAGGGGTTTTAGCGTGTATTTCCCTAATAGCGTCTATCCCATGCTGCCTTTGAGTTTGTCTCAAGGGGCATGCTCATTAAAAGCGTTTGAAAAACGCTTGGCTTTAGTGTATGAAATCCCTTTAGACGATTTGAAGAACGCCCGATTATCTCAAGGCGTTATTGAAGTTAGGGCTAATTGCACTTATGAAGAAATCAATCATTTTTTAAGCGCTAATCAAAGCTCTTTAGCTAAAGATTTGCAACAAAGCCTTTTAGGGTTTTTAGAGGTGGCTTTAAAGTTAAAAAAGGAGCGTTTAAAAAAGGGGTTTAATTTCAATTCCTTTGAAAACAAGCTGTATTTGAATAAAGAAGGGCGTATAGAAAAAATTGAAACAGAAAAAGAAAGCGATGCGCACACTCTTATAGAAGAAGCCATGCTCTTAGCCAACCAGTCTAGCACGAGGTTATTAGATGAGCATTTTCAAAATAGGGGGATATACCGCACCCACAAAGAGCCGAGTTTGGAGCAGCAAAAACGCCTTTACGCTAAGCTTTTTGATTATGAGATTGTGCGCCCTAAAAACATGGGTTTTTTTCCTTTTTTAGAGCATGCTTTAAAGATAGCCAAAGAAAAGAGTATAGAAAGAGAAGTTTCACGCTTAATCATCAAATCTCAAAATTTAGCCCTTTATAGCCCCATGCAAGAAAGCCATTTTGGTTTGGGGTTTGCTAGCTATACGCATTTCACTTCGCCCATTAGACGATACAGCGATCTAGCCTTGCACAGGCTTTTAAAAGAATTGTTGTTCCATCAAGCTAAAGGCTGTTCGTATTTGTTAGAAGAAACGCCCAAATTATGCGCTGAGTTGAACGCTTTACAAAAAAAGGTCGCTTTGATTGAAAGGGATTTTATCAAACGCAAATTCGCCCGCTTAGCTTTAGAGTTTTTAGAAAAAGAATTTTTGGGCGTTGTTTTGGAGGTTAAAGATTGGGTGGTGGTGGGGTTAAAAGAATTTATAGGGCTTAAAGTTTTGATCAAAACGAACAAGGTTTTTAAGCCGTTAGAAAAGGTGCGCGTTACAATCACGCATGCGGATTTGATTTTAGGGCAAGTTAGAGGCGAAATCATAGACAAGGATTAAAGAGCATGTATCGTAAAGATTTGGACCATTATTTGAAACAACGACTCCCTAAAGCGGTGTTTTTGTATGGGGAGTTTGATTTTTTTATCCATTATTATATTCAAACGATTAGCGCGCTTTTTAAATGCAATAACCCTGACACAGAAACTTCGCTTTTTTATGCGAGCGATTATGAAAAAAGCCAAATTGCGACCCTTTTAGAGCAGGATTCTTTATTTGGAGGGAGCAGTTTAGTCATTTTAAAACTGGATTTTGCCTTGCATAAGAAATTTAAGGAAAATGACATCAATCTTTTTTTAAAAGCTTTAGAGCGGCCTAGCCATAACAGGCTTATCATAGGGCTTTATAATTCTAAAAGCGACACCACAAAATACAAACACACTAGCGAAATTATCGTTAAATTTTTCCAAAAAAGCCCCTTGAAAGATGAAGCAATCCATGCGCGCTTTTTTATCCCTAAAGCGTGGGAGAGTTTGAAATTCTTACAAGAAAGGGCTAATTTTTTACATTTAGACATCAGCAATCATCTTTTAAACGCTCTTTTTGAAACCAATAACGAAGATTTAAGCATTTCGTTTAACGATTTAGACAAGCTAGCGATTTTAAACGCACCCATCACTTTAGAAGACATTCAAGAATTAAGCTCCAATGCGGGGGATATGGATCTACAAAAACTCATTTTAGGGCTTTTTTTGAAAAAAAGCGTGCTTGATATTTATGATTATTTGTTAAAAGAGGGCAAAAAAGATGCGGATATTTTAAGGGGGTTAGAGCGCTATTTTTACCAGCTTTTTTTATTTTTCGCTCATATTAAAACGACCGGTTTAATGGATGCTAAAGAGGTTTTAGGCTACGCTCCCCCTAAAGAGATTGCCCAAAATTACGCTAAAAACGCCCTGCGTTTGAAAGAAGCCGGCTATAAGAGGGTTTTTGAAATTTTTAGGTTATGGCACATTCAAAGCATGCAAGGGCAAAAGGAATTGGGTTTTTTGTATTTGACCCCCATTCAAAAAATCATCAACCCTTGAAAAATGATCTATTTTTGAGCTTTAATATTCCAATAAAACTCAATTTAATCCAAAAACAAGCGAAAGCAAGGTATAATCAAAAGTTTTTTAGACCTTGCTCTTTTTTAGTAAAAAAAGGGCTATACAACCACAAGGAGAATGGATGAGGCATTATGAAACGATGTTTATTCTCAAACCTACTTTAGTAGAAGAAGAGATTAAATCCAAAATTGAGTTTTATAAAGAAGTGATCACTAAGCATCACGGCGTGATTGAAACGAGCCTGGATATGGGCATGCGTAATTTGGCTTATGAAATCAAAAAGCACAAAAGAGGCTATTATTATGTGGCGTATTTCAAAGCAGAGCCGTCAATGATCTTAGAGCTTGAACGATTGTATCGCATCAATGAAGATGTGTTGCGTTTCATTGTGATCAAATACGAAAGCAAGAAAGAAGTAGAAGCGTGGCATGCGTTAGTGGATAGGGCTAATAAAAAGCCATCACACGCCAAAGAAAAACACGAAAAAACCGAACACACGCATTCTCATCACACAGAGGAAGCAGAAAGCGTAGGATCTCATAGCGAATAAGGGCTTATCATGTTTAATAAAGTGATTATGGTAGGGCGTTTGACCAGGAATGTGGAGTTGAAATATTTGCCTAGCGGTTCGGCTGCGGCTACAATAGGTTTAGCCACAAGCAGGCGTTTTAAAAAACAAGACGGCACGCTAGGCGAAGAGGTGTGCTTCATAGATGCTCGTTTGTTTGGGCGAACGGCTGAAATCGCTAACCAGTATTTAAGCAAGGGTTCAAGCGTTTTGATAGAAGGGCGTTTGACTTATGAGAGCTGGATGGATCAAACGGGCAAAAAAAATTCCCGCCACACCATCACAGCAGACTCGTTGCAATTTATGGATAAAAAATCAGACAATCCCCAAGCAAACGCTATGCAAGATAGCGTAATGCATGAGAATTTCAACAACGCTTATCCCGCTAATTATAACGCTCCTAGCCAAGATCCTTTCAGCCAAACCCAAAGTTATGCACAAAACGCTTACGCTAAAGAGAATTTACAAGCACAGCCGTCCAAGTATCAAAACAGCGTGCCTGAAATCAATATTGATGAAGAAGAAATCCCCTTTTAAGGGTTAAAATTTAAGGAGAAATTATGGAAAGAAAACGCTATTCAAAACGCTATTGCAAATACACTGAAGCTAAAATCAGCTTTATTGACTATAAAGATTTAGACATGCTCAAGCACACGCTATCAGAGCGCTATAAAATCATGCCAAGGAGATTGACAGGCAATAGCAAAAAGTGGCAAGAGAGGGTGGAAGTAGCGATCAAAAGAGCCCGCCACATGGCTTTAATCCCCTACATTGTGGATAGGAAAAAAGTCGTGGATAGCCCTTTTAAACAGCACTAAATTTTTTAGGGCTAATGGGGGGCATGCCCTTTTAATCTTGTTTAATCTTGTTTAATCTTGTTTAATCTTGTTTAATCTTGTTTAATCTTGTTTAATCTTGTTTAATCTTGTTTAATCTTGTTTAATCTTGTTTAATCTTGTTTAATCTTGTTTAATCTTGTTTAATCTTGTTTAATCTTGGCCTGGCTTTTATGGGGCGCTAGCGGTAAAAACGACAAAAATCCCCCCTTAAAACCACCCAAGCAGAAATCCCAAATATCTCTAGTGTTTGGGCACTTCACAACAAAATAAAAAAGCTTGATTTTAGCGGTGGTTTCTTAAGCGTTATTAGTGAGAACATTATTTTAAAATGCCCCCTTAAGAGTCTTACAGCCAAGTCTAAAACGATCCCATTTAAAATACCCCCTTAAGAGTTTTATAACCAAAACTAAAACGATCCCACCAAGTAACCAAACCTCCGTTTTATAGCTATCTTGATTAAACCTAATTTTAAAACCTTTCTAATCATTTAAAATAGCTCAAAAATACCCCAAAAACCCTTTTTTTTTTTTTTTTTTGAAACAACAAAACACCAAATTAGTGCAAAAATCTTATCAATCCATGCTATATTAACGAAATCTTGTGATAAGATCTTATAATTTTACAAGACTCACCTAACCATTTTAATTTCAAGGAGAAAACATGAAAAAAACCCTTTTACTCTCTCTCTCTCTCTCTCGTTTTTGCTCCACGCTGAAGACGACGGCTTTTACACAAGCGTAGGCTATCAGATCGGTGAGGCCGCTCAAATGGTGAAAAACACTAAAGGCATTCAAGAGCTTTCAGACAATTATGAAAAGCTGAACAATCTTTTGAATAATTACAGCACCCTAAACACCCTGATCAAATTATCCGCTGATCCGAGCGCGATTAACGACGCAAGGGATAATCTAGGCTCAAGCTCTAGGAATTTGCTTGATGTCAAAACCAACTCCCCCGCCTATCAGGCGGTGCTTTTAGCATTGAACGCTGCAGTAGGGTTGTGGCAAGTTACAAGCTACGCTTTTACTGCTTGTGGTCCTGGCAGTAACGAGAGCGCGAATGGAGGTATCCAAACTTTTAATAATGTGCCAGGACAAAATACGACGACCATCACTTGCAATTCGTATTACCAGCCAGGACATGGTGGGCCTATATCCACTGAAAATTATGCAAAAATCAATCGAGCCTATCAAATCATTCAAAAGGCTTTGACAGCGAATGGATCTGATGGAGATGGGATCCCAGTTCTTAGCAACACCACCACAAAACTTGATTTCACTATCAATGGAGACAAAAGAACGGGTGGCAGTCCAAATGAACCTTTAATATACCCATGGAGTCATGGGAAAGCTATTTCAATCTCGTGGAATGGAGGAACATCAACACCAACAACAGAAAAGATCAACACAGAAAATAGCGCTCAAGAGCTTTTAAAGCAAGCGAGCGTCATTATCACTACCCTAAATGAGGCATGCCCAAACTTCCAGAATGGTGGTAGCGGGTATTGGGAAGGGATAAGCGGCAATGGGACAATGTGCGGGATGTTTGCCAATGAAATCAGCGCTATCCAAGGCATGATCGCTAACGCGCAAGATCTTGTCGTGCAAAGCAAAATCGTTAGTGAAAACGCGCAAAATCAGAGCAACCTAGACACTGCAAAAACATTCAACCCCTACACAGACGCTAAATTTGCGCAAGGCATGCTCGCTAACGCTAGCGCGCAAGCGGAGATTTTAAACCAAGCCGAACAAGTGGTGAAAAACTTTGAAAAAATCCCTACAGCCTTTGTAAATGACTCTTTAGGGGTGTGCTATGAAATGCAAGGCGGTGAGCGTAGGGGCACCAATCCAGGTCAGACAACTTCTAACACTTGGGGGGCCGGTTGCGCGTACGTGGGGCAAACCATAATGAATCTAAAAAACAGCATCGCTCATTTTGGCACTCAAGAACAGCAGATACAGCAAGCAGAAAACATCGCTGACACTCTAGTGCATTTCAAATCTAGATACAGCGAATTGGGCAACACCTATAACAGCATCACCACCGCGCTCTCCAAAGTCCCTAACGCTCAATCTTTGCAAAATGTGGTGAGCAAAAAGAATAACCCCTATAGCCCGCAAGGCATAGAAACCAATTACTACCTCAATCAAAACGCTTACAACCAAGTCCAAACCATCAACCAAGAACTAGGGCGAAACCCCTTTAGGAAATTGGGCATCGTCAGCTCTCAAACCAACAACGGTGCGATGAATGGGATCGGTATTCAAGTGGGCTACAAACAATTTTTTGGTCAAAAAAGAAAGTGGGGCGCTAGGTATTACGGCTTTTTTGACTACAACCATGCGTTCATCAAATCCAGCTTTTTCAACTCGGCTTCTGATGTATGGACTTATGGTTTTGGAGCGGACGCTCTCTATAACTTCATCAACGATAAAGCCACCAATTTCTTAGGCAAAAACAACAAGCTTTCTGTAGGGCTTTTTGGCGGGATTGCGTTAGCGGGCACTTCATGGCTTAATTCTGAGTATGTGAATTTAGCCACCGTGAATAATGTCTATAACGCTAAAATGAATGTGGCGAATTTCCAATTCTTATTCAACATGGGAGTGAGGATGAATTTAGCCAGGTCTAAGAAAAAAGGCAGCGATCATGCCGCTCAGCATGGCATTGAACTAGGGCTTAAAATCCCCACCATCAACACGAATTACTACTCCTTTATGGGGGCTGAACTCAAATACAGAAGGCTCTATAGCGTGTATTTGAACTATGTGTTCGCTTACTAAGCTTTTATGAAACTCCCTTTTTAAGGGATTTCTTTAAAGCTTTTCTTTTTTGAAGTCTTTCTTTAAGGCTTTTTTTAAAGCTTTCTTTTTTTGAAGTTTTTCTTTTTTGAACCCTTTTTTTTTGGGGGAGGGTTTGATGCAAAATACTTTTTAGTTTTTTAGTGAGTGGAAAAGCGGTAATTTTTAAAAAGCACTTTCTTTTAGGAGGATTTAGTGGGGTTAAAAAGGAGAGAATGATTTCAAAGCGCTTTCTGTATTCTCAAGAAAATAAAACTTTAAGAAAATGAGTTTTTGCGATAGAATGAGAGCTAAAACGATAAAGTTTTAAAAACCCATTTTTTAAAAAAATGCCAAAGTTGAAAACAACCTAACGCTTTAATCCAAATCAAAGCACTAAATCTAGCCAAGCGATAAAGCTAAAACACCCTTTAAAAAGCGTTTTAGCGTGTTTTCACCAAGATGACCAAACTTTAAGCGCGTTCAGATTTTTGTTTTTCTCTATATTCTATGATCATGCTGTGGATTTCATCTTTTAATTTTAATTTTTGTTTTTTCATGTGGCTGACTTCAGCGTCGCTAGCGTTTTGTTGTTCAGCGGTTTTAATGTCATCATCAAGCTGGTTGTGTTTTTCAAAAATCTTATCAAAATGCGGATTATTCGCTTTTAACACGCTGATTTCGTCTCTAAATTCATGGAACATGGTTTTCTCCTTTATTTTGGATGTTTAAAGTATAATAAACTATCTTTTTAAAAAAACAACTTAAAAGAGCTATAAAATAGCCTTAAAATGCGCGATAAAACAACAAAAAGGAATACCCATGGATATTCGCAACGAATTTTTACAATTTTTCCACAATAAGGGGCATGCCGTTTATCCTAGCATGCCTTTAGTGCCTAATGACGCTACCTTGCTTTTCACCAATGCCGGCATGGTGCAATTTAAAGATATTTTTACCGGGATTGTGCCACGCCCTAGCATTCCTAGAGCGACAAGTTCGCAATTGTGCATGCGAGCGGGCGGCAAGCATAACGATTTGGAAAATGTCGGTTACACCGCAAGACACCACACGCTTTTTGAAATGTTAGGGAATTTCTCTTTTGGGGATTATTTCAAAGAAGAAGCGATCTTGTTTGCGTGGGAATTTGTAACCAAAAATTTAGGGTTTAAGCCTAAAGATTTATATATCAGCGTGCATGAAAAAGACGATGAAGCCGTTAAACTATGGGAAAAGTTTGTGCCTGTTGATAGGATTAAAAAAATGGGCGATAAAGATAATTTTTGGCAAATGGGCGATAGCGGGCCTTGTGGGCCTTGCAGTGAAATCTACATTGATCAAGGCGAAAAACACTTTAAGGGGAGCGAGGATTATTTTGGGGGCGAGGGCGATAGGTTTTTAGAAATTTGGAATCTGGTGTTCATGCAATACGAACGCTCTAATGATGGCGTTTTATCCCCCTTGCCAAAGCCTAGCATTGATACAGGCATGGGATTAGAAAGGGTGCAAGCGTTATTAGAACATAAGCTCAATAATTTTGATTCTTCATTATTTGCGCCCTTAATGGCAGAAATCAGCGAGCTTACAGGTTTGGATTATACGAGCGAGTTTCAGCCAAGCTTTAGGGTAGTGGCCGATCACGCAAGAGCGGTAGCGTTCTTGCTCGCTCAAGGGGTGCATTTCAATAAAGAAGGCCGTGGTTATGTTCTAAGGCGCATTTTAAGGCGCGCTTTAAGGCATGGGTATTTAATGGGCTTGAAAGAAGCGTTTTTATACAAAGTCGTGGGCGTGGTGTGCGAACAATTTTCTAACACGCATGCGTATTTGAAAGAATCTAAAGAAATGGTAATGAAAGAATGCTTTGAAGAAGAAGAGCGCTTTTTAGAAACTTTGGAATCGGGCATGGAATTGTTTAACTTGTCTTTAGAGCATTTGAATGAAAATAAAATTTTTGATGGCAAGATCGCTTTCAAGCTTTATGACACTTTTGGTTTTCCTTTGGATTTAACGAACGACATGCTAAGAAGTCATGGGGCGTGCGTGGATATGCAAGGCTTTGAATCTTGCATGCAAGAGCAAGTGAAACGCTCTAAAGCTTCATGGAAAGGCAAACAAAATAACGCTGATTTTAGCGCTATTTTAAACGCTTATGCGCCCAATGTTTTTGTGGGGTATGAAACGACAGAATGTTGCGCTAAAGCCTTAGGGTTTTTTGATAGCGATTTTAAAGAAATAACCGATGCAAAGCCTAACCAAGAAGTTTGGGTCTTGCTAGAAAAAACCCCTTTTTACGCTGAGGGTGGGGGGGCTATAGGCGATAGGGGCGCGCTTTTAAAAGACAATGAAGAAACGGCTATAGTGTTGGATACAAAAAACTTTTTTGGGCTTAATTTTTCGCTCCTTGAAATCAAAAAAACGCTAAAAAAAGGCGATCAAGTGATCGCGCAAGTGAGCGATGAGCGCTTAGAAATCGCCAAACACCATAGCGCGACGCATTTATTGCAGAGCGCTTTAAGAGAAGTTTTAGGCTCGCATGTGAGTCAAGCAGGGAGTTTAGTGGAATCCAAACGATTGCGCTTTGATTTCTCGCATGCTAAAGCGCTCAATGATGAAGAGTTAGAAAAAGTAGAAGATTTAGTTAATGCTCAAATTTTTAAACATTTGACAAGTCAGGTGGAGCATATGCCCTTAAACCAAGCCAAAGATAAGGGAGCGTTAGCGTTGTTTAGCGAAAAATACGCTGAAAATGTGCGGGTGGTGAGCTTTAAAGAAGCGTCCATTGAATTGTGTGGGGGCATTCATGTGGAAAATACCGGGCTTATTGGGGGGTTTAGGATTGTAAAAGAAAGCGGGGTGAGTAGTGGGGTCAGACGCATTGAAGCGGTGTGCGGGAAAGCCTTTTACCAACTGGCTAAAGAAGAAAATAAAGAGCTTAAAAACGCTAAGACTTTATTGAAAAATAACGATGTCATAGCCGGCATCAACAAGCTTAAAGAGAGCGTGAAAAACAGCCAAAAAGCCCCCGTTTCTATGGATTTACCGATTGAAAAAATCCATGGCGTGAGTTTGGTGGTGGGCGTAGTGGAACAAGGCGACATTAAAGAAATGATTGACCGATTGAAAAGTAAGCATGAAAGATTGCTCGCTATGGTGTTTAAAAAAGAAAATGAGCGAATCACTCTCGCATGCGGGGTGAAAAACGCGCCCATAAAGGCGAATGTGTGGGCTAATGAAGTGGCGCAAATTTTAGGAGGCAAAGGGGGCGGAAGAGATGATTTTGCGAGCGCTGGGGGTAAGGATATTGAAAATTTGCAAGCCGCGCTCAATTTAGCGAAAAATACCGCTCTTAAAGCTTTAGAGAGATAGCATGGAGCTTATTTTAGGCTCTCAATCCAGCGCTAGGGCGAATCTTTTAAAAGAGCATGGGATTAAGTTTGAACAAAAAGCGCTCTATTTTGATGAAGAAAGCCTAAAAACCACAGACCCTAAGGAGTTTGTCTATCTGGCGTGCAAGGGGAAATTAGAAAAAGCTAAAGAGTTACTTGCGAATAATTGCGTTATCGTGGTGGCTGATAGCGTGGTGAGCGTGGGTAATCGCATGCAACGAAAAGCCCAAAACAAGCAAGAAGCTCTTGAATTTTTAAAACTCCAAAATGGCAATGAAATAGAGGTTTTAACTTGCTCTGCATTGATTTCTCCTGTGTTAGAATGGCTGGATCTGTCGGTTTTTAGAGCGCGTTTAAAGGCGTTTGATCCTAGCGAGATAGAAAAATATTTAGAGAGCGGTTTGTGGCAAGAAAGCGCGGGCTGTGTGCGTTTAGAGAATTTTCATAAGCCCTATATTAAAAACTCAAGCAAGAATTTGAGTGTGGGGTTGGGGCTGAATGTGGAAGGCTTGTTAGGGGTGCTAAAATTAGGGGCTAAACTTTCATCATTATAAACGCTATTGTTTTATAAGCATTAAAACACTATCCACTGACTGATAAACCCCCTTGACAAACAAAAAAAACGATATACTCTAGCATTTGATGTTTAAAGGGTTTCTCGCATGGCGCATTTTATTTTTTCTGTTGCGGTGGTGTTTTTATGGTTGGTTGCGTGGGGAATATATCTCTTTTCTGGGAAGAGCTTAAAAAGAGAGATGGAAGAGATAGAAAATTCTGATCCCAATCAAAACAATCCTTTCATTACTGCTGCTATGGGTATTGGAGGTGCGGCTATCAGTATTTTTTTCCCAAATACCAAACCAATCGTTGATGGCGTCAAGCCGTTGGCTGAGAAAGGTTTGCAAGAGGCGTTTAGAAAAGACAAACTCACAGAAGGGCAAAAAATTTTAATCTCTAGCTTAAGATTTTTGTCGTTATTTTGCATCGTTGTTGTAGCCATGATAGGCGTGTGTCTCATTTGGAGTTTCAATGGGTGGTCTTTTTGGAAAGTAACGGATTATTTTCTTCTTTATGTGTTTTTTTGCTCCGCTTCAATATTTCCAAATATATCTATTCATGGTATATTAGATGATCGATAATTGGTTCATGATAAAAAGCAATGTTTTTGGCTTATTCCTAAAAGATAAGCGTTAAAAACACTCTATCTAACTGATAAACCCCCTTGACAAACAAAAAAAAACGATATACTCTAGCATTTGATGTTTAAGGAGTTGTCATGGGGTCTTGGTCTCGTATTCTTTTATCAATCTTGGTGGTGGTTTTGGGATTAGCGCTTACTACCATGCTCATAAATTGGCATGTTTAGCGGGAATGATCTATTGTGGCTATGGCATTATTATGGATTTTAGCACTCTATCAGCCGCAATGTGGTGGTGGTCTTTATCAAAAATAACATGGTTTTGCATAGGCTATGCGCTTTTTTGGTCGCTCGTGCTTATTATGGGTCGTCTTACATGCTCTGCGATAGAAGACCATTCGTAAAAATTGATTGAAAAAATTAAAATAGGGGAGAAACTAGAACCTTTAAAAACAGGTTCTAGCAAAAATACAAGGTTAGGGATTATTTCCCAAAACGCCCACCGGTGGTAGGGTAGCCATAAATAGAGCCATCTTTGATTTTCATGTGATCTTCCCAAGGCAATTTGTATTTACCGGCCGCTAAGTCTTTGATGTAGGTTAAGCCTGCGTCATGTTCTCCGCCCGGTTTAGCCACATACCCTCTATGGCCTAGGTTGTAAATGTTGTTTTCTAAGCCCCAGCTTAAGCGGGCGTTGTCTGCCATTTTAGGATAGATTTCCCCGGTTACAATCTCCCAAGGGTTGCGGTGCCCTTGAACAAGAGTCGTGCCGTCAAAGTTACAGATTTGCCCCTCGCCAAAATAGTAAAAGACATTGTCATAGCCGGCTAAATTCACGCTCACGGTATACATCAAATTGTGCCATGCGTTGGAGCGGTTGGTCAAAATCCATTGATCATTGACTTGAGTGCTATAGCCTGAAATGCGGATATACACATTGCACCCTTTATAGGCTGCTTCTCTAGCGAGTTCTGGAATCATGCCGTCATGGCAAATGCACACGGCTAATTTTGATCCGCCCGGACCCTCGCACACAGGCATTCCTAAATCCCCAGGATACCATGGCTCAATGGGATTCCATGGGAATAGCTTGCGGTATTTTAAAATGATTTTACCTTGCGGATCAATGATAATGGCGGTGTTGTAGGGGTTTTTGTTAGAATCAGGATTGCGTTCCATGATTGAAAAAACACCATAAACTTTCGCCTCTTTACACGCTTGAGCGTAAGCTTCCGTCTCTTTACCCGGGACGTCTAATAAAAACTCTTCGCTAAGCCACTTAGCGGTATTCAAGCCTTGCGTGCTGTATTCGGGGAAAATGATAAGCTCCACTCCCGGATACCCCGCTTTAGTCGCATGCAAGGTTCTGATAATGCTTTCAATGTTGTGATCAATGTCCTTACGGCTATTGACAATTGGCACAGGAAACTGAATGGCTGCCACTAAAAACCCTTCAATAGGTTTGCCCATACTACCGATACTTCCCATAATAACTCCTTCTAAAAGTTTTGTCGCAATAACAATAATAATTATTGCGAGAGAATGCTATTGCAAGAAAACTAATTTAGAGTAAATGCGAGATTTTTTGATAAAAAGATTTAAATCTATTTTTAAAGCGCTTTTCAGCCTCTATAAGCGCTACTTTAAAAACCCCTAAAAATCCTTTAACAATTCCACAAATTCCTTAAAAATATAATGGCTCTCTTTGGGGCCGGGGCTGCTTTCTGGGTGGTGCTGGACAGAAATAATGGGAGCGTTTTTATAGCGCACGCCTTCAATGGTGTTGTCAAAAAGATTGCGGTGCGTGATGATAGCGATTTCTTCAATTGCTTCAGGGACGCAGTAGTTGTGGTTTTGCGCGGTGATTTCCACGGCGTTTGTTTTTAGGTTTTTAACGGGGTGGTTGCTCCCATGATGGCCAAATTTGAGCTTGTAAGTAGGGTAGCCTTGTGCGATAGAGAGCAATTGATGCCCTAAGCAAATGCCAAACATGGGGATTTTAGCGTCAATGAGTTGCTTGATTTCTCCAATTTCTTGCTGCAAGCTCAAAGGATCGCCGGGGCCGTTAGAAAGGAAAATCCCGCTAATTTCTTTTTTTTCATAGGCTTTAATCAGCTCGCTAGCTTTAGTGTGGTGCGGGTAAATAAGGGCTTTTAACCCCACATTTTGAAGCTCGTTTAAAATATTGCCCTTAGCCCCAAAATCTAACACCGCGATAATTTTATGAGAGGTTTTTTCATCAAAAGGCTTGTAATCTAGGGTTTTGAAATCAAAAGTAGCGCGCTGGTGCGTGATGATTTTTGGCGTGGAAACGCTAGACACTAGGGGGGAGTGAGAGATTCTAGGGGCGTTTTTTAAAACCTCTTCAAGCTTGTTTTTGTCATGCTCTATCGTGGAAGCGACCATCATCAAGCACCCATGATGGCGTAAGGTTTTGATCAAACTCCTGGTATCAACCCCACTAATCCCTAAAACGCCGCGCTTTTTCAAATAAGCACTCAAGCTAGAATCCGCCCTTGAATTAGAAAAAAATTCGTTGTAATGGCGCGCTAAAACCCCTGCGCATGAAAAAAAGGATTCATCATCTTTAGAATTAGCGCCCACAACCCCAATTTCAGGCATGCTAAAAACCACAAATTGCCCCTTATAGCTAGGGTCGCTAATGACTTCTTGATAGCCGCTCATAGAAGTGTTAAAAACAAGCTCGCCCACTTGCGTGCCGCTAGCCCCAAAACTTTGTGCTTTTAAAAAAAGCCCGTTTTCTAAATAGAGAGAGACCATTATAAAAAGCCCTTGCGTCTTAATTCTTCTTCATAGAGCCTTTCAAACACCAACTCGTATTCATCGCTCCCTACGGGGAGTTTGCGTTTGTAATGCTTGATTTTTTCATGCACTTCATTTTCAATGCTTTCATACGCTTTAGAATAGGTGTCAATGGATTTGTAAATCAAGTTTCTTATCAAATTTTCAGACACGCTAAACATGATCAAATCTTCATCTAAGATTTTATTCAAAATCTGGTGCGACAAATCGTTACACCTTTCTTCCCAAAACAAATGAAAGCCCTCTTTTTGAGCGATCTGTCTTTTAATCATCCAAAAAAGCTGCCTTTCATCCATCCGCATGAATTCTATCTCATCGGTGTTTTCTTCTAAAAGCTCTCTGGCTTGCTCATCTATGGCGTTTTCTTTTTTAACGCTTTTTTCCAAAATCCCTTCTATCAATTCACACAATAATTCTCTAGGGGCTTTTAATTCTAATAGCTTTGAATGGATAAAGTCGTTGGCAATCTTATGGCTTATATGGCTTATATGGGTTAGTTTGAGTCTCATGATTTTTCTCGCATATTTTATTTATTTTTGGAGTGTATTTTATCATTCTTTAGATAAAATGCTTTTTAAAGAATGGGTTTAATGGCGCACCAAACTATAGGATTGTAGAATTTTATCAGCGTAGATGATTTCAATATCAGGGCGTTTTTTAGAAATTTTAGTGTTGATCAGTCTTAACCTCCCCCCTTCTTTAATGCCATAGAATTGGAGCCTTAAAGCGAGTTGTTTATCGTTAGTGCGGATTTGATGAATGCCCCTTAATTGCAAGGCTGTAGCGACTTCTTTGGCTAAGAAATGCCGGTTTAATAATTTTTCATTAGCGCCAGAAATTTTACTCCCCCATAAAAAAAGCGTTTCAGTGAGCATTAAAAGATACAAACTAAAAACGCGCAAATAATACTGCCCCCTAAATTCCTTTAAACGCACCCTAAGGCTATTCAAAACGCTTTTAATGAACAAGGGTAGGCCGATTAACGCTAAGGGGGCGAAAGTTTTTAAATCTATCTCTTGGCGCATGCTCAAAAGCAAAGGGAAAAGCCAACCGCTCGCGCTCATAAAGGCCAGTAACGATGGCTTTTTATCCAAAAGGGCTTTATAGAGCGTATAAGGGTAGTAGAGGAACAATAAGGGCGAGTATAAAAGCATGAGTTCTAAGCATGTGTCTATAAAATACCCGCTAGGCAAGCCCTTATTGAAACTCCCGCTAAAAAGAGCGGTATTCACAATTAAAACCACCAAAATAAAGATCGCGCTCTTAAAATAGCGTCTTCTTAAAGCGTAGGTAAAAACCCCTAGTAAAAGCGGGATAAACGCGCCGTCTAAAAACGCGCAAGCGCTAAGGGTTAAATAAGGGATTTTTTGGGTTTTGATATATAAATAGCTAATCAAAAGCCCAAGGTTTAACACCAGCACGCTTTTAGCCAATAAAATCGCAAAGAGATTCACTCCAGGCAATAAAGCGTAAGTCAATACCACATAAAGGGCGTCTTTAGGCTTTTTTAAGATCTTTCGCCCTATCAAATAAAATAAAAACATGTTAATGATATGAGCGATCAAAAAAGGCAATCTCAAAGCCAAATCGTTTTGACCTAAAATTTCAGTGCTTTTTTGAGCGATTTGAACAAACCACACATCGCTATAAAAAAAGTCTTTCGCTTCATTGTAGCTGATAGAAATTTCTTCGCTCATCAACAGCCCCAAAGCTAGGACTAAAAAAGCCATGATGATAAAAATTAAATCGCTTAAATCAAAGCTCCTTGTTTTTTTTTCCGGATAAATAAAGTAACGGAAATATAACAGTGCGCTTTGTAGGGGGCTTAGTTGCATGATTTAAAATTTTTTAATTCTTTTAAAAGAGCGGGCAAGGCAATGAGTAAGCCTGAACATAAGATCAAAGCCACCCCTAAAGAGCTTTTAAGATCCAAAAATGTATCGCCTAAATACAGCCCAAACAACAGCCCCCAAACAATGCGGGTGTATTCAATGGGGGCAATGATCCCAGCAGGAGCGTTCATGTAAGCATAAGTTAAGAAATACTGCCCTAAAGTCCCGCTAACCCCTATTAAAGAAATCCACAAAATGTCTTCTTTTCTAGGGATATGAATGCCTGTGGATAAAAAAGGAATATCAATAAACATGCCTATTAATCCAAGAAGGCTCATGCCAAAAGCGAACGCTAAAATCACGGCTTGTTTGTCGTAATATTCCCTCAAATCCCTTAAAGTGATATACGCTAAAGACACAAAGATCCCGCTCAATATGCCCATAAGAATTTCAACCGGCCCCACATTTTCCACGCTAGGATCGGAGATCAACACCACCCCCACTATCCCGATGCATGCAGAAATTAACGCGCTTCTTTTGAGTTTTTCTTTCAAAAGAAAAGGGGAAAGAAGCACCGTATAAATAGGCGCGCATTGCGAGAAAGCCGTCGCTGTAGCGAGCGAAATTTTTTCAATATTATAAAAAAACGCTAACATGGCCAAGCCCCCCACAACGACCCTAAAAGCGAGCTTTTTAAAACCGCCTTGTTTGTAGCTTTTTAAGCGGTAGGGTTTGAAAGGATAAATAAGCAAGAGCAAAAGCGTCATGGTAATGGAGCGGTAAAACACATTCTCCATAGGGGAAAAATAATCCGCTGTGATTTTAACAAACGCGCTCATGATCCCAAAGCATAAATTCGCCAAGAGTATCATTGAAACGCCAAATAAAATGGTATTACGCATGCTTTTTGCTCATTAGATTAAAGATTTTTAGGGTAGTTTAACCTAAAATCTCTAATTAAGACTTAAAGTTTTTAAGCTCTAAAAACATAAAAGTTGCATTGATTGGTAAAATCATGTTATAACAATGTTCTAGGAGTTTTACCTTTTGTTTTATCTAGAATCATTCTAGAAGCTTCAGCATTTCAAACTCCTTATAGAAATATGAAAACATAAAAACACGAATCCTTTTTGAAAATAAACTCCTAGACCCTTTTTAAAGGGTTTGAACGCCACTATTAGAAAACTCTTTTAAGCTTTTTAAATTTTATGAGTCTCATTAGGGAATGGATTTTGCTTAACATTAGCGTAAAATTCAATTTTAGGAAATTCGCATGGCTGTTTCTTCTATCAATCAGTTTGATTCTAACCTCTACGGGTTTTTAAACGCTAAAAACGCTCCTAAAGAAGACCTAGCTCCTATTGAAAGCACAGAAAAAATAGAGCGAGAAAAAAAGGACGCTCCAACAGAAAACCTCCCCTTTAACCCTGACAAGCGAGAGACTTACGGCTTTTTGGTTTTAGAATTGATGAGCGATAGAGAGTATGAGGCTTTTTTAAGGGCCACGGCCGGAATGGATGAGAGCCAAAAACGCCTTGCCGCCCAGTCGCTCTATAGTTTGACGGATTTTTATAACGGGAAATTCTCTAAAGAAGTGGAAAACGCCCCCAAACAACCGATAAATGGCTTGCACAAAAAAGCCTTTCAAACCTTTAACGCCACCAACCACAACGATTTTTTGCAACGCTACCAAAACGCTTACAACAACCCTTCAACGATGGATGTGATTCTTTAAAGATTAGGGTTAATCAAGGATTGATCATCAAAAATAGCGTTTTGATGATGACCAACGCCTAGTGGGATCAAAGCTAAAAATTTTGGTTCAATCCGCTTCTTCCAAACTCTTAAACACTTTGATTAAATCTATATGCTCATCAATGTCATGCACTCTTAAAATACTCGCTCCATTTTGCAACGCCATTAAATGCAAACTCAAAGTGCCGGCGAGCCGGTCTTGAACTTCACGCCCAGTGATAAGCCCGATCGTGTTTTTACGACTCGCTCCCACCAATAAGGGTTTTTTGAATTTGAGAAAGTGGCTTAAATGCTTGATTAAGGCTAAATTATGCTCTTTTAATTTAGCGAATCCAAACCCAATATCTAAAATAATATCTTGTAGCGCGTATTTTTCTAAAACCTCTAGTTTTTCCTTAAAAAAGCGATCCATTTCATCAAATAAATTGTGGTAAAAAACATTTTCTTGCATGTCTTTGGGGGTTTTTTGAGTATGCATTAAAATGCAAGTGGGCTTGTAATCTTTTGCGACTTCTAGCATTGCAGCACTATTAAAACCGCTCACATCATTAAGGATGGAAAAATGATGCTCCAAAGCCATTTGGGCGGTTGTGGCATGGTAGGTGTCTATGCTGAATTGAGCGCATTGGTAGAGTTTTTGGGATTTGATTTCTAATAAAATTTCTTTTAAGCGATCTTGCTCTATTTTTGGATCAATGATTTCACTCTCTGGCCTTGAACTGGCCGCGCCTATATCAATGAGCGTGATACCCTTTTCTAGCCATTGATAGATTTCTTCAAGCGCTTTTTTGCTACTAAACCGGCTCTTTTCATAGAAACTATCCGGCGTGAGATTCAAGATTGCCATGATCTGTGGGGCGTTAGGCTTAGGGGCTTTGAGGTGGCTTTTTAATTCTTGCGCTAAATGTTTAAGCCCAAAGGGTTGGGAATGGCACTTAATAATAAGGCGTTCTAATTGGCTAGCGCTCACAACCAACACCCCATCATAAAAAGGCTCTTTGGCTAAAATACAATCTCTTGGCGTGGCAAAATCGCCCCCAACGCTTATGGCCTCTTGTTTTAAAATGAGCGTTGCGCTTAAGGGCAGGTGTTGGATTTCAAAAACAAAGCTAACGCCTTTTTGATGCATACGATCTTGCGCGATCTTTTCTGGGCCTATTTTTTGTAAAGCGCTTTTGAGCGCATCAGGGTTAAGGCGTTTTACAATCATGGCGTTTTCTTTTTAGATAAAAGGCTTAAAAGCAGGGGTAAAAGATTATAGCTGAGCTTGTAATAAGAGCTGTTAGCCTTGATCGCTAAATCAAAGGCTTGCAATTCTTGCTCGTTTAAGGGGATCTTATGCCTGTTAACGCTCTCTAACAGGCTTTCAATCCTTTCCCTCTGATTTTCTCTGGAATCAAAATTTTCTTTGTCTAAATTTTTTAAAAACGCGTAAATATCTTTCAAATCCAGCCTTGATAAATCCAAATCTAAAGGTTTTAGGGGGATTTTTTGGCGTTTGTCTTCTTTGATTAGGCGGGATTTAATGGTGGCTAAAACATGGTTTGGGCTTTTAGCGAACATGATAAAACAAACATTATTCGGGGGTTCTTCTAAGATTTTTAAAAGCGCGTTTTGGGCTTCTATGCCATAGCTAGGAGCGGCGATTAAAAAAGCGTTTAATTCGCTGTGTTTGAGGTTGGCTTTGGATAGGACTTCTTTGGCATGCTCTATTTTAAAGTCCTTGTTAAAAGTTTTGATCACCTTTTTGTCTTTTTCAATGATCTCGGTGTAGAATTTAATGTGGTGTTTGAAAAGGCTTGCAGCCTCTTCTAAGCTTTCTTCAAGATTGTCCGTATAAATGAGGCGGTTGAGGTTTTTCACAGAGTAACCTTATTGTATAGCGCGCTAAAAAGCGCGTTTTCAAAGAGTTTGAAGAGTTGCAATAATTTATAATCCAATAAGATGTCATGCTCTTTTAAAAGCAAGCAATCTTCTTTAAGCTCTTCAAAAAGCCATAAAAAACTAGGGATTTTACTCAGTAGTATCGTTTTCAAGCCTTCATTTTCAACCCTCCCGACATGCCAAAACATGGGGTTTTGATAAGTCATTTCTATGGTGGCTAGAGAGAGATTTGCATCGTTTTTGGGGTAGAAAGAAGAAGCGTTAAAATCAATGACTGACAATAAGGGGCGCTCTTTTAAATCTTTAGGGTTTAAGTTAGAAAGAATGTAGCTTAAAAACCAGCGCCTAGAAGAATCAGCGCTCACCAACAGCGATCCGCCATTAAGCACATGCGAAATGGTTTGTGCAATGAGTTTTGCATAGCTTGATCGCTCCAATTCCAGCCACCCGCTTTGTTGGGCGATAAACTCCCCTTGATCGTGCACAAATTCCTTAATCCAGTCGTAGAAATTTTTCATTGATCCAATTGATACACCGCATGCAAAGTTCTAACGGCTAATTCAGCGTATTTAATGTCAATCAAAACCGAAATTTTAATCTCGCTTGTAGAAATCATCATGATATTGATATTGTCTTTGGCTAGGGCTTTAAAAGCGGTACTCGCTACCCCAGAATGCGACTTCATGCCCACGCCCACTATGGAAACTTTAGCGATATTTTCATCATAATCAATGGAATCCATTTGCGCTAAAAAAGGCTTTAAGGCTTGCTTGGTTTCTTCTATTTGGGTTTTAACGATCGTAAAATCCAAATCGGTTTTGCCGTCTCTGCCGATCGTTTGGACGATCATATCCACATTAATGCGATACTCCGCTAAAGCGCCAAAGATTTCAGCGGCAATGCCTGGCCTGTCTTCCACGCCCTCCATGCTCACACGAGCCTGATTTTTATCCAATGCGATCCCACTCACTATAGGGGTTTCCATGCGTTCTCCTTTAAAGTCTTTTTCAGCCACAATGAGCGTGCCTTCGCTATGGTTAAACGAATTGCGAGTCACTAACTTCACGCTGAGTTTTTTGGCCAATTCCACCGAGCGGTTCAATAAAACCTTAGCCCCCATAGAAGCCAGTTCAAGCATTTCATCATAGCTGATTTGCACGATTTTTTGAGCCTTTTCTTCAATGCGCGGATCGGTGGTATAAACGCCATCCACATCCGTATAGATTTCGCACAAATGCGCTTTTAAAGCCCCGGCCAAAGCGACCGCGCTCAAATCGCTCCCCCCACGCCCTAAAGTCGTTGTTTCGCCTTGAATGTCAGCGCCTTGAAACCCAGCGATCACCACAATGTAATTTTTTTCTAAAAGCTCTGTGATGCGTTTGGTGTCAATGGATTGGATCACGGCGTTTTGAAAATGCGAACTGGTTAAAATGCCCGCTTCTTTCCCGCTCAAGGAAATGGCTCTATGCCCGTATCTTTCTAACGCCATGCTTAAAGCCGCGCTTGAAATCAATTCCCCCGCGCTTACAATCCTATCCATTTCTCGCTTGTTAGGGTTATGGCTAAAATTCTTGCCAAATTCTAAAAGCCTATCGGTTTCGCCACTCATCGCAGAAACCACCACCACCACCTGATGCCCTAATTTAACGCTTTCTAAAACCCTTTGGGCGACATTGTGAATCCTTTCCACGCTGCCCATGCTTGTGCCGCCGTATTTTTGAACGATTAACACCCTAAATACCCCTCTCTTCTGAAATAAGCAATGACTTGGCGGTACACTTGGCGTTTAAAGGGAACGATTTTTTTAAGCAAATCCTTAAGATGGATGAATCGATAAGCCCTAAATTCTGGCGTGTGTTTGTTCAAATCAATGTTGTTCGCATGCTTTAGGCGCACTAAAAAATAGCGTTGTTTTTGCCCGTCAAACGAATAGAATTTATGCTCCATGTTGCTTGGGAAATCATAGGCGATCCATCTGGGGTATTGCGCCAAAATCTCTATTTCATTCGTGCCAATTTCTTCTAATAATTCTCTATGGAGCGCTTCTAAAGGGGTTTCACCCTCATCAATGCCTCCTTGGGGGAATTGCCACGCCCCTTCAATATCTATGCGCTCAGCGATAAAAACTTCGCATGCGTTAGGGTAGTCTGGCGACATGATAATGGCCGCAACATTAGGACGATATTTTTTATGTAGCATAGGTCTTTATTTTAGCTCTTTCTTGTTTGATTAAGATGGTATTATAGTGTATGCTGGCTTTAAGTAGGGTTAAGAATGCCATTAAAATCAAAAATTAAGAAAAAAAGGGCTTGAAACTCATTTTAATAGCACCCAAATAGCGCTATTAAAACTGAGGGAGTTTATTTGAGAGTGGGGATGTATTTGGCTAAAGCTTTGATGTCTTCATCGCTTAATTTTTTAGCTTGCGCGCTCATGACAGGATTCTTGTTAGCACCGCTTTTAAAATCCATAAGATCTTTTTCAATTTCTGCTTCACTCATCATGTTAACGATTTTGCTTTTACCTAAAGCTTTTTTTTCAAATTTAACCCCATGGCAAGCGGCACAACCTTTTACAAGAGCTTTAACATCGGTTGCCATTAAAGCGTTTGCGAACGCCAAAACGCCTAAAGCCATAATAACCTTTTTCATAGTGTGTCTCCTCATGCTTATCAAAATGATCTTAAAATGATACAATTACAAGTTTAAGTTTTGCTTAAAAATGAAATGAAAATGAGAGAAATAAATATGATTTTATACATTCATATCCCTTTTTGTGAAAATAAATGCGGTTATTGCGCTTTCAATTCCTATGAAGATAAGCATGGGCTAAAAAAAGAATACACTCAAGCGTTATGCCTGGATTTAAAGCATGCCTTAAGCCAAACTGATGAACCAATTGATAGTATTTTTATTGGCGGCGGCACGCCTAACACTTTAAGCGTGGAGTCTTTTGAAAGGATTTTTGAAAGCATTCATCAACATGCAAGCTTGAGCTTGGATTGTGAGATCACCACTGAAGCTAACCCTGAATTGATTTCTAAAGCTTGGTGTCAAGGCTTAAAAGATTTAGGGATCAACCGCTTGAGTTTAGGGGTGCAAAGTTTTAGAGAAGATAAATTATTGTTTTTAGAGCGCCAACATTCCAAAAATATCGCTCCCGTGATAGAAACTATTTTAAAAAGCGGGATTGAAAATGTCAGCATTGATTTGATTTATAACACCCCATTAGATAATGAAAACTCTTTAAAAGAAGAACTAAAACTCGCTAAAGAACTCCCTATCAACCACTTGAGCGCTTACGCTTTGAGCGTTGAAAAAAACACGAATTTGGAAAAAAACGCCAAAAAACCCTCATGCGCTCATTTTGACAATGTGGTGAGAGAGATTTTAGAGGGCTTTTCTTTCAAGCAATACGAAGTGTCTAATTACGCTAGAAATTACCAAGTCAAACACAACTTAGCTTACTGGGGGGCTAAAGATTATTTAGGGTGTGGGGCTGGGGCTGTGGGCTGCGTGGCGAATGAGCGCTTTTATGCGAAAAAACTCATAGAAAACTATATTAAAGACCCCTTAAAACGCCAAGTTGAGACGCTTAATAAACAAGACAAGCGCTTAGAAAAGCTGTTTTTAGGCTTGAGGTGCGTGCTTGGGGTTGAGCTTAGTTTCTTAGATGAAAATAAAGTAAAGTTTTTGATTGAAGAAAATAAGGCTTTCATTAAAAATAACCGATTGGTAGCGAGCGATTTTTTCATGGCCGATGAAATGGCTTTGTGGCTGTTGTAAGGCTTTGCTTCAATCAAGCGTTAATGAAACGCTAGGAAGCGTTTTTTAATTAATGCCTACAAAATTTTTAGCCAAAAACCAACCAATAGCTACCCCAATAAGCCCTAAAATGTTAGTGCCTAAGACATAAGAAATGGCTTCAATGTATTGGGATTTTTGCAAGAGTTTTAAAGTGTCTAACCCATAAGAAGAAAAGGTCGTAAAACCCCCTAAAACCCCGGTTACAAAGAAAATCCCAAAATCATCACCAAAAACTTTTTTAACAGCCAAATGCCCCATAAAGCCGATGACAAAACACCCTATGAGATTCACGCTAAAAGTCCCTAAAGGGAAACTTTCAAACATTAAAAATTTACTGGGCATCATTTTGCCCACAAAATACCTTAACGAACTCCCTATAGCCCCCCCTAAAGCGGCCCATAAAAAGACAAGATTCATGCATCATCCTTTAAAAAATAACTGAGAGCATTATAATGAGGTGTTTTTAACATTCCTTAACTTTTCAAACTTAAAGCCAGTTCTAAACACGCTTCTAAGGAGGGTTTTTTGGCAATATAGCTTTGAATGCCTTGTTCTTGTAAATAAAGAGCGGTCGTGTTGCCAATGCTGATAGCGGTGTAATTTTCTAAAAATTCAAAATAGTGCAAAAAGGCTTTTGCATGGCTTATAGCGGTAAAAATAAGAACGCTCTTTTCTTTGGGCTTTAGGGCGTTTTGTTCGCTTAAAGTCAAATGTCTGAGCTTGTTTTCATAAACAACGGCTTGTTTAAGATTAATGCCATGCTCTAAAAGAATGGTGTCTAAAGAAGAGGCAATTTCTTTTGCCCTGAGATACAAAACGCTTTTTTTTTCCAATAAGGGAATGATTTCTTTAGCGAACTCTTTACCATGGGCTTTTTCCCCTATAAAGGCGGTTTTAAAATGGTGATCTTGTAGAGTTTTTGCGGTGGGTTCGCTCAAAGCGTAAGCAGGAATGTTTTGTAACATTTTGAGTTTGGGGCTGTCTTTTAGAGTTTCTAGCAAGGAAAACACCGCATTTTTAGAAGTGAAAATAAGAGCGTTAAAAAGGGTTGGATCTAATTCTAAGGGATAGTAGTGCAATTCGTCTAAAATGAGAGTCTTATAAGGGGCGATTCTTTGAGAATGCACCCATACAATCTCTCTCATGCTTAGTTTTTTTTAATGTAAGTGTCATCATAGACCATTCTAAAGCCGTATTTTTCAAAGTCATAGACATTGCCCTCTAAATAATAGGGCGTATAGCCTAATTCATGCATGCTTTTAGCCGCATCTAAAGCCCTGCGGCCAGCCCTGCAATGGAGCAACACTTTTTCATCTTTGTGTTGGGCTAAAAAATCAGCGAGCTTTTCTTGGTCATTGACGCTAATGAGCGTAGCGTTAGGCAAATGCAATTCTTCATATTCGTCCAATTCGCGCACATCTACGACGATAAAATCATTGAAATTGACTTCTTCTAAACTGATTGCATAATCTTCAAGCATGTTTATCCTTAATTTTTAAAGTAAGGTTATGTTACAATGATTTGATAAATAGGAATGTTTAAGGAGTGCGTGTGGAAGAAAATTATCATGCTTTTTTTACCGAAGCGAGCGGGTTTTTAAACGAGCGGATCTTTAAGGATTATTTACGCCGTTTGGCTTATGGCATTGATGCGTCATGTTATCGTTATATCCCTAAAATAGTCGCTTGGGTGAAGGATGAAGAAGAAGTCCAAAAGCTTTGTGTTTTAGCCAAAAAGCATGGCGTTACATTGACTTTTAGATCGGCTGGGAGTTCCTTATCAGGGCAGGCGAGCTGCGATGGGGTGCTAGTGGTGGTGGCGCATTTTTTCAAAGACGCTAAAATTTTAGACAACGCTCAAAGCATTCAGCTTTCATGCGGAGTCATAGGAAGCCATGCGAACGCTTTATTAAAACCTTATCATAAAAAAATAGGCCCGGATCCCGCTACGATAAACACCGCTATGATAGGGGGGATTGTCGCTAATAACGCTAGCGGGATGTGTTGCGGGGTGGAGCAAAACAGCTACAAAACCCTAAAATCCTTAAGAGTCATTTTAGCTGATGGCGCTCTTTTAGACACCGCCAATCAAAAGAGCGTTGAGAATTTCAAAAACGCGCGCAAAGATTTGATTGAAGGGGTTTTGAATTTAAGAAAAGAGATTTTAGAAGATAAAGAATTGCATGCTTTAATTAAGAAAAAATACGAGATCAAAAACACCACCGGCTACAGCTTAAACGCTCTCATTGATTTTGAAGATCCTATTGAGATGATTAGCCACTTGTTCATAGGCTCTGAGGGGACTTTAGGCTTTATTTCAAGCGTGGGATTAGAATGCGTGAAAGACTACGCTTATAAAACTTGCGCGTTATTGTTTTATGAAAATTTAGAGCGATGCGCCAAAGCCGCTCAAATTTTAGCCGCCTTAAAAGCCAAACAGCCTGAAATGATTTCTTCAGCAGAGCTTATGGATTATGCGTGCTTAAAAAGCGTGAAAAATTTAGAGGGCATGCCCAGCGTGATTTTAGAAGTCAAAGAGCCTAACGCATGCATACTCATTCAAAGCGAAAGCGATGATCCTTTGATTTTAGAAAACAACATGCAAGCGATTTTAAACGCTTTGAGTGCGATACCGGTCGTTTTAGATTCTCAAATCAGCAGCGATCCTAACATTTATCAATCGTGGTGGAAGATCAGAAAAGGCATTTTCCCTATCGCAGCGTCAAAAAGAAAAAGCCAAAGCTCTGTGATCATTGAAGACATCTGCTTCAGTCAAGAAAATTTTGTAGAGGGGGCAAAAGCGATTGAAGGGCTTTTAAAAAAACATGGCTTTAAGGATAATGGCATTATTTTTGGGCATGCCTTAAGCGGGAATTTGCACTTTGTCGTTACGCCGATTTTAGAAAATGAAGCTGAAAGAAAAGCGTTTGAAAATTTAGTTTCTGACATGTTTTTAATGGTGAGTAAAAGCTCTGGCTCTATTAAAGCCGAACACGGCACAGGCAGAATGGTAGCCCCCTTTGTGGAAATGGAGTGGGGAGAAAAAGCCTATAAAATCCACAAACAAATCAAAGAGTTGTTTGATCCTAACGGCATTTTAAACCCTGATGTGATCATCACAAACGATAAAGAAATCCACACTAAAAATTTAAAGAGCATTCACCCTATTGAAGAGCATTTGGACATGTGCATGGAATGCGGGTTTTGTGAAAGGGTTTGCCCTAGCAAAGATTTATCTTTAACACCACGACAACGAATCGTTATCCACAGAGAGGTAGAGCGCTTAAAAGAAAGGGTGAGTCATGGTCATAATGAAGATCAAGTTTTATTACATGAGCTTTTAAGAGAGTCTGAATATTTAGCGCACGCCACTTGCGCGGTGTGCCATATGTGCTCTATGCTATGCCCTTTAGGAATTGATACCGGAAAGATCGCCCTAAATTATTATCAAAAAAACCCTAAAGGCAAAAAGTTCGCTTCAAAGATCCTTAATAACATGCAAACAACCACAAGCGTGGCTCGTTTTTCTTTAAAAAGCGCTCGCTTAGTTCAAAACCTCATAGGCTCTCACAACTTAGTAAGCTTGACCAAAGGGATTAAAAAATTCATCAAGCCCTTCCCTAAAGCCTTTCATTACATGCCCAAAAACAACGCCTATCCTTTAGAAAATAAAACGCTTAAGAGCGAAGAAAAAGTCATTTATTTCAGCACATGCATCAACCGCTCATTCGCTCCATCAACCAAAATGGCGGATAAAAGATGCATTCAAGAAGTGTTTGAATCCCTATGCCAAAAAGCCAAGGTTTCTGTGGTGTATCCTAACGGATTAAACGCACTTTGTTGCGGGAAAGCCTTTATCAATTACACCGACTTAACCAAACAAAACAATAAAAAAAACCATGCGATTTTTTTACAATTAAGCGATGAGGGAAAAATACCGATTGTTTTAGACCATAGTGCATGTTCGACGCATTTTTTCAAGCAAATGAAAGCTTATAAGGATTTGAAAGTTTATGATTTGAGCGTCTATATTGAAGAAGTTCTGAGCCCAAAATTAAAATTCAACCCCATTAACGAAGACATAGGGTTATACACGATGTGCGCTTTAAAGTTAGAGAATAAAGAAGAGCTGTTATTCAATTTGGCTAAAAAATGCACTTTGGGCGAGATTGTTATCCATAAAGAGACGGGTTGTTGTGGTTTTGCGGGGAATAAGGGCTTTTTCACTCCTGAACTCAACGAGAGCGCTTTAAACGGCTTTCAAGCGTTTTACCAATCCTATGATCTTAAAAGAGGCTTTTCCACTTCTAGCACTTGCGAGATCGGTTTGAGTGAAAAAACCCAATTCGCTTGGCAGCATATCGCTTATTTAGTGGATGCTTGCACGCTTTAATGGTGTATAATTAAGGACTTTCTTTAAAGGGTAAAGGCATTGGATAACACTCTCAAACATCTTGCCATTATTATGGATGGTAATGGCAGGTGGGCTAAATTAAAGAATAAAGCTAGGGCTTATGGGCATAAAAAAGGCGTAAAAACCCTAAAAGACATTACGATTTGGTGCGCTAATCATAAGTTAGAATGCTTGACTTTATACGCTTTTTCTACGGAAAATTGGAAACGCCCCAAAAGTGAAGTGGATTTTTTAATGAAAATGCTTAAAAAATACCTTAAAGATGAGCGATCCACTTACTTGGATAATAACATACGCTTCAGGGCGATAGGGGATTTAGAGGGCTTTTCTAAAGAATTGAGAGACACGATCTTGCAGCTTGAAAACGATACCAGGCATTTTAAGGATTTTACGCAAGTTTTAGCCCTCAATTACGGATCTAAAAACGAACTTTCAAGGGCGTTTAAAAGCTTGCTAGAAAACCCACCTAGCCATATAAACCCTATAGAAAGTTTAGAAAATGAAATTTCTAATCGTTTAGACACGCATGATTTGCCGGAAGTGGATTTATTGTTGCGAACAGGGGGGGAAATGCGCTTGTCTAATTTTTTATTGTGGCAGTCCAGTTATGCGGAATTGTTTTTCACGCCGATTTTATGGCCTGATTTCACCCCTAAAGATTTAGAAAACATCATTAGCGATTTTTACAAAAGAGTGCGCAAATTCGGGGAATTAAAATGCTAGTAGAAATAGAGAATTTGACTAAAACTTATGGGAGTTTAAAAGCGTTAGACAATATCAGTTTGAAACTACCCAAACAACAATTTATAGGGCTTTTAGGCCCTAATGGGGCGGGTAAAACCACTCTGTTAAAGATTTTAGCCGGATTGAATTTGAACTATCAAGGGGAAGTGAAAATTTTAAATCAAAAGATCGGCATAGAGACGAAAAAAAGCGTGGCGTTTTTAAGCGATGGCGATTTTTTAGATCCTAAATTAACGCCTTTAAAAGCGATCGCTTTTTACAAGGATTTTTTCAGCGATTTTGATTCATCAAAAGCCCTAGATTTACTCAAACGCTTCAGCGTGCCTTTAAAAAGAGAGTTTAAAGCCCTTTCAAAAGGCATGAGGGAAAAATTACAGCTGATTTTAACCCTATCACGAAACGCTTCTTTGTATCTTTTTGATGAGCCAGTGGCTGGGATTGACCCTATTGCAAGAGAAGAAATTTTTGAGTTAATCGCTAAGGAGTTTAGCCAAAACGCAAGTTTGCTAGTCTCTACGCATTTGGTGGTGGATGTGGAAAAGTATTTAGACAGCGCGATTTTTTTAAAAGAAGCTAAAGTGGTGGCTTTTGGGGATGTGGGGGAATTGAAAAAAGGGTATAGCAGTTTGGAAGCGGCGTATAAAGAAAGGTTGAAATAAATCAGTAAAGGATTTCCTATTGAGTGATAATATTTTAAGAAATACTAAAAGCGTTTTTTATAATAATATAAAAGATTTTGACGTAGTTAAATGATAACTTCTTAAAAAAGCGCTCTTTAAGGTTAGGGGGTTTAGTTTGGGGTTGTAGGGGGAATGAGTTTTACTATTAAAAATAAAATCTAAAGTCATGTCTAATCATAACAGATGGCTTGATTGCTAAAGATTGTATTGTTGCAGATGAAGCCTAAGATTGAATTGCGAGTTATCGCTTTGTTGGTGGTGAGATCTTTAGAAAAAATCTTTTTAGTAATATTTATGTTGGGTTTTGGTTTCGTTGAGTTTAGGTTTCATTAAGTTTAATGGGGTATTAAAATTAGAGATGGTTAGAATTTTTGTCTTATTCTATTTTTGGTAGAATAATAATTTCTCACAAGGAATTACACATGGATAATATTTGGTTTCAGTATAAAATTGGCAAGCAACTAGATGAATTAGAAATTGAAGATTCTTTATGTCTTTCTTTATTCAAATCTCTTGAAAATTGTATTAAGTTTAAAAAACTTAGCAATATTGGATTAAAAGAAGCAGAAGTTAAAAGAGACGCTGAAATCTCAAGGTGGCATACAGAACTTTTAAGAGAAAAAAATCTTAAAGAACAGCGTAGGCAAAAAGAATAGCAAGAAAAAAAATCTCAAGAGAATTTTCAAAAGTTTTTAGAATTTTGCAAACAACAAAATCGTGTTCTTAAAAAATTTGATAACACCAATTTTTCGTTTGAATGCGATGAGCCGGCTACAAAAAAGCCCTTAGAAAACCCTACAAACAACATTCTTAACTCCAATCATCAAAATACACAGCCACAAAACAATACTAAAATGTTTGATTATTTTGATAATCTTAGGTATTGAAGTGAAAAAAGCATTAATCATAGCTAGCAAAATAACTCTTTGGTTATTGGCGCTTTTAGGTGTTTATGCTTTAGTGATCTTTGTTGCACTTAAAACCTATTATCAAAATAAA
This sequence comes from Helicobacter pylori, assembly GCF_016755635.1. Lineage (NCBI taxonomy): Bacteria > Pseudomonadati > Campylobacterota > Epsilonproteobacteria > Campylobacterales > Helicobacteraceae > Helicobacter > Helicobacter pylori. Next base: position 1,254,027 of record NZ_CP051500.1, on the reverse strand, counting down.
GGCTATAGTATTTTAACATTTGGAGTAATTATAATGACAGAAGAAACCTATGAAGCCTATCTTGATACGAATATTAAACAATTGGAAGAGATAAGAAATCAAAAGCTTAACAAAGCATTGGAATTGTGCAAACAATCAGGTCTTGTCCTTAGAGCGTTTGACGGAAAAAATTTTTCATTTAAATGCGATAAAACCAATCGCTCTAAACCCTAACGAAAAGGTGAATCCTTAGAATTTGAATTTTTTCTAAAAGATTGAGAGCAAAAAATTAGAAATTCGAACGCAATTGAAACCTTACCGCCCATACCCACGACTATAACTTCTCTCGTTTTCTATCTTTTGATTGTGTTTTTTATGCTGTATAGTTTTGCATGGAATTTCTTTAAAATTTAAGTATAATTGTAAACATCGCCTGGATGATTCGTGTTTCTTATTTGATGGCAAGTTCGTTGAAAAAATAAGTTAGGCTAAGGTAGTGGTTTTTGTGTGATGGCATTTTTTAAATCTGCCCCTAAGAAAATCCTCCTAGCCTTATTAGTGTAGGTTTGTTGAACTTATGCGCATGTAAAAGTAGCGGTCATCTGGGTTTAAAAACAACCACATTTTAGGGAAGACATGAAAGATAACAACAACTATAATGTTTTAATTGTGGGGAATAAGGGGCGAGAGTATGCTTTGGCTCAAAGGCTTCAGCAAGATGAGCGAGTGAATGCTTTGTATTTTTGTTTGGGTAATGGTGGCACTCAAGATTTAGGCGAGAATCTGGAATGCGAACATTACGAGCATATCGTGGAATTGGCCCTTAAAAAACAGATCCATTTAGCTATCATTTCAGAAGAAGAGCCTTTGATTTTAGGGCTTACAGAGAGGTTAGAAAAAGCGGGTATTTTAGTGTTTGGGGCTTCTAAAGAAGCGGCTAAGTTAGAGGCTTCTAAAAGCTATATGAAAGCTTTTGTTAAAGAATGCGGTATCAAAAGCGCGTCTTACTTTGAAACAAACGACTTAAAAGAAGCTCTCAATTACATTCAAAACGCTTCTTTCCCCTTAGTGATTAAAGCGTTGAATAAAAACACAAGCATTGTCCATCAACAAGAAGAAGCGATAAAAATCCTTGAAGATGCTTTCAAACAAAGCAATGAGCCTGTGATCATAGAGCCTTTTTTAGAGGGGTTTGAGCTTTCAGTTACAGCGCTCATAGCCAATGATGATTTTATCTTGTTGCCCTTTTGCCAAAACTACAAACGCTTATTAGAGGGGGATAACGGGGTCAATACAGGAGGTATGGGGGCCATCGCTCCTGCAAACTTTTTCTCTAATGAATTAGAAGAGAAAATAAAAAATCATATCTTTAAACCCACTTTAGAGAAACTTCAGGCTGACAACACGCCTTTTAAAGGGGTTTTACTCGCTGAAATTGTAATCATAGAAGAAAAAGGCGTTTTAGAGCCGTATTTATTGGATTTTAGCGTGCGTTTTAAAGATATTGAATGCCAGACGATTTTACCCCTTTTAGAAAGCTCGCTTTTAGATTTGTGTTTGGCTACAGCCAAAGGGGAATTAAATTCTCTTGAATTGGTGTTTTCTAAAGAATTTGTGATGAGTGTCGCGCTTGTTTCTAGGAATTACCCCACTAGCTCTTCGCCCAAACAAACCCTTTATATTGATCCGGTTGATGAAAAAAAGGGTCATTTGATTTTAGGGGAGGTGGAGCAGGATAATGGCGTGTTTGAAAGCAGTGGGGGGAGGGTGATCTTTGCCATTGGTAGGGGAAAATCCTTATTAGAAGCCAGAAACCATGCTTATGAAATCGCTCAAAAGGTGCATTTTGAAGGCATGTTTTATCGCAAGGATATTGGTTTTAAGGTGTTAGATTTGAAAGAATATTCTTAAAGGTTAAAGTTTAAGACAAACCAAAGAGTTTGTCTTATTTGTTTTTGAATGCGCTCTCCAAATTTAGAAAAAGAAGAAACTGAAATCATAGAAACACTCCTTATGCGTGAAAAAATGCGTTTATGCCCCTTGTATTGGCGCATCTTAGCGTTTTTAACCGATGGTTTGTTGGTAGCGTTTTTATTGAGCGATCTTTTAAGGGCGTGCGATTTCTTGCATTCTTTATACTGGCTGGCTAATCCCATTTATCATGGCGTGTTTGTTGCGATGGGTTTTATCATCTTGTATGGCGTTTATGAAATCTTTTTTGTGTGTTTGTGCAAGATGAGTTTGGCTAAACTGGTTTTTAGGATTAAAATTATTGATATTTATTTAGCAGATTGCCCCAGTAGGGCTATTTTATTGAAGCGTTTAGGGTTAAAGATCGTGGTTTTTCTATGCCCCTTTTTATGGTTTGTAGTGTTTAAAAACCCCTATCATAGGGCGTGGCATGAAGAAAAAAGCAAAAGTCTTTTGGTGTTAGTTTAATCATGATTTATTGGTTGTATTTGGCGGTCTTTTTTTTGTTGAGTGCATTAGACGCTAAAGAAATCGCTATGCAACGATTTGACAAACAAAACCATAAGATTTTTGAAATCCTTGCGGATAAAGTGAGCGCTAAAGACAATGTGATAACCGCATCAGGGAATGCGATCTTATTGAATTATGATGTGTATATTCTAGCGGACAAGGTGCGTTATGACACCAAGACTAAAGAAGCGTTATTAGAAGGCAATATCAAGGTTTATAGGGGCGAGGGTTTGCTCGTTAAAACCGATTATGTGAAATTGAGTTTGAATGAAAAATATGAAATCATTTTCCCCTTTTATGTCCAAGACAGCGTGAGCGGGATTTGGGTGAGCGCGGATATTGCCAGCGGAAAGGATCAAAAATATAAGGTTAAAAACATGAGCGCTTCAGGGTGCAGCATTGATAACCCCATTTGGCATGTCAATGCGACTTCAGGCTCATTCAACATGCAAAAATCGCATTTGTCTATGTGGAACCCTAAGATCTATGTCGGTGATATTCCTGTATTGTATTTGCCCTATATTTTCATGTCCACTAGCAATAAAAGAACTACCGGGTTTTTATACCCTGAGTTTGGCACTTCCAACTTAGACGGCTTTATTTATTTGCAACCCTTTTATTTAGCCCCCAAAAACTCATGGGATATGACCTTTACCCCACAAATCCGCTATAAAAGGGGTTTTGGCTTGAATTTTGAAGCGCGCTACATTAACTCTAAAAACGACAGGTTTTTATTCAACGCGCGCTATTTTAGGAATTACACCCAATACGTCAAACGCTATGATTTGAGGAATCAAAATATCTACGGTTTTGAATTTTTAAGCTCTAGCAGGGACACTTTACAAAAATACTTCCATCTTAAGTCTAATATTGACAACGGGCATTACATTGACTTTTTATACATGAACGATTTGGACTATGTGCGTTTTGAAAAGGTTAATAAGCGTATCACAGACGCCACGCACATGTCTAGGGCGAATTACTATTTGCAAACAGAAAACAATTATTACGGCTTGAATATCAAGTATTTTTTAAACCTGAATAAAATCAACAACAACCGCACTTTCCAATCTGTCCCTAATTTGCAATACCATAAATATTTAAATTCTTTGTATTTTAAAAATTTGTTGTATTCGGTGGATTATCAGTTTAGAAACACCGCAAGAGAGATTGGTTATGGCTATGTGCAAAACGCTTTGAATGTGCCGGTGGGCTTGCAATTTTCTTTGTTTAAAAAGTATTTGTCTATAGGGCTTTGGAATGATCTCCAACTATCTAATGTGGCTTTAATGCAATCTAAAAATTCCTTCGTGCCTACGATCCCTAATGAATCAAGGGAATTTGGGAACTTTGTGTCTTCAAATTTTTCCATGTATGTCAATACGGATTTAGCCAGAGAATACAACAAACTTTTCCACACGATCCAATTGGAAGCGATTTTCAACATCCCTTATTACACCTTTAAAAACGGCTTATTTTCTCAAAACATGTATGCTTTAAGCGCGCAAGCTTTAAACAGCTACACTTCGCCTTTATTGAGGGATTATGATTATCAAGGGCGTTTGTATAACTCTGTGTGGAATCCTAACAGCATTTTACCTAGCAATGCGAGCAATAAGACGGTGAATTTAACCTTAACGCAATACCTTTATGGCTTAGGGGGGCAAGAGTTATTGTATTTTAAAATATCGCAACTCATCAATCTTGACGATAAGGTTTCGCCTTTCAGGATGCCATTAGAGAGTAAGATCGGGTTTTCGCCCTTAACAGGATTGAATATCTTTGGGAATGTTTTTTATTCGTTTTATCAAAACCGCCTAGAAGAAATCTCGGTGAACGCTAATTACCAACGCAAGTTTTTAAGCTTTAACCTCTCTTATTTTCTAAAAAACAATTTTAGCAGTGGGATTAATAGCATTGTAGAAAATCCTGCGGATTATTTAAAGGCGGGTTTTAGCAACGACTTTGGCTATTTTTCCATGAGCGCGGATGTGGGTTATGATATTAGGAATAATGTGGTTTTAAATTGGAATGTAGGGATTTATAAAAAAATCCGTTGTTTTGGGATTGGCTTTCAATTCGTCAACCAACGACGCCCTATTCTCACCGGCGATCCCAACCAGCCTATAAGAGTGTTTGAAAATAACTATGTTAAGCTAGAATTAGACTTCTCACCGATCACTAAAACCAATGTAACTTACCGCTCTTTACAGCGTAAGTAAAAAAAGGAATGCATTTGAATACTGACTTTAGCCATATCACCGATATAGAGGGCATGCGTTTTATCAATGAAGAAGACGCTTTGAACAAATTGATTAATGAAATCCACACGCGCCACATTGATTTAAAAGATTCCATCATGCTCGCTTTGAGTTTTAACGCTTTGTATTTAGCTAACGCTTTAGCGCAAAAATTTGGAGCGACTTATGATATACTTTTTTTAGAACCTATCCTAGCCCCTTTAAACTCAAAATGCGAGATCGCTTTGGTGAGTGAGAGCATGGATATAGTGATGAATGAAAGTTTGATCAATTCCTTTGACATCACTTTAGACTATGTTTATGGGGAAGCCAAGCGAGCTTATGAAGAAGACATTTTGTCCCACATCTATCAGTATCGCAAAGGCAATGCGATCAAAAGCTTAAAAGATAAAAATATTTTTATCGTAGATAGGGGGATTGAAACCGGGTTTAGAGCAGGGTTGGGCGTGCAAACTTGCTTGAAAAAAGAATGCCAAGACATTTATATTTTAACCCCCATTCTCGCGCAAAATGTCGCTCAAGGCTTAGAAAGTTTGTGCGATGGGGTGATTAGCGTGTATCGCCCTGAATGTTTTGTTTCTGTGGAGCATCATTATAAAGAACTCAAGCGATTAAGCAATGAAGAAATTGAAAAATACTTGGGCGCTAACAACGCGCCTAATTTAAAAAAGGAACATTAAATATGGATTTTATCACCATCAATTCCAGTAACAAAAACGAAGAGTTCGCTCTCAAACAAGTGGCCAAACAAGCCACCAGCTCTCTAATGTATCGCTTAGGAAAAACCATCATTTTAGCGAGCGTGTGCATAGAAAGAGAGCCTGTGAGTGAAGATTTTCTGCCTTTAGTGGTGCAGTTTTTAGAAAAATCTTATGCAGCCGGTAAAATCCCGGGCGGTTTTGTTAAAAGAGAAGGCAGGGCGCAAGATTTTGAAATCTTAACCTCTAGGCTCATAGACAGGACTTTACGCCCTTTATTCCCTAAAGATTACCGCTACCCTACCCAAATCACTTTAATGGTTTTAAGCCATGATATTGAAAATGACTTGCAAGTCTCTGCTTTAAACGCCGCTTCAGCCGCTCTCTTTTTGGCCCATATCGCTCCTATTAAAAGCGTGAGCGCTTGCAGGATCGCTAGGGTGGATAACGAATTTATCATTAACCCTAACACAAGCCTTTTGAATCAATCCAGTTTGGATTTGTTCGTGTCCGGCACAAAAGAGAGTTTGAACATGATAGAAATGCGCTCTTTAGGGCAAAAATTAAACGCTTTAGAAGAGCCTTTAATGTTAAAAGCTTTAGAATTGGCTCAAAAAAGTTTGAAAGAAACTTGCACGCTTTATGAAGAGGTTTTCACGCCCCACCAAAACGAGCTGCTTTTCAAAGAGAGCCAAGGAATAATTTTTAATGAAAGGCTGTTAGATTTATTAAAAAATCAGTATTTTGATGAAATCATCAAAGGCATTGAAAGTTCTGCTTTGAGCGAGCGAGAAAATGTTTTCAATGAAATTGCCAGAAAAATCAGTGAAGCCCACTCAGAATTCAGTTTAGAAGAAATTGAATTGTCTTTAGAAAAAGTGAAAAAAACTGAGATAAGGCGCATGATCATTAAGGATAAAATCCGCCCGGATAAGCGCGCGTTAGAAGAAGTGCGGCCCATTTTGATAGAGAGCGATTTGCTCCCTATGGCGCATAGCTCCATTTTATTCACTAGGGGGCAAACGCAAAGCTTAGTGGTAGGGGTTTTAGGCACGGATAATGACGCTCAAACCCATGAGAGTTTGGAGCATAAAAACCCTATTAAAGAGCGGTTCATGTTTCATTATAATTTCCCTCCTTTTTGCGTGGGCGAAGCGAGTTCTATCGGTGCGACTTCAAGGCGTGAATTAGGGCATGGGAATTTGGCTAAAAGGGCCTTAGAAACGAGTATTAAAAATAAAGATCAGGTGATACGATTGGTTTCTGAGATTTTAGAAAGCAATGGTTCAAGCTCAATGGCGAGCGTGTGCGCAGGCTCTTTAGCCCTTTATGCAAGCGGTGTGGAAATCTATGATCTAGTCGCTGGGGTGGCTATGGGCATGGTGAGCGAAGGGCAAGATCACGCCATTTTAAGCGATATTAGCGGTTTAGAAGACGCAGAAGGCGATATGGATTTTAAGATTGCCGGGAATTTAGAAGGCATTACGGCCATGCAAATGGATACCAAAATGAGCGGTATCCAATTAGAGGTTTTATACCAGGCCTTACTCCAAGCTAAAAAAGCACGAGAGCATATTTTAAAAATCATGCATGAAGCGAAAGAAAAGATCGTGATCAATTTTTCCCATTTGCCCACAACGGAGATTTTTAATGTCGTGCCCGATAAAATTGTAGAAATTATCGGTCAAGGGGGGCGTGTGATCAGAGAGATAGTAGAAAAGTTTGAGGTTAAAATTGATTTGAACAAACCGAGCGGTGAAGTGAAAATCATGGGGAATAAAGAACGGGTTTTGAAAACGAAGGAATTTATTTTAAACTACTTGCATTCTTTGAATCAAGAATTGGAGCAATACGCTATTGATGAGGTGTTAGAAGCTCAAGTGAAGAGAATCGTGGATTTTGGGGCGTTTTTAAGCTTGCCTAAGGGGGGCGAAGGCTTGTTAAGAAAGCAAAACATGGACAGGTGTCAAGTGGTTTTAAAAGAAGGCGATAGCATCAGGTGTAGGGTGATTAGCTTCAATAAGGGTAAAATCGCCTTGGATTTGGCTTAAAATTTTAAAAAGCGTTTTTTAAAAGCGTTTTTAAGCTAGTTTGTATTAAAATAAATTCTTGCTTGTATTTTTGAAAGTAGAGGAACGATTCGAAATGAAAATCAAGCCTAATTTTTGAAACGGAGTGCGAAAATGAAATTTTTAGCGTTATTTTTTCTGGCTTTAGCGGGCGTTGCTTTCGCTCATGATGGCGGAATGGGTGGGATGGATATGATTAAATCTTATTCTATCTTAGGGGCGATGATTGGTTTAGGGATTGCCGCTTTTGGTGGGGCGATCGGCATGGGGAATGCGGCTGCAGCGACCATTACAGGCACAGCGAGAAACCCAGGAGTGGGCGGTAAATTGCTCACCACCATGTTCGTGGCCATGGCGATGATTGAAGCGCAAGTGATTTATACTCTAGTGTTTGCTATTATCGCTATTTATAGTAACCCATTCTTAAGTTAAGGGTTTTTTGATGGGCTAAATTATTGCTTAAAAAGCGTAATTTAGCTATAATATCTGTTTTAAATTTTTAGCACTGGTGGTGGAATTGGTAGACACGCCATCTTGAGGGGGTGGTGGGAGCAATCTCGTGCGAGTTCGAGTCTCGCCCAGTGCACCATTAAGTTTCTTTAAGGAGTAAGTGGGTATAATCTCACTCTTTGCTTTATACACGCCGAAGTGGTGGAATTGGTAGACACGCTAGACTCAAAATCTGGTGGGAGCAATCCCGTGTCGGTTCGAGTCCGACCTTCGGCACCACTACTAGTAATTTTTTTCAATCTGCTTTTTATTTTTTTCATTTAAAATAGTTTTATCCCAAATAAATACCAAATAAATGATGGATTAGTGGGTTTTTTAAGCCTTTTTTAAAGGGTTGTTTAAGAGAATTTAAAAAAAATTAAAAGAGAGAGCGTTTTACTCTATTAATTTTACTCCATTAAAAGGAGTGTGAGTTTGGGTATAATGGCAAGAAAAATTTGCATCAAATTTTATTGGAATGGATGAGAAAAATCTGCTTAAGTCATGTTGATTCAAATATATTTCAACCGGAGACTCTGTCATGCTAGATCTGTCTTATAGCCTGGAGCGTGTCTTGCAAGAAGACCCGGCAGCTAGGAATAAGTGGGAGGTGCTCTTGCTTTATCCGGGCATTCATGCATTGCTTTGTTACCGCCTAGCGCATGCGTTGCACAAGCGGAGGTTTTACTTCATTGCGCGCGCGCTTTCTCAGTTGGCGCGTTTTATCACTGGGATAGAAATCCATCCGGGCGCTAAGATTGGGAGAGGGCTTTTTATTGATCATGGCATGGGTGTGGTGATTGGCGAGACCACAGAGATTGGAGATGATGTTACCATTTATCATGGCGTAACCCTAGGGGGCACGGGCAAGTTTAAAGGCAAGCGCCACCCTACTTTAGGCAACCGAGTGGTAGTGGGGGCTGGGGCTAAGGTTTTGGGTGCGATTTGCGTGGGCGATGATGTGAGGATTGGGGCTAATGCGGTGGTGCTTTCAGATTTACCCACGGGTTCTACGGCTGTAGGCGCTAAAGCCAAAACCATCACAAAGGATCGTTAATTCTAGACAAGCGGTTGAGCTAATTTGCACGATGCGGGTTATTTTGAGATAAATTGATCAATGAGACTGATTTTATGAGAGTTAAGCGGGTTTGTTATTAAGCTATTTTTTAGGGATTTTGTGATAAAATACTCAAATACTCAAATATAAGGTTTATCTGTTAGTTGTGCTATAGACTAGACTGATAATTTGATGTTGGGTATATCACAATTTATATTTTAGGAGGTTTATAATAGCGGTTGTAGTTAAAGTCGTTAATGGCAAAATACAGGAATTTGAAAATGGTATCCATAAAAGAACCTACTAGAAAATAGGGCAATAGCGACAAAAGCTTTGATGCATTCAGCTAGTAGGGGGGTTTCGCTGTTTTTCTAGCGGTGTTTTAATGAGTAGTTGCGATAGAAAAAGTCTTTATTGGCAATAGAGGGGTTGTTTCGTTGTTTTAATGAAACGATTGGTAGAGCGTGCGGTATTAAAAAAACGATCATCGTTTCACATAGGATTGATTAGTTGGTTTTAAGATTATTTTAATCGTGGGGGTTAGGACTTATTCATAATCAAGTTATGTTACAATACATAAAATTTAACTTTAATATAGCTATACCATTTAAAGAAGCATACAAACACAGATTAATGAACTACATCGGCTCTAAATACAAGCTCATTCCCTTTATTAAGGAAAATATCCATGCGGTTGTAGGGGACAACCTTTCTGGTGCGATTTTTTGTGATCTGTTCGCTGGGACGGGCATTGTGGGGCGTGCGTTTAAAAAAGCTGTTAATAAGGTTATTTCTAATGATTTGGAGTATTACAGCTTTGTTTTGAATCAAAATTATATCGGCAACATTCAAGAAATCCCTAATCAAGAAGAGCTTATTGACAGGATTAATAGCGTTGCTTTAAAAAAAGGCTTTATCTATTCGCATTATTCTTTAGGGGGGGGTTCAAGGCAGTATTTTAGCGAAACAAACGCTCAAAAAATTGATGCGATGCGTTTCAAAATTGAAGAGCTTAAGCTTTCTCAAAACATTGATAATTGCGCGTATTATTTTTTGCTCGCATCGCTATTAGAGAGCGCGGACAAGGTGGCTAACACCGCTTCAGTTTATGGGGCTTTTTTAAAACGCCTTAAAAAAAGCGCTCAAAAAGAACTCATCTTAAAAGGCGCTCATTTTGATTTGAGCTTAAACGCTAATGAAGTGTACCAGCAGGATTCTAATGATTTGATTGGAAAGATTTCAGGGGATATCTTGTATTTAGACCCTCCTTACAATGCGAGGCAATACGGGGCGAATTACCATTTATTGAACACGATTGCTGCTTATACACCCTTTACTCCAAAAGGCAAAACCGGCTTGCCCAGTTACCAGAAATCCTCTTTTTGCTCTCGTTCTCAAATCTTAAACGCTTTTGAAAACTTGATCAAAAAAGCGCGATTCAAATATATCTTTTTAAGCTATAACAATGAAGGGCTTATGAGCGAGACAGAGATTAAAAATATCTTAAAAAAATACGGTGCTTACTCCTTAACTACCAAAACTTACATGCGTTTTAAAGCGGATAACAAACGCGCCCATAAAGCCGCACACACCAAAGAGTGTTTGCATATTCTTATCAAATAAGAGTCAAAATAGCCCAACCTTTAAATGGCAAAAATAATCGCTTAAATACCGCTTGAATAAGGTAAAATGAAACCAAAATAAGCCTATAAAAAAGGGGAAATCATGGCGCTTGAAGTGGTTTTATGGGATTTTGATGGCGTGATTTTTGACAGCATGCATTTAAAATATGAAGGGTTTAAGGCGTTGTTTCAAAAGTATGGCAACAAGAATCAAGAGAGTTTGAAGCGATTTGAAGTTTATCACTATCAAAGTGGGGGGATTTCAAGGAATGAAAAAATCCAATATTTTTATAACGAGATTTTAAAAACCCCTATCGATCAAGAAGAAGTGGATGCATTAGCCCTAGAGTTTGGCGCTATCATAGAACAAAAGCTTTTTGATAGGGGGCATTTGAATAGCGAAGTGATGGCGTTTATTGATAAGCATTATAAAAATCATGTTTTCCATATCGCTTCAGCGGCTTTGCATAGCGAATTGCAAGTGTTGTGCGAGTTTTTAGGGATTACTAAGTATTTTAGGAGCGTTGAAGGGAGTCCGCCTAATAAACCCAAGATTATCGCTAATATCATTCAAAAATACGCCTATAACCCAAGCCGCATGCTAATGATAGGCGATAGCGTCAATGACTATGAAAGCGCTAAGGCTAATAAAGTGGCGTTTTTGGGTTACAACAGCAAGGTTTTGAAAAATTTGGTGGGTCAAAACGGCTATCAAGGGAAGTATTTGGAGAGTTTTAAAGGGTTTGATTTGCAAAATTTTATAAAAGAGTGAAGCCAACTTTAGCCAAGATTGTCTTTGTGTTGGCTCATATCAATGATGACTTCACAGCGTTGAATCGTGCTTAAGCGGTGGGCGATAACGATTAGGGTTTTATTTTTAGCGATTTGATAGATTTCATCCATGATTTTACTCTCGGTTTCATTGTCTAGGGCTGAAGTGGCTTCATCTAAAACCAAAATTTCAGGGTTATCGTATAGGGCTCTTGCAATGCCTATGCGCTGTTTTTGACCGCCGCTAAGCTTAGCACCCCCTTCGCCCACTTGGGTTTTAAGTCCCTCATGCTCGCATAAAAAATCATAGATATGAGCCATTTTGCACACCTTAATCAAGCGTTTTTCATCTATGGCGCTCCCAAAAGCGATATTATCCCCCACAGTGCCATCAAAAAGGTAAATATTTTGGGGGATATAGCCTATTTTTTTACGCCATGAGCGCCTGTTTTCGTTGGTTAAAAGGGTGTTATCAATAAAAATTTCCCCACTTTTAGGGTAGGTAAGCCCCATAATAATATCCGCCAGCGTGGATTTTCCGCACCCGCTATGGCCTATAAGAGCGACTTTTTGACCTTTTTGAATGGTGAGGTTAAAATTCTTTAAAACCGGGTGTTTTGGCTTATAAGCGAATGAAATGTTTTTAAGAGTGATTTTTTCATTAAAGTCTAAAGGGACTAAATCCTCTTCAACGATGGTTTTAGTAAGGCTTTTAAAAACAATGTTAGTCGCAAGCTGGTTGTAAGCGATTTCATTATATTGATTCAAAACGCCAGTAACAGAAGGGAGCGTGCGATAAAGCGCTAGAGCATACATAGAAATGGTAGGAAGCACCATTTTAGCTTCGCCGTATTTGAATAAAATGTAAGCGACCGCTAAAATCAACAAACTAAAGCCCACCGTTTCTAATGAATACCTAGGGACTACTTGCAAAGTAGAATAAATAATCTCGGTGTCATGGGCTTTACGGCTATTTTCTCCAAAAAGCTTGTGGGCTTCTTCGTGGTTGTCTTTGAGTTTAGTGATTTTGAAATTGCTGAAAAATTTTGAAAAAACTTTAAGCGTTTGCGCCCTAGATTTTGCCGCTATCTCGCCCTTTTTTTGAATAAGAATGGTGATTTTTTTAGTGATAATAAAAATTTGTATAGAGATGATTAGAGTGAATACAAGCGTTAACTTCCAGTTAGTGATTAATAGCGTGGAATAGAAAAAAACGATCACGGTTAATTCGGTGAGTAGATTCAAAAAAGCGTTAAAGCTCATAAACATGCCATCCGCTTTATTATTGATAATATCTCTTAAAGAATCCAAGTTGTGGTTAAGGTGGGAGAGGTAGTTGCTTTTAATGTGCTGTAAAAAAAGTTGTTGCTTGATTTGATAAGCTTTTTTATTGGAAAAACGCCCTTTCAAATAAGTGAAAGACACCCCATAAAACATCCTGAACAAATAAATCCCCACCAAGCAAAAACTAAAGAAATACATAAGGCGAACGGGAGATGAAAAATGGAAAAAATCATAAACCATTTTCCAGTCTTTATCGTCTAAAGCCCTGCTAGGATCGGAAGCGAGAGTGATAAAAGGCATTAAGAGAGTTAGAGACATCACTTCCACAAAAGAAGAAAAAACCGCCATCAGCACAAGCAGGAAAAAAACCATTTTTTCCTTGAAAGTGATGAGCATATAAATTTGCTTTAAAGAACGCAAAAAGTATTTTAAAGTAGAAATTTTATGTTTTTTTTTCGCCATAATTTAAGTGTCCATAAATTCTTTTATTTTATATGTAATAAGCTTTGAGCTGTGTTAAGCCAAATTGAGCTAGATTATAGCTAAATTTTAACCATGCTCTGTGCCATACGAATAATTTAGCTTTCTGTCATCATTTCTTGACAAGTCAAGTATAAAACTGCTATAATCCCAAGTCTTTGATTATTTTAGTTGCTGGCTTAGCTCAGTTGGTAGAGCAGCTGCCTTGTAAGCAGCAGGTCGGGGGTTCAAGTCCCTTAGCCAGCTCCAGTTAAAATGTTATTTTGCAAAGTTTTTGGTGAGATACTCAAGTGGCCAACGAGGGCAGACTGTAAATCTGCTGACTATGTCTTCCGTGGTTCGAATCCACGTCTCACCACCATTTTGTTTTATAGATGCGGGAATAGCTCAGTTGGCTAGAGCATCAGCCTTCCAAGCTGAGGGTCGCGGGTTCGAGTCCCGTTTCCCGCTCCATTTTTAGGATAACATTTAGTTTTTGAGACGCCTATATAGCTCAGAGGCAGAGCACTTCCTTGGTAAGGAAGAGGTCGGCGGTTCAATTCCGCTTATAGGCTCCAGTTTATAATCTCTTGAATGGCGATAAGACAAAAATGTCTTAAATTTTGTGGTAGCATTTAGGAATACTTAGGATTTTGTTTAGTATAATTCTAAAATCCATTTCAAAAAATTAAGGAGAAATACAAATGGCAAAAGAAAAGTTTAATAGAACTAAGCCGCATGTTAATATTGGAACCATTGGGCATGTAGACCATGGTAAAACGACTTTGAGTGCAGCGATTTCAGCGGTGCTTTCTTTGAAAGGTCTTGCAGAAATGAAAGACTATGATAATATTGATAACGCCCCTGAAGAAAAAGAAAGAGGGATCACTATCGCTACTTCTCACATTGAATATGAGACTGAAAACAGACACTATGCGCATGTGGATTGCCCAGGACACGCTGACTATGTAAAAAACATGATCACCGGTGCGGCGCAAATGGACGGAGCGATTTTGGTTGTTTCTGCAGCTGATGGCCCTATGCCTCAAACCAGGGAGCATATCTTATTGTCTCGTCAAGTAGGCGTGCCTCACATCGTTGTTTTCTTAAACAAACAAGACATGGTAGATGACCAAGAATTGTTAGAGCTTGTGGAAATGGAAGTGCGCGAATTGTTGAGCGCGTATGAATTCCCTGGCGATGACACTCCTATCATAGCGGGTTCAGCTTTAAGAGCTTTAGAAGAAGCAAAGGCTGGTAATGTGGGTGAATGGGGTGAAAAAGTGCTTAAGCTCATGGCTGAAGTGGATGCCTATATCCCTACTCCAGAAAGAGACACTGAAAAAACTTTCTTGATGCCGGTTGAAGACGTGTTCTCTATTGCGGGTAGAGGGACTGTGGTTACAGGTAGGATTGAAAGAGGTGTGGTGAAAGTAGGCGATGAAGTGGAAATCGTTGGTATCAGACCTACACAAAAAACGACTGTAACCGGTGTAGAAATGTTTAGGAAAGAGTTGGAAAAAGGTGAAGCCGGCGATAATGTGGGCGTGCTTTTAAGAGGAACTAAAAAAGAAGAAGTAGAACGCGGTATGGTTCTATGCAAACCAGGTTCTATCACTCCGCACAAGAAATTTGAGGGAGAAATTTATGTCCTTTCTAAAGAAGAAGGCGGGAGACACACTCCATTTTTCACCAACTACCGCCCGCAATTCTATGTGCGCACAACTGATGTGACTGGCTCTATCACCCTTCCTGAAGGCGTAGAAATGGTTATGCCTGGCGATAATGTGAAAATCACTGTAGAATTGATTAGCCCTGTTGCGTTAGAGTTGGGAACTAAATTTGCGATTCGTGAAGGCGGTAGGACCGTTGGTGCTGGTGTTGTGAGCAATATTATTGAATAATATTAGCAAAAAGAGTTACCATAAAGGGTCATTATGAAAGTTAAAATAGGGTTGAAGTGTTCTGATTGTGAAGACATCAATTACAGCACCACTAAGAACGCCAAGACTAACACTGAAAAACTGGAGCTTAAAAAGTTCTGCCCAAGGGAAAATAAGCACACTCTTCATAAAGAAATCAAATTGAAGAGTTAGCTCTTTCTTTTGCATTGCAATTTAAAGGGAGGGGAGGTTAGGTCAGTAGCTCCAATGGTAGAGCGTCGGTCTCCAAAACCGGTTGTTGGGGGTTCGAGTCCCTCCTGGCCTGCCATTTACTAATTTATCTCATCAAATTTTTTGTTTGGTTGTTTTTGATTTTTTAATTTTAATTTAAGCTGTTTTTGGATAAAATTGAAAATTCTTTTAATTAAATGTATTAAGTTTAAGTGAGGGCAACGAGAGACTATGGATAAATGGCTCATGCAATACAGATTGGCTAGAGAAGAGCTTTCTAAAGTGATATTTCCCATTAAAGAGCAGATACGCAATGCGCTTGTTTCTGTTTTAGTGGTGGTGAGTGCTATCACGCTATTTTTAGCTTTGTTGGATTTTTCTCTAGGGGCTTTTGTCTCTAGTGTTTTATAGGTTGGTGGCTTTAAATAAGGAGAATGATAATGGATTGGTATGCCATACAAACTTATTCAGGGAGCGAGCAGTCCGTTAAGAAAGCGATTGAGAATTTAGCGAATGACCATGATATAAGAGATAGGATACAAGAGATCATTGTGCCTACTGAAGATATTATAGAGGTTTCTAAAAAAAGCAAGACAAAGGTAACGGAACGAAGCCTTTATCCTGGGTATGTTTTTATTAAAGTGGATTTAGATACGGTTTTGTGGCATAAGATACAATCTTTGCCAAGAGTGAGCCGTTTTATTGGAGAAAATAAAAAGCCAACCCCATTGAGTGAAGCGGATATTGGGCATATTTTAGAGAAAATGAATAACCGAGCGGCCCCCAAGCCCAAAATCTTTTTTGAGCAAGGCGAAGTGGTGCGCGTGGTGGAAGGCCCTTTTGCGAACTTTACCGCTACGGTGGAAGAGTATGATGTGGAACACCGCAAGCTCAAGCTCAATGTTTCTATTTTTGGCAGGAACACTCCAATAGAGATTTTGCATTCGCAAGTGGAAAAAATTATATAACTTTTTAAGGAGAAAACATGGCTAAAAAAGTAGTCGGAGAAATCAAACTTCAAATCCCTGCCGGTAAGGCAAACCCTTCACCTCCAGTAGGGCCAGCATTGGGTCAAAGAGGGGTTAATATCATGGAATTTTGTAAGGCTTTTAATGAGAGAACTAAAGACATGGGGAGTTTTAATATCCCGGTCATTATCACGGTTTATCAAGATAAGAGTTTCACTTTTATCACTAAAAAGCCCCCAGTAACGGATTTGATCAAAAAAGCTTCTGGGGTTGAAAAAGGTTCTGACAACCCGCTCAAAAATAAGATCGCAAAGCTCACCCACAAGCAAGTGGAAGAGATCGCACAATTGAAAATGGAAGATTTAAACACAAGCACCATGGAAGCGGCCAAAAAAATCGTTATGGGCAGCGCTAGGAGCATGGGCGTAGAAGTTGTGGATTGATTGGGTTTTGTTGGAATTGAAAGAAATTTTTAAGGATTAGAATCGTGGCAAAAAAAGTATTTAAAAGATTGGAAAAACTTTTTTCTAAAATTCAAAACGATAAAGCGTATGGCGTAGAGCAAGGCGTAGAGGTGGTTAAATCCCTCGCTTCAGCCAAATTTGATGAAACCGTGGAAGTAGCGTTAAGACTAGGGGTTGATCCAAGGCATGCGGATCAAATGGTGCGTGGTGCGGTGGTGCTTCCTCATGGAACAGGGAAAAAAGTAAGAGTGGCTGTTTTTGCAAAAGACATTAAGCAAGATGAAGCCAAGAACGCTGGGGCTGATGTCGTTGGCGGAGATGATTTGGCTGAAGAAATCAAAAATGGTCGTATTGATTTTGACATGGTGATCGCAACGCCTGATATGATGGCGGTTGTCGGTAAAGTGGGTAGGATTTTAGGCCCTAAAGGTTTGATGCCAAACCCCAAAACCGGAACCGTTACGATGGATATTGCTAAAGCGGTTAGTAACGCTAAAAGCGGTCAAGTGAATTTCAGGGTGGATAAAAAGGGCAATGTTCATGCCCCTATTGGTAAGGCGAGTTTTCCTGAAGAAAAAATCAAAGAAAACATGCTTGAGTTGGTTAAAACGATCAACCGCCTAAAACCCAGTAGCGCGAAAGGCAAATATATTAGAAACGCTGCTCTTTCGCTCACCATGTCGCCTTCAGTGAGTTTGGACGCACAGGAATTGATGGATATTAAATAGCGTTAGGAGTTTTTAATCTTAGGCTGAAGATCGTAAGAGCTAAAAAGCTTAAAATTTCTTTTTTAAAAAGATAATCTTGCAGAGGTCTAGTCTAGAAAGGAGGAAAAGATGCAAAAACAACATCAAAGGCAGTATAAAGTAGAGCTAGTCGCTAACTTAAAGTCGCAATTTGCAGATGCCAAAGCCCTTTTAATTTGCGATTATAAGGGTCTTAGCGTGAAAAAGTTGGAAGCTTTAAGGAATAAGGCTTGCATTCAAGGCATTAAAGTGCAAGTGATTAAAAACACGCTTGCTCATATTGCCATGAAAGAAGCGGGTTGCGCTGATTTGGATTTGAAAGAAACCAATGTGTTTTTGTGGGGCGATGATCAAATCGCTCTCTCTAAACTCGTGTTTGATTTCCAAAAAGAGCATAAAGATCACTTTGTGTTGAAAGCGGGCTTGTTTGATAAAGAAAGCGTTAGCGTAGCTCATGTGGAAGCGGTTTCAAAACTCCCAAGCAAAGAAGAGCTTATGGGAATGTTGCTTTCTGTTTGGACGGCTCCGGCGCGTTATTTTGTGACCGGTTTAGACAATTTGCGTAAAGCGAAAGAAGAAAACTAAGAGCCTTACGGCTTAATTTAAAAAAATTTGAAGGATTGGATTATGGCAATTTCAAAAGAAGAAGTGTTAGAGTATATTGGTTCATTGAGCGTTTTAGAGCTTTCTGAATTGGTTAAAATGTTTGAGGAAAAATTTGGCGTGAGCGCGACTCCAACGGTCGTAGCCGGTGCGGCTGTAGCCGGTGGTGCAGCGGCTGAGAGCGAAGAAAAAACCGAATTTAATGTGATTTTAGCCGATAGCGGTGCTGAAAAAATTAAGGTGATTAAAGTGGTTCGTGAAATCACCGGGCTTGGCCTGAAAGAAGCTAAAGACGCTACCGAAAAAACCCCTCATGTGCTTAAAGAGGGCGTGAATAAAGAAGAAGCTGAAACCATCAAGAAGAAACTTGAAGAAGTGGGCGCTAAGGTTGAAGTCAAGTAAGACTTAAAGACAGAAAGGCCTTTGCGCCTTTCTCTGCTCTAGCGTGGCAGATGATCTTGCTCCATGATTTTGTTTGTGAGCGTGTGGCCTAAAATGGTTAGTATTGCAGGTGGGTTTTTGGTATTTTTATCATGGATGGTTCTAAAGTTTAAAGATCCTTTTGCAATGCTTACTTGAATTAATGCATTAAATAACTCAAAATTTTTGATTAAAGGCTTGAAATATGTCAAAAAAAATTCCCCTAAAAAACCGCTTGAGAGCTGATTTTACAAAAACCCCAACAGATTTAGAAGTCCCTAATTTATTATTATTGCAACGAGACAGCTATGATTCTTTCTTGTATTCCAAAGAGGGTAAAGAGAGCGGGATTGAAAAGGTTTTTAAATCCATTTTCCCTATCCAAGATGAGCATAACCGCATCACTTTAGAATACGCGGGTTGCGAATTTGGCAAGTCTAAATACACCGTTAGAGAAGCGATGGAGAGGGGCATTACCTACTCTATTCCGCTTAAAATTAAAGTGCGCTTGATCTTGTGGGAAAAAGACACCAAGAGTGGCGAAAAGAACGGCATCAAGGATATTAAAGAACAAAGCATTTTCATTCGTGAGATCCCTTTGATGACAGAACGCACTTCATTTATTATCAATGGGGTGGAGCGCGTGGTGGTCAATCAACTCCACAGAAGCCCCGGTGTGATTTTCAAAGAAGAAGAATCCAGCACTTCTTTAAACAAGCTCATTTACACAGGGCAAATCATCCCTGATAGGGGTTCGTGGCTGTATTTTGAATACGATTCTAAAGATGTTTTATATGCTCGTATCAACAAACGCCGTAAAGTGCCTGTTACTATTTTATTCAGGGCAATGGATTATCAAAGACAAGACATCATCAAAATGTTCTACCCGCTTGTTAAAGTGCGTTATGAAAACGATAAATATTTGATCCCATTTGCCTCATTAGACGCCAATCAAAGAATGGAATTTGACTTGAAAGATCCTCAAGGCAAGGTTATTCTTTTAGCAGGAAAAAAGCTCACTTCAAGAAAGATTAAAGAGCTTAAAGAAAACCATTTGGAATGGGTGGAATACCCTATGGATATTTTACTCAATCGTCATTTAGCTGAGCCTGTTATGGTGGGGAAAGAAGTCTTATTGGACATGCTCACTCAGCTAGATAAAAACAAATTAGAAAAAATCCACGATTTAGGCGTGCAAGAATTTGTGATCATCAACGATCTAGCGTTAGGGCATGACGCTTCCATTATCCATTCTTTTTTGGCCGATTATGAGTCTTTGAAATTGCTCAAGCAAACGGAAAAAATTGATGATGAAAACGCTCTAGCGGCGATTCGTATCCATAAGGTTATGAAACCAGGCGATCCTGTTACGACTGAAGTGGCTAAGCAGTTTGTCAAAAAACTTTTCTTTGACCCTGAACGCTATGATTTGACCATGGTAGGGCGCATGAAAATGAATCACAAGTTGGGCTTGCATGTGCCTGATTACATCACGACTTTAACGCATGAAGATATTATCACCACCGTTAAATACCTCATGAAAATCAAAAACAATCAGGGCAAGATTGATGATAGGGACCACTTAGGCAATCGTAGGATCAGAGCGGTAGGGGAACTATTGGCCAATGAATTGCATTCAGGCTTAGTGAAAATGCAAAAGACCATTAAAGACAAGCTCACTACCATGAGCGGGGCTTTTGATTCGCTCATGCCCCATGACTTGGTCAATTCTAAAATGATCACAAGCACCATCATGGAATTTTTCATGGGCGGTCAGCTCTCGCAATTTATGGATCAAACCAACCCTTTGAGTGAAGTTACGCACAAACGCCGCCTTTCAGCACTCGGTGAAGGGGGGTTGGTGAAAGACAGGGTAGGGTTTGAAGCTAGAGATGTGCACCCCACGCATTATGGCCGAATTTGTCCCATTGAGACCCCAGAAGGTCAAAATATCGGTCTGATCAACACCCTTTCCACTTTCACAAGAGTGAATGATTTAGGCTTTATTGAAGCCCCTTATAAAAAGGTTGTGGATGGCAAAGTGGTGGGCGAGACGATTTATTTGACCGCTATTCAAGAAGACAGCCACATCATCGCTCCCGCAAGCACCCCCATTGATGAAGAGGGTAATATTTTAGGCGATTTGATTGAAACGCGCGTGGAAGGCGAGATCGTTTTAAACGAAAAAAGCAAAGTTACCTTAATGGATTTAAGCTCTAGCATGCTAGTAGGGGTCGCCGCATCGCTCATTCCCTTCTTAGAGCATGATGACGCCAACCGTGCTTTAATGGGGACTAACATGCAGCGCCAAGCCGTGCCTTTGTTAAGAAGCGACGCCCCCATTGTAGGCACAGGGATTGAAAAAATTATCGCTAGGGATTCTTGGGGAGCGATCAAAGCCAATCGCACAGGCGTTGTAGAAAAAGTTGATACTAAAAATATTTACATTTTAGGCGAAGGCAAAGAAGAGGCCTATATTGATGCGTATTCTTTGCAAAAAAACTTGCGCACCAACCAAAACACCAGTTTCAATCAAGTCCCTATCGTTAAAGTGGGCGATAAAGTGGAAGCCGGGCAAATCATCGCTGATGGCCCTAGCATGGATAGAGGCGAGTTAGCGTTAGGGAAAAACGTACGCGTGGCGTTCATGCCTTGGAATGGCTATAACTTTGAAGACGCCATCGTGGTGAGTGAGTGCATCACTAAAGACGATATTTTCACTTCCACCCACATTTATGAAAAAGAAGTGGATGCTAGGGAGCTTAAGCATGGCGCGGAAGAATTTACCGCTGATATTCCTGATGTGAAAGAAGAAGCGCTCGCTCATCTTGATGAAAGCGGGATCGTTAAAGTCGGCACTTATGTGAGCACTGGCATGATTTTAGTGGGCAAGACTTCTCCTAAAGGCGAGATTAAAAGCACGCCTGAAGAAAGGCTCTTAAGGGCGATTTTTGGGGATAAAGCCGGGCATGTGGTCAATAAGAGTTTGTATTGCCCCCCCAGTTTGGAAGGCACGGTGATTGATGTGAAAGTCTTCACTAAAAAAGGCTATGAGAAAGACGCACGCGTTTTGAGCGCGTATGAAGAAGAAAAAGCCAAGCTTGATATGGAGCATTTTGACCGCTTGACCATGCTCAATAGAGAAGAATTGTTGCGCGTTAGCTCGCTCCTTTCTCAAGCGATTTTAGAAGAGCCTTTCAGCCATAATGGCAAGGATTATAAAGAAGGCGATCAAATCCCTAAAGAAGAAATCGCTTCAATCAACCGCTTCACTTTGGCTAGTTTAGTCAAAAAGTATTCTAAAGAAGTGCAAAACCACTATGAAATCACTAAAAACAATTTCTTAGAGCAAAAGAAAGTCTTGGGCGAAGAGCATGAAGAAAAGCTCTCTATTTTAGAAAAAGATGATATTTTGCCTAATGGCGTGATCAAAAAAGTCAAGCTCTATATCGCTACAAAACGAAAGCTTAAAGTGGGCGATAAAATGGCAGGAAGGCATGGGAATAAAGGGATTGTGTCTAATATCGTGCCGGTTGCGGATATGCCTTATACCGCTGATGGCGAGCCTGTGGATATTGTCTTAAACCCTTTGGGCGTGCCAAGCCGCATGAATATTGGGCAGATTTTAGAAATGCATTTAGGCTTAGTAGGGAAAGAGTTTGGGAAACAAATCGCTCGCATGCTAGAGGATAAAACCAAAGATTTTGCCAAAGAATTACGCTCTAAAATGCTAGAAATCGCTAACGCCATTAATGAAAAAGACCCCTTGACAATCCATGTCCTTGAAAATTGTTCTGATGAAGAGCTTTTGGAATACGCCAAAGATTGGAGCAAGGGCGTTAAGATGGCTATCCCTGTGTTTGAAGGCATCTCGCAAGAAAAATTTTACAAGCTATTTGAGTTAGCCAAGATCGCTATGGATGGCAAAATGGATCTGTATGACGGGCGCACAGGCGAAAAAATGAGGGAACGCGTGAATGTGGGCTATATGTATATGATCAAACTCCACCACTTAGTGGATGAAAAAGTCCATGCCAGAAGCACAGGCCCTTATAGCTTGGTAACGCACCAGCCTGTTGGGGGTAAAGCGCTCTTTGGGGGTCAAAGGTTTGGGGAAATGGAAGTGTGGGCGCTAGAAGCTTATGGTGCAGCGCACACTCTCAAAGAAATGCTTACCATTAAATCCGATGATATTAGAGGCAGAGAGAACGCTTATAGGGCTATCGCTAAAGGTGAGCAAGTGGGCGAGAGCGAAATCCCTGAGACTTTCTATGTTTTGACTAAAGAATTGCAATCGCTCGCTTTGGATATTAATATTTTTGGGAACGATGTGGATGAGGACGGAGCGCCTAAACCCATTATGATCAAAGAAGATGACAGGCCTAAAGACTTTAGCTCTTTCCAGCTCACTTTAGCCAGCCCTGAAAAAATCCATTCTTGGAGTTATGGGGAAGTTAAAAAGCCAGAAACGATCAATTATCGCACCCTAAAACCTGAACGGGACGGCTTGTTTTGCATGAAAATCTTTGGCCCTACTAAAGATTATGAATGCTTGTGCGGTAAATACAAAAAGCCTCGCTTCAAAGATATTGGCACATGCGAAAAATGCGGCGTGGCGATCACGCACTCCAAAGTCAGGCGTTTTAGAATGGGGCATATTGAATTGGCCACTCCTGTAGCGCACATCTGGTATGTCAATTCCTTGCCTAGCCGTATCGGCACGCTTTTGGGCGTTAAGATGAAAGATTTAGAGCGCGTGTTGTATTATGAAGCTTATATCGTCAAAGAGCCAGGTGAAGCCGCTTATGACAATGAAGGCACTAAGCTTGTGATGAAATACGATATTTTGAATGAAGAGCAGTATCAAAATATCTCACGAAGATACGAAGACAGGGGCTTTGTGGCGCAAATGGGCGGCGAAGCGATCAAGGATTTGTTAGAAGAAATTGATTTGATCACCTTATTGCAGAGTTTGAAAGAAGAAGTGAAAGACACCAATTCGGATGCGAAAAAGAAAAAACTCATTAAGCGTTTGAAAGTGGTAGAAAGCTTTTTAAATTCTGGTAACAGGCCTGAATGGATGATGCTCACGGTTTTACCGGTATTGCCACCGGATTTAAGGCCTTTAGTCGCACTAGATGGCGGGAAGTTTGCGGTCAGCGATGTGAATGAATTGTATCGTCGTGTTATCAATCGTAACCAACGCTTGAAACGCTTAATGGAGCTTGGAGCGCCAGAAATCATTGTGCGCAATGAAAAAAGGATGTTGCAAGAAGCCGTGGATGTGCTTTTTGATAACGGCCGTAGCACCAATGCGGTTAAAGGGGCTAACAAATGCCCTTTAAAATCGCTCAGTGAAATCATTAAAGGCAAGCAAGGGCGTTTCAGGCAAAACCTTTTAGGTAAGCGCGTGGATTTTTCAGGCAGAAGCGTGATTGTGGTGGGGCCTAATCTCAAAATGGATGAATGCGGGTTGCCTAAAAACATGGCGTTAGAGCTCTTCAAACCGCATTTGTTATCCAAACTTGAAGAGAGAGGCTATGCCACCACGCTCAAACAAGCTAAACGCATGATTGAGCAAAAGAGCAATGAAGTGTGGGAGTGCTTGCAAGAAATCACAGAGGGGTATCCGGTGCTACTCAACCGCGCTCCTACCTTGCACAAGCAATCCATTCAAGCGTTCCATCCAAAGCTGATTGACGGCAAAGCGATCCAATTGCACCCGTTAGTGTGTTCAGCGTTCAACGCCGATTTTGACGGGGACCAAATGGCGGTGCATGTGCCTTTAAGCCAGGAAGCGATCGCTGAATGCAAGGTGCTGATGTTAAGCTCTATGAATATCCTTTTGCCTGCTAGCGGTAAAGCCGTAGCCATTCCTAGCCAGGATATGGTTTTAGGGCTTTATTATCTTTCTTTAGAAAAGAGTGGGGTCAAGGGTGAGCATAAGCTTTTTTCTAGCGTGAATGAAATCATCACCGCTATTGACACGAAAGAATTAGACATCCACGCAAAGATTAGGGTTTTAGATCAAGGGAATATTATCGCTACGAGTGCGGGGCGCATGATCATTAAGTCCATTTTGCCTGATTTTATCCCTACGGATTTGTGGAACAGACCCATGAAGAAAAAAGATATTGGCGTGCTTGTGGATTATGTGCATAAAGTCGGCGGTATCGGCATTACTGCAACCTTTTTGGATAATTTAAAAACGCTTGGCTTTAGGTATGCGACTAAGGCTGGTATTTCTATCTCTATGGAGGATATTATCACGCCAAAAGACAAGCAAAAAATGGTGGAAAAAGCCAAAGTAGAGGTTAAAAAAATCCAGCAACAATACGATCAAGGGTTGCTCACTGACCAAGAGCGTTACAATAAAATCATTGACACTTGGACTGAAGTCAATGACAGAATGAGTAAGGAAATGATGAGCGCTATCGCAAAAGATAAAGAGGGCTTTAACTCTATTTATATGATGGCAGATAGCGGCGCAAGGGGTAGCGCGGCGCAAATCCGTCAGCTTTCAGCGATGAGGGGTCTTATGACAAAGCCGGACGGCAGCATCATTGAAACGCCCATTATTTCTAACTTTAAAGAGGGGTTGAATGTCTTAGAATACTTTAACTCCACGCATGGCGCTAGAAAGGGCTTAGCGGATACAGCGCTAAAAACCGCCAATGCGGGGTATTTGACAAGAAAGCTCATTGATGTTTCGCAAAATGTCAAGGTGGTGTCTGATGATTGCGGCACGCATGAAGGGATTGAAATCACGGATATTGCGGTGGGGAGTGAGCTGATTGAACCTTTAGAAGAGCGTATTTTTGGGCGCGTTTTATTAGAAGATGTGATCGATCCTATTACGAATGAAATCTTGCTTTATGCGGACACTTTGATTGATGAAGAGGGCGCTAAAAAGGTGGTTGAAGCCGGGATTAAATCCATTACGATCCGCACCCCAGTAACTTGTAAAGCGCCAAAGGGCGTGTGCGCGAAATGCTATGGCTTGAATTTAGGCGAAGGCAAGATGAGCTATCCGGGTGAAGCGGTGGGCGTGGTAGCCGCGCAATCTATTGGGGAGCCTGGAACGCAGCTCACTTTAAGGACTTTCCATGTGGGCGGGACAGCGAGCAGGAGTCAGGATGAGCGCGAAATTGTAGCGAGCAAAGAAGGTTTTGTGCGTTTTTACAACCTTAGGACTTACACGAATAAAGAGGGTAAAAACATTATCGCTAACCGCCGTAACGCTTCTATTTTAGTGGTAGAGCCTAAGATTAAAGTGCCTTTTGATGGGGAATTACGCATTGAAACGGTCTATGAAGAAGTCGTTGTGAGCGTGAAAAATGGCGAGCAAGAAGCTAAGTTCGTTTTAAGAAGAAGCGATATTGTCAAGCCGAGCGAATTAGCCGGCGTTGGCGGTAAGATTGAGGGGAAAGTGTATTTGCCTTATGCTAGCGGGCATAAGGTGCATAAGGGGGGAAGTATCGCTGATATTATCCAAGAGGGCTGGAATGTGCCTAATCGTATCCCTTATGCGAGCGAATTGCTGGTTAAAGATAATGACCCTATCGCGCAAGATGTGTATGCCAAAGAAAAAGGCGCAATCAAATACTATGTTTTAGAGGCTAACCATTTGGAGCGCACCCATGGGATCAAAAAGGGCGATATGATGAGCGAAAAAGGCTTGTTTGCCGTGATAGCCGATGATAATGGTAGGGAAGCCGCTCGCCATTATATCGCTAGGGGTTCTGAGATCTTAATTGATGATAATAGTGAAGTGAGCGCTAATAGCGTGATTTCTAAACCCACGACTAACACTTTCAAAACGATTGCCACATGGGATCCTTACAACACCCCTATCATTGCGGATTTTAAAGGTAAGGTGAGTTTTGTGGATGTTATCGCAGGGGTTACGGTCGCTGAAAAAGAAGACGAAAATACCGGTATCACCAGTTTAGTGGTGAACGATTACATCCCAAGCGGGTACAAACCAAGCTTGTTTTTAGAGGGGGTTGATGGCGAAGAGGTGCGTTATTTCCTAGAGCCAAAAACTTCTATCGCCATTAGCGATGGCTCTAGCGTGGAGCAGGCTGAAGTGTTAGCGAAAATCCCTAAAGCGACCGTTAAATCTAAAGACATTACCGGAGGTCTCCCAAGGGTTTCAGAATTGTTTGAAGCGAGAAAACCCAAGCCTAAAGATGTGGCGATCCTTTCTGAAGTTGATGGGATTGTGAGTTTTGGCAAACCCATTCGCAATAAAGAACACATCATCGTAACTTCTAAAGATGGCCGTTCCATGGATTATTTTGTGGATAAAGGCAAGCAAATTTTAGTGCATGCCGATGAATTTGTGCATGCAGGAGAGGCGATGACGGATGGAGTAATTTCAAGCCATGATATTTTAAGGATCAGTGGCGAAAAAGAGCTTTATAAATACATTGTGAGCGAAGTCCAGCAAGTGTATCGCAGGCAGGGGGTAAGCATTGCCGACAAGCACATTGAAATCATTGTCTCTCAAATGCTAAGGCAAGTACGCATTTTAGACAGCGGGGATAGCAAGTTTATTGAAGGGGATTTAGTCAGTAAAAAACTCTTCAAAGAAGAAAACGCTCGTGTGATCGCTTTAAAAGGCGAGCCAGCGATTGCTGAACCGGTGCTTTTAGGGATCACCAGAGCGGCTATTGGGAGTGATAGCATCATTTCAGCGGCCTCTTTCCAAGAAACGACTAAAGTTTTAACAGAAGCCAGTATCGCCATGAAAAAAGACTTTTTAGAGGATTTGAAAGAGAATGTGGTGTTGGGGAGGATGATCCCTGTGGGAACAGGCATGTATAAGAATAAAAAAATCGTGCTAAGAACGCTTGAAGATGGCCCTAAATTTTGACAAAAAAATCGGTTAAGATTTTTAAAAGAAAAATTAGGGTAAAATGGGGGAACTTTTAGTTTTAAATTTTTAGAATAAGGAAAAATAGTGCCTACTATCAATCAGTTGATTAGAAAAGAAAGGAAAAAGGTGGTTAAAAAAACGAAATCACCTGCATTAGTGGAATGCCCTCAAAGAAGAGGGGTTTGTACTAGGGTTTATACGACTACCCCCAAAAAGCCTAACTCGGCTTTAAGAAAGGTCGCTAAGGTCCGTTTGACCAGTAAATTTGAAGTGATCAGTTATATCCCTGGTGAAGGGCATAACTTGCAAGAACACTCCATTGTGTTAGTGCGCGGGGGTAGGGTTAAGGATTTACCCGGTGTGAAATACCACATCGTTCGTGGCGCTTTAGACACTGCAGGGGTCAATAAAAGAACGGTTTCACGCTCTAAATACGGAACTAAAAAAGCTAAAGCAACCGACAAGAAAGCAACAGACAACAAGAAAAAATAAGAGGAAAATAAAAACATGAGAAGAAGAAAAGCACCCGTTAGGGAGGTTTTGGGCGATCCTGTTTATGGGAACAAAGTGGTTACTAAGTTTATCAATAAGATGATGTTCGATGGCAAGAAAAGCGTAGCGGAAAAAATCATCTACAAAGCTTTTAATAAGATTGAAGAAAAAAGCGGTGAAAAAGGGATTGAAGTGTTTGAAAAAGCCCTAGAAAGAGTGCGTCCTTTAGTGGAAGTGCGCAGCAGAAGAGTGGGTGGGGCTACCTATCAAGTGCCGGTAGAAGTGAGAGCGAGCCGCCAGCAGTCGCTATCCATTCGTTGGATTTTAGAAGCGACCAGAAAACGCAATGAAAGAATGATGGTGGATAGATTGGCTAACGAGCTTATGGATGCGGCTAGCGATAAAGGTGCGGCTTTTAAGAAAAAAGAAGATGTGCATAAAATGGCAGAAGCGAATAAAGCATTCGCGCACTATCGTTGGTAATTGGAGTTAGAATGGCTAGAAGAACCCCATTAAATAGGATCAGGAATATCGGTATCGCCGCTCACATTGATGCCGGGAAAACCACCACTTCTGAAAGGATTTTATTCTATACAGGCGTGAGCCATAAGATTGGCGAAGTGCATGACGGCGCGGCGACAATGGATTGGATGGAGCAAGAAAAAGAAAGAGGGATCACGATCACTTCTGCAGCAACGACTTGTTTTTGGAAGGATCACCAAATCAATTTGATTGACACCCCAGGGCATGTGGATTTCACTATTGAAGTGGAACGATCCATGCGCGTGCTAGATGGCGCGGTTTCGGTGTTTTGCTCGGTTGGGGGCGTGCAGCCTCAAAGCGAGACCGTGTGGCGTCAAGCGAATAAATACGGCGTGCCTAGGATTGTTTTTGTCAATAAAATGGATAGGATTGGGGCGAATTTCTATAATGTAGAAAACCAGATTAAGCAACGCTTGAAAGCCAATCCTGTGCCTATTAATATCCCTATTGGGGCTGAAGACACTTTCATTGGTGTGATTGATTTAGTCCAAATGAAAGCGATTGTTTGGAATAATGAAACCATGGGGGCCAAATACGATGTGGAAGAAATCCCTAGCGATTTGTTAGAAAAGGCTAAACAATACCGAGAAAAGCTTGTAGAAGCCGTAGCCGAGCAAGATGAAGCCTTGATGGAAAAGTATTTGGGCGGTGAGGAATTAAGCGTTGAAGAAATCAAAAAAGGCATTAAAACAGGTTGTTTGAACATGAGCCTTATCCCTATGCTTTGTGGTTCTTCTTTTAAAAATAAAGGCGTGCAGACTTTATTAGACGCGGTCATTGATTACTTGCCAGCGCCCACAGAGGTTGTGGATATTAAGGGGATTGATCCAAAAACCGAAGAAGAAGTTTTTGTGAAATCCAGCGATGATGGCGAGTTTGCCGGTTTGGCGTTTAAAATCATGACGGATCCTTTTGTGGGCCAACTCACTTTTGTGCGCGTGTATCGCGGCAAGCTAGAGTCCGGTAGCTATGTGTATAACTCCACCAAAGACAAAAAAGAGCGTGTGGGAAGACTGCTTAAAATGCACTCCAACAAGAGGGAAGACATTAAAGAAGTTTATGCGGGTGAGATTTGTGCGTTTGTGGGCCTGAAAGACACGCTAACTGGGGACACGCTTTGCGATGAGAAAAATGCGGTTGTTTTAGAGAGGATGGAATTTCCTGAGCCGGTCATTCACATCGCTGTGGAGCCTAAAACGAAAGCAGACCAGGAAAAAATGGGCGTAGCGTTAGGCAAGCTCGCTGAAGAAGATCCAAGCTTTAGGGTGATGACTCAAGAAGAAACCGGGCAAACCCTCATTGGCGGTATGGGTGAATTGCACCTAGAAATCATCGTGGATAGATTGAAGAGAGAATTTAAGGTGGAAGCTGAAATCGGTCAGCCGCAAGTCGCCTTTAGAGAGACTATCCGCTCAAGCGTGAGCAAAGAGCATAAATACGCTAAGCAAAGCGGTGGTCGTGGGCAATACGGGCATGTGTTTATCAAGCTTGAGCCTAAAGAGCCTGGCAGTGGGTATGAATTTGTGAATGAAATTTCTGGGGGCGTGATCCCTAAAGAATATATCCCTGCGGTGGATAAGGGTATCCAAGAAGCGATGCAAAATGGCGTTTTGGCAGGCTATCCGGTGGTGGATTTTAAAGTTACCCTTTATGATGGGAGTTACCATGATGTGGATTCTTCAGAAATGGCGTTTAAAATCGCTGGCTCTATGGCGTTTAAAGAAGCGAGTCGCGCGGCTAACCCGGTTTTACTAGAGCCTATGATGAAAGTGGAAGTGGAAGTCCCTGAAGAATACATGGGCGATGTGATTGGCGATTTGAATAGAAGAAGAGGGCAAATCAATTCTATGGACGACCGATTAGGTTTGAAAATCGTGAACGCTTTTGTGCCGTTGGTGGAAATGTTTGGTTATTCTACGGATTTACGATCAGCCACTCAAGGGCGTGGGACTTACTCTATGGAGTTTGATCATTATGGCGAAGTGCCTAGCAATATCGCTAAGGAAATTGTAGAAAAGCGTAAGGGTTGATTTGATTATAACGCTCTCTTGTGAGAGGGTGTTGTAGGCGCTATTAAACTTTTTTCTTTTGGATTTAAAAAGGCTTTTTGAGTGTTTTTATCCCTTTTTATCTCTCTAATTGCCTTTTTTGCTATAAGATTGATTTTTGGCTCTATGTCTTGTCAAATAGGAGTAACTAAAATTTTTTAATTTTTTAAAAAATGGGGTTTTGGTTGCTTCGTTTAATCGTTTTAGATTTTATTTCATGGTGGAATTCGTTTTCTTAAGGGGTTAGGAGGTGTTTTGTAGCAATGCTCTTTAAAAATCCCCTAATTCATAGACCGCCTTACAAGAAATTTTGCTTGACTAACGACAAACTCTTTTGTATTCAATCTCAAAAAACGCTTTTTGGTATTTTTCAAATTTTTATAATCAATTTTTTATTAAAACAAAGCCTTGTTAAAACGCCTTAAAAAGTTTGTCAGGGGGATAAAAACACACTGACCTCTTTTAAAAGAGCCAATGCAATTATAAATACCCAATACTTTTATTGATTCACCATTTCATTGACTCTTTCAGGGTAGCGGGCCCCTTCTATTTTGATTGCAGTCAATTCTTTTTGGAAAATCTCCAATTCTTTTTGACTCCAAGAAACCTGCAAAGCCCCTATATTTTCTATGAGCCTGGATTCTTTGGTGGTGCCAAAGAGAGGGACAATGATTTTTTGCGTGTGTAAAATCCATGAGAGAGCCAGTTGGGCTGGTGTAACGCCTTTAGCGTGTGCATGATCTTGGATTAATTCCACCAAGACGTAATTTTTGGCTAGATTTTCTTGATTAAACCTAGGAGAAACGCTTCTAAAATCCTCACTAGCGAAGGTGGCATTTTTTTCAAATTTCGCGCCTAAAAACCCCTTACCCAAAGGCGAAAAAGCGACAAAGCCAATTTTTTCTTTTTCTAAAAAACCTAAAATCTCTTTTTCAGGTTCGCGCCACCACAAGGAATATTCGCTCTGCAACGCGCTTAAAGGGCAAATTTGATGGGCTTTTTGGATGCTAGATAACCCTGCCTCACTCATCCCCCAAGCTTTAATTTTTCCTTCTTTAATAAGAGCTTGCATAACTTCTGCCACTTCTTCTATGGGCGTGTTAGTATCCAAGCGGTGTTGGTAGTATAAGTCAATGCATTCTACTTTTAAGCGTTTCAAACTCCCTTCAATGGCGCTCTTAATGCGGTTAGGACTGGAGTCTAAAAACATGGTTGCGTATTTGTCATTAGGATCTGCGTAGTAAATCCCAAACTTGCTCGCTACCACAACCTTGTCTTTAAAAGGCTTGATCGCTTCGCCTAAAAGCTTTTCATTATCTTCCCCATAAGCCTCTGCAGTGTCAAAAAAGTTAATACCCAATTCCAAAGCCTTATGGATAAGTTTAACCATCTGCTTTTTATCATGGACTTCCCCATACCCATAAGTCATGCCCATGCACCCTAGAGCTAACGCGCCCACTTTTAAAGGGCCTAAATGACGCTGTTGCATACAAACTCCTTGATTTCACATTGTTTTTTCAGTATAACCGTAATCTTAATTTTTGTCAAACTTTCTAAAACCAAAGATAATTTATCAAGTTTTTTGTATTATAGTTTTTTTAAGGTAGCAAAACCACCAAACCAATCAAAAATTTGATTGGTTTCTATTCGTTTACTTTTGAGAAATATAATTCTCTCGCTTTTAAGATCATCACAAGGAGTTTTCGTATGAAAAAGCAAATCTTGACAGGTGTTTTGTTATCAGTTTTGGCAGTGAGTTCTGCATACGCTCAAAACGACAAAAAAGATGCTAAAAAACCTAAATTTAGCACAGAATTAGTCGTGGCTCACAAAGATAAAAAAGACGCCAAAAAACCTGAGTTAAGCTCTCAATTAGTGGCTCACAAAGATAAAAAAGACGCCAAAAAACCTGAGTTAAGCTCTCAATTAGTGGCTCACAAAGATAAAAAAGACGCCAAAAAACCTAAAAACTCAGTGGCCTAATGGCTTTGTCTCCAAAGAAAGCGTTTTCAAAACGCTTTCTTTAAACTGCTTTGTCGATTCTACTTTTTAAATCTTTTATATATAGAGTGTTATCAATATCGTCGCGTTTTTAAAAAAAGCCCATGAAAGGCGTTTAACCCTCTTCTAAAAGAATGTGAGTGGCTTGAAGGACTTCAAGGGGCGTGATAGATCGCATGCACAAATGGTTTTTTTCATTCTTTAAGGGGCAAACTCGTTTCTTGCAAGGCGAACAGCTTAAATGGTGGTTCAACACAATCGTTTTTTGAGCTTTATAGGGGCGAGTCTCTTTTTCATCAGTGGGGCCAAAAAGAGCGATTAGGGGGGTTTGTGTGCTAGTAGCCACATGCATAGGGCCGCTATCGTTAGTGATGAATAAATCTAAAACAGCGATGCACTCTATCAATTCTTCAATGCTTGTTTTCCCGCACAGATTGTAAGCGTTGTGGGATAATAAGGGGTTTTTTAACAAGCCTTTGATGAGTTTTAAAATTTCTTCAGAAACGATAGTATCTTCTTTAGCCCCAAAAAAATAAATTTCATGCCCTTTTTCTAACAAAGCAGCCGCAACTTCAGCGTAATAAGAAGCTGGCCATCTTTTCGCACTCCCATAGCTTGCGCTAGGGTTAAAGCCGATTTTTTTAGGGGTGTTTGGGGTGTGAGTGGGGAGGTTAAAGGCCAGTTTTAAGGGCAAAACGCTTTTTTTATCCAATTCTTTTTTTAAAAATTGCGAAAATAAAAAGCAATACTTTTCCACTTGATGATAGTCTTTAGGGGCAGAAATTACCGCATGGCTAAGGAACAAAGAACGAAAAAATTGAGCAAAACCGATGCGAATAGGCGTTTTTGTCGCATAGAGCAAAAAAGCGGAATAAAAATGGTTGTTTAAGGTGATCGCTATATCGCAACGCCCTATTTTTTGAGCGAGTTTGTGAGTGGCTAGCAGCCTGAAAAAGGATTTTTTGGTGTCGTCTATAAAAACGGCTTCTATTTTTTCATCTTTTTTGAAAAGTTCGCAAGTGATTTGTGGGCCCACTAAGATAAAATGCGCGTTAGGGTAGTGGTGTTTAAGGGTGTAAAAAAGCGAGCTTGCCATCACCCCATCGCCTAACCAATTAGGCAAACGCAATAAAATACGCATGCGTTTGGGCGCATTTACGCTCATCAATAGCCCTTTTTTAAAGATTTTAAGCTAAAATTTTAGCATACAAATACAAGGAAATGGAATGATTACCCCTAAAGTGTTGAGCGGGTTTAAAGACCGCTTGCCTAAAGATGCGATACAAAAAGCCCAGTTGCTCGCTAAAGTTTCACTCGTGTTTCAAAGTTTTGGTTTTGTGCCGATTGAAACCCCTCATTTGGAATACGCTGAAGTGCTACTACCTGATGCGAGCAGCGATATTCAAAAAGAAATTTATCGTTTTAAAGACCATGGGGATAGGGATGTGGCTTTAAGGTTTGATTTGACCGTGCCATTAGCCCGCTTTGTTTCTTTGCACCACCAAATATTAGGCATGCCCTTTAAACGCTACGCCATAGGCAATGTCTTTAGGGGCGAAAGGGCACAAAAAGGGCGTTATAGGGAATTTACGCAATGCGATTTTGATTTTATAGGGAGCGAGAGCTTGGTGTGCGATGCTGAGATCATTCAAGTGATCATCGCTTCTTTAAAAGCCTTGGATTTAGAAGATTTTTGCGTCTCTATCAACCACAGGAAAATTTTGAACGGGATATGCGAATATTTTGGCATTGCTCAAGTGAATGAAGTGTTGCGCATTGTGGATAAATTAGAAAAAATTGGCTTGAATGGGGTTGAAGAAGAATTAAAAAAAGAGTGCGATTTGAATTCAAACACCATTAAAGAGCTTTTAGAAATGGTTCAAATCAAACAAAACGATTTAAGCCATGCGGAATTTTTTGAAAAAATTGCTTATTTGAAAGACTATAATGAAAATCTAAAAAAAGGCATACAGGATTTAGAAAGGCTATACCAGTTGCTAGGGGATTTGCAAATTTCTCAAAACCTGTATAAAATTGATTTTTCTATCGCTAGGGGCTTAGGGTATTATACAGGGATTGTGTATGAAACCACGCTTAATGACATGAAGTCTTTAGGGAGCGTGTGTTCTGGGGGGCGTTATGATCATTTGACTAAAAATTTTTCTAAAGAAAATTTACAAGGGGTAGGGGCTTCTATTGGGATTGATCGATTGATTGTGGCTTTGAGTGAAATGCAATTATTAGACGAGCGCTCCACCCAAGCCAAAGTCTTAATCGCTTGCATGCATGAAGAGTATTTTTCTTACGCCAACCGCTTAGCGGAGTCTTTAAGGCAAAGCGGGATTTTTAGCGAAGTCTATCCAGAAGCTCAAAAAATCAAAAAACCCTTTTCTTATGCTAACCATAAGGGGCATGAGTTTGTGGCTGTCATTGGCGAAGAAGAATTTAAAAGCGAAACTTTAAGCTTGAAAAACATGCATTCAGGCATGCAGTTGAATTGCTTGAGTTTTTTAAAAGCCCTTGAAATCATTGGAGAAAACGATGAAGACTTATAATGTCGCTATTGTCGGGGCTAGTGGGGCGGTAGGCCAAGAGCTGATTAAAGGTTTAGAAAATTCTTCTTTCCCAATTAAAAAATTTGTCCCGCTCGCTAGCGCTAGGAGCGCTGGTAAAAAGATCAGAGCTTTCAATAAAGACTATGAAATTTTAGAAACCACGCATGAAGTTTTTGAAAAAGAAAAAATAGACATCGCCTTTTTTAGCGCTGGGGGGAGCGTGAGCGAAGAATTTGCTACAAGCGCTTCAAAAACGGCCTTAGTGGTTGATAACACGAGCTTTTTTAGATTGGATAAAAAAGTGCCTTTAGTCGTGCCTGAAATCAACGCTAAAGAAATTTTTAACGCTCCTTTAAATATCATCGCTAACCCTAATTGCTCTACCATTCAAATGACGCAGATTTTAAACCCCTTACACCTTCATTTTAAGATTAAAAGCGTG
Organism: Helicobacter pylori; assembly: GCF_016755635.1. Lineage (NCBI taxonomy): Bacteria > Pseudomonadati > Campylobacterota > Epsilonproteobacteria > Campylobacterales > Helicobacteraceae > Helicobacter > Helicobacter pylori. Next base: position 1,218,580 of record NZ_CP051500.1, on the reverse strand, counting down.
ATTGTTAGCACCTATCAAGCCGTGAGTGGGGCAGGGAATAAGGGCATAGAGAGTTTAAAAAATGAGTTAAAAACCGCTTTAGAATGTTTGGAAAAAGACCCTGCTATTGATTTAAACCAGGTTTTGCGAGCCGGGGCTTTCGCTTATCCGATCGCTTTCAATGCGATCGCTCATATTGATACTTTTAAGGAGAATGGCTACACGAAAGAAGAGCTAAAAATGGTGCATGAAACCCATAAAATCATGGGCGTGGATTTCCCTATCAGCGCGACTTGCGTGCGCGTGCCGGTATTGAGGAGCCATAGCGAGAGTTTGAGTATCGCTTTTGAAAAAGAATTCGATCTCAAAGAAGTCTATGAAGTTTTAAAAAACGCCCCTAGCGTGGTTGTTTGCGATGATCCTAGCCATAATCTTTATCCCACGCCCTTAAAAGCGAGCCACACGGATACCACTTTTATAGGGCGCTTGAGGAAGGATTTGTTTGATAAGAAAACTTTGCATGGCTTTTGCGTGGCGGATCAATTAAGAGTGGGGGCAGCCACCAACGCGCTCAAAATCGCTCTGCATTACATTAAGAACGCTTGATTTTATTCAAAGATAACAAAGATGAATGCGCATGCACTTGAATTAAGGATAAGGATCAATCTAACTCAATCTCTAAAAAAGAGCTTTAAGTTACTGCTTGCGATGTTAAACAAGGGTGTAATTGAATTTCTCAAGGCTTGATTGAGAGAAATGCTAGTATTTGGTAGGTCAAAAGGAATGAAAGGCTTACACTCAAGCAGAGAGTGAATGTTTAGCTAGCGAGTTATTGCCTATTATTCCATTTAAAAGGGTGTGAGTTTAAGGTATAAGGGAAACTTGTATCAAGTTTTGTTGGAATGGATTAGAAAAATCTGATTGGATTGGCCCTTACAATTTTTCAAACCAATCGTTTAATAGCGATTAAATATGGCTATATACACTACAATAATAAGATTTTGAAAAGTGAGATTGTTTTTTTGAAAGGATTTAAATGCCTATTATAAGGGTTTTAGTAATGCTTGCAACAATGATGATGAAATCAGGAAAAACGGCAAAAGAAAAGAAAGTTTTTAAGAATGTGGGAATGTCTATAATGGGGATTGCTTTTTGGGAAGCGATAAAAGACTCGATAAAAAAACAAATTAAAAAAAGCAATTGGATATGCGGGAATGTTAAGACTGCGGATGATTATTTAAAAACGCATCCTAACTCATGGTTTAATTCAGCAATAGGTGTAACAACGATAACAGCCATGCTTATGAATGTGTGTTTTGCTGATGATCAATCCAAAAAGGAAGTGGCTGAAACTCAAAAGGAAGCTGAAAATGCTAGGGATAGAGCAAACAATAGTGGGATAGAACTAGAACAAGAAAAACAAAAGACCATTAAAACACAGAAAGATTTCATTAAATACGTAGAACAAAATTGCCAAGAAAATCATAATCAATTCTTTATTAAAAAAGGAGGAATTAAGGGTGGTATTGCTATAGAAGTAGAAGCTGAATGCAAAACCCCTAAACCCACAAAAACCAATCAAACCCCTATCCAGCCAAAACACCTCCCAAGCTCTAAACAACCCCGCTCTCAAAGAGGATCAAAAACGCAAGAGCTTATAGCTTATTTGCAAAAAGAGCTAGAATCTCTGCCCTATTCGCAAAAAGCTATCGCTAAACAAGTGAATTTTTACAGACCAAGTTCTATCGCTTATTTAGAACTAGACCCTAGAGATTTTAATGTTACAGAAGAATGGCAAAACGAAAATCTAAAAATACGCTCTAAAGCTCAAGCTAAAATGCTTGAAATGAGGGATTTAAAACTAGACCCACAAGCCCACCTTTCAACCTCTCAAAGCCTTTTGTTCGTTCAAAAATATTTGCTGATGTTAATAAAGAAATAGAAGCAGCTGCTAATACTGAAAAAGAAAGTAGAAAAAGCGGGTTATGGTTATAGTAAAAGGATGTAGGCATAAGAAAATAAGAACACCATAAAATCGTTTTTAGCTTATTTATGGTATTTTAAAGACTCTATATTACCCAATTAGAACAGAGCCTTTTTTAAACTCCTTAGTAGGAATCCCAATCGTCTTTAGCGTTTGAGCGTTTCACAAAATACAAGCGGTTGCAATTTTTATGCGGTGTTTCATGAAGAATGATTTTTATACCCCTCTCTTTAAAAAGAGAGAGTTTTTATTTTAGTGGGTCTTTAGCGGGTCTCAGCTGAGCTTTTAATGATCACGGTGTTGTAGTCAGGCTGGACGGGGCGTTGGTTGGGCGAATTTTTCATGCGTTTTTTGATTTCAGCCAATTGTTTAGCAGAGACTTCCAAAGGCTCTTCTATCACAAACCATGCTACCCCCTCTGTGCAAGGAGGAGCGGTGAGAGAGCCGTTAAAATGGTAGTAATTGATAGTTTTAGGCAAGAAAGCGTCTAATGCCACCTCTTTAAGATTCTGTTTCTTTTGAATGCCTTCTAAAATAGGATCAAGATTGGGGTTTTCTTTCCCTTCTTCAAAACCTATCGCTAACACTAACAAACGCCCTTTAGCGTCTTTATGCACGAAATGTGCGCTCAAAGGCCTGGTTTTATTATTGATTAAAAACTCCATAGGGGCGTGGAAATGCACATTATCCAGCACATAATCATGCCCTCTATAATTGATGTGGTTAGTCGGCTCAAACGAAGCCTTTAAAGTGTGGTGGGTGAAAAAGACCGCTTTAGGTTTAGAAGCGGCGTATTTGAATTGCAAATCGGCTTTATCTTGCGTGTGGTAGTAATGCTCAATGTTAATGGGCGATTGGCTTTTACCGCTTTTGCACACTTCAAAATCTTTGTGCAATTTGTCCCAGCGGTGCGGGCCATTTTCTTTATTTTTATAATCCCATTTGGTGTTTTCAGCGCCTATAAGAGAAGCCGTAAGCGCTAAAGCGATCAAAAAAGTTTTTTTCATTTTAATTATCCTTTATTCTAAAATTCTAAAATATTAAAAAGCAATTAATTCTAGCGCTTAATCAACAATGACCGCAGTTACAAAAAACAGATTGGTTAAAAGTTGGAAATGATTTTAAATTCTGTTTTATATGGTAACAACTCCATTAAATTAATGCGCCTATGGAGTGGGAATATTTGTTTTAACCACCCCCCAATTTACAAGCGGTTAAAATTTTTGTCTTATACTTCAAATTTTCAAATTGAATAAAATTTAACCCCTTAAGATTTAAATGATGATTACCAAACAATCGTATCAAAGATTCGCCTTAATGCGGGTTTTTGTGTTTTCGCTTTCGGCGTTTATTTTTAACACCACGGAGTTTGTCCCTGTCGCGCTTCTGTCAGATATTGCGAAAAGTTTTGAAATGGAGAGCGCAACAGTGGGGCTTATGATCACTGCTTATGCATGGGTGGTGTCTCTTGGCTCATTGCCTTTGATGCTGCTTAGCGCTAAGATTGAAAGGAAACGCTTATTGCTTTTTCTTTTCGCCCTTTTTATTGCTAGCCATATCCTTTCAGCGCTAGCATGGAATTTTTGGGTGCTACTCCTTTCTCGTATGGGTATCGCTTTTGCCCACTCTATTTTTTGGTCCATCACGGCTTCTTTAGTCATTCGTGTCGCGCCAAGAAATAAAAAACAACAAGCTTTAGGGTTATTAGCACTAGGGAGTTCGTTAGCGATGATTTTAGGTTTGCCGCTTGGGAGGATCATTGGACAAATCCTGGATTGGCGATCCACTTTTGGCGTGATCGGGGGCGTTGCGACTCTTATAATGCTGCTTATGTGGAAATTGCTCCCGCATTTACCGAGTAGAAACGCCGGCACGCTCGCAAGTGTCCCCATATTAATGAAACGCCCGCTTTTAGTGGGGATTTATTTGCTTGTGATCATGGTTATTTCTGGGCATTTCACCACTTATAGTTATATTGAGCCTTTTATCATTCAAATCAGCCAATTTTCTCCTGACATTACGACGCTAATGCTGTTTGTGTTTGGGTTAGCAGGCATGGCAGGGAGTTTTTTATTCGGCCGTTTGTATGCGAAAAATTCAAGAAAATTTATCGCTTTTGCAATGGTTTTAGTCATTTGCCCGCAACTCTTGCTTTTTATATTTAAAAACTTGGAGTGGGTGATCTTTTTGCAGATTTTCTTATGGGGAATAGGGATCACTTCACTCACTATTGCGTTGCAAATGAGGGTGTTACAGCTCGCCCCAGATGCCACGGATGTCGCGAGCGCGATTTTTTCGGGGAGCTATAATGTGGGGATTGGATCAGGAGCGCTGTTTGGCAGTATTGTGATCCACCAATTAGGGCTAGAATATATTGGCTTTGTGGGTGGGGCTTTAGGTTTGTTGGCGCTGTTTTGGCTTAGATTCATTACGATAAAGTTTAAAAAAACATAAAGAGCGTTAAAAGGATTAGCCCAATAAAGGAAAATCCCTTTTGCGTTAAAAACCATTTTTAAAATTTAATGATACGGCTTGAATCCAACCGCGCTAACGGATAGATTGTCTCTCTTTTTATGTTAAAATAGAAAAATTTGTCATAAATTTTAAGCGGTGTGGTTTAAATGCTCAAAAAAAAGATTGATTTGCATAAAGATTCGATAAGAAAGCTCTTTTTTTATTATTTTATCCCTTTAGCTTTTTCTATGATCTCACTTTCCACTTACTCTATGATAGATGGCATGTTTGTGGGCAAGAAACTGGGTAAAGAAGCTATCGCTGCGGTCAATATCGCATGGCCTATTTTTCCAGGGCTTATTGCGTATGAATTGCTTTTTGGTTTTGGGGCAGCGAGTATTGTGGGGTATTTTTTGGGTCAAAATAAAACCCATAGGGCTAGGCTTGTGTTTAGCAGCGTGTTTTATTTTGTCGCTCTAAGCGCCCTTATTTTGAGCATGGCGTTATTGCCTTTTAGCGAAACTATCGCGCGTTTTTTTGGGAGCAATGACGCTTTATTGAGCATGTCCAAACGCTACATTGAAATCATTTTAATGGGCGCGGTTTTTATGGTCCTCCACCCTTTAGCGGATGTTTTTGTGGTGAATGACAAACGCCCCATTTTAGCGATGGTAGCGATGCTGATTGGCTCGTTAGCGAATATCTTTTTCAACTATTGGTTTATTTTTGTTTTGGAAGTGGGGGTTCAAGGCAGCGCGATAGCCACCGTGATAGGGCATGCGATAGGGGTTTTAGTCTTAATGCAGCATTTTTGGTGCAAAAAAGGGCAATTGTATTTCATCAAACGATTTTCTTTGTATTCAGTCATTTCTTCAGCTAAAAGCGGCGTGCCTCAAAGCACGGCAGAATTTAGCGCTTCTATTATGATTTTGTTGTTTAATACCGCTATCATGCACACGGCTGGGGAAAGGTTTGTGAGCATGTATGGGATTGTTATGTATAATGCGATTATCTTTTTTACGACTTTATTTGCGATTTCTCAAGGCATCCAACCGATTGCGAGCTTTAGCTATGGGGCTAGAAATTTAGAGCGCGTGAAAGAGGTGTTTGTTTTTGGTTTGAAAGCAGCGTTTTGTGTGGGGATTGTTTTCTATGGCGCTTATTATTTTTTAGATGAATTTTTAATCAAGCTTTATTTACAGCCAAGCGAACAAGACCCCCTTTTTATGCAAGAGACTAAAAGGGCGATGAATATTTATTATGTGGGCTATGTTTTTTTAGGCATGAATTTGTTGTGCGCGGTGTTTTTCCAATCCATCCAACGCACCAAAAGTTCGTTTATCATCACCCTTTCACACACGCTGGGGTTTATGGTTATTTTACTGCCCATACTAAGTCATTTCTATGGGATTAATGGCGTTTGGGTAACTTACCCTATCGTGCAATTTTTAGCGTTTTTAGTAGCGTTAGGGGTAACTTATTACGAAATCAAAAAAGGGGTTTTCACCACTTATAAAGAGAAAAACCCTATCGCTTTGAAAACTTAACCAATAAATAAGGTAAAATTAAGACATGCATGCAGAATTTTTCACTTTCGCGCTCATTATGCTTTTAATCGTAATAGCTCCCTATATGTCTAGAATCTCTCGTTTGCCTATCACGGTCGTGGAGATTTTATTTGGGTCTGTTGGGGCGTATGTGGGTTTTATTGAGCCAACTAAAGGCTTTGAAATCATGTCCGAAATTGGCTTTTTATTTTTAATGTTTTTATGCGGTTTGGAAGTGGAGATTTATTTGTTTAAAAAATTAGGGGTTTCTCTTTTAAAACGCATTTTTGCTTATCTGTTGATTTTATACACGCTTTCGTTCATTCTTACTTTTAGCCTTAATTTAGAGCCTATTTTCATGGTGATTTTCCCTATTATCAGTTTGGGTATGATTATGACTTTAGTCAAAGATTATCGTAAAGAGATTTTGTGGCTTGATTTGGTTTTGAAAGTGGGCGTTATTGGGGAATTGTTAAGCATTTTTGGTTTGGTGGTCGTGGATGGGGTGTATTCGCATGGTTTGGGCATGGATTTGATTAAAGATTTAGGCATTCTCATTGTTTTTTTAATCTTAATCATCGTGGCGTTTCAAATCTTTAAGACTTTGTTTTGGTGGTTCCCGCATTTAAAGCTTTTTGTGATGCCTAAAAGCAGTCAGTTTAATCAAGATGTGCGTTTTTCGCTCATGCTCTTTTTTTCCTTGGTTGCGATCGTGGTGTGGCTCAAAATAGAAATGGTTTTGGGGGCGTTTTTGGCGGGGTTAGTCGTTTCTACTTTTTTCCCTCACAAATCAGAATTGATCCACAAGCTCAATGATGTGGGTTTTGGGTTTTTTGTGCCTTTATTTTTCATCCATGTAGGCTCTACTTTAGACTTAAAATTAGTGTTTTTAAACCCGCATTTGATCCTCCAAGGGATATTGATTGTCATAGCGATGTTGAGTTTGCACTTGATCACTTCAACCTTATTGTGGCGCAAATACTTTAAAGAAGCTAAGCATTTATTTTCATTCGCTTTAGGGGCTTCTATGCCTTTAACTTTTTTAGTAACCACCGCAGCAGTGGGTTTAAAAGCGCAAGCAATCTCGCAAAACACCTACTACGCGTTGCTCATGGCAGCTATTTTTGAAGGGGTATTGTTCACCATTGCGATCAAAATACTCAACAAAAAAGCTTAAAGCTTTAAGCGTCTAAATATCTAGCGTCGCTAAAGCTGCTCGCTTGGACATTATTGAACGCATTTTCTAAGCTATCAAAGAAACGAGGGTGCAAGTTTTGCATTTCTTTTAAGAAATTTTTAGTGGCTAATCGCGCGATAGGAGGCTTATCAGAGGTGGGCTGTTTGGCTGGGCAATTGCAATCAGGAGCAACAGGGATATTTTGAGAAGTGACAAAATGAATGCTACTAGCTTCTCGAACCTTAATCAAAGGGCGGATCACCAATAAGCCGTTTTCAGCCCTATAAATGGGGGGCATGCTCCTTAAACTCCCGTTATAAGTGAAATTCATAAAAAAGCTCTCTACGGCGTCATCTAAATGGTGCGCGATAGCGACTTTATTATAGCCTTCTTCTAAAGCCTTAGAATACAAAGTCCCTCGCCTCAAACGAGAACAAAACGAACAAAACGAGCTTTTTTCACGGCGTTTTTCGTTGATGGTGGCAGCGATTTGGGTGTAAATGATCTCATGCTCAATGCCTTGCTCTTGGCACAAATCGCTCAACCATTTTAAATCTTCGCCCAAACCATAATGCACGGTAACCGCTTTAAAATCAAATTTGAAAGGGGCATGTTTTTGCATCCTGGCTAAGATGCAAGCGAGCATGATAGAATCCTTACCCCCGCTCAATCCTAACAAGATTTTATCGCCTTCTTCTATGAGTTTGTAAGCGGCGTTGGTCTTGCCTACAATGTGTAAGACTTTTTTGGAAATTTCATAGGCCATTTTTGATCCTTAATTGTTTTATTTTCTAAAGTTTCGCGCTAAGCGAATGATTTCTTCTTCGCTAATGTGATCGGAATTATATTTCACAATAATGATTTCTTCGCTAATATTAACATACCATTCAATGATTTTGTCCCTTAAAGTTTCAAATTGTTCCTCATTATAAGCGTCTAAGGGGAAATAGACATTTTTTTGCTTGGAAGGGTTGTTGAGTAAAAAGAGCGATAGCCCCCAAATAAGCCCTAAAGCTACAACGATTAAGCTTGTGTTAGAAACGCCTAAATGATGGTAGCTCAACCCCCCGCTCACGCCCCCAACAAAGCTCCCTAAATAGCCAAAAGTAGTGAATTGCCCTAAAACCTTGCCTTTTTCGTTTGCTTTAGCGAATTTAGACGCTAAAGATTGCATGATAGGCTCTAAGGTGGCAAAGCCAATAAAGAAAAACGCCACCCCAAGAATAAAGAGCCATAAATATTTCCCTAAAAAGCTAGAGTCGGCTAAAAACAAGCACAAATAACTCACAATAAACAATAATACGCCAGAAAGCATCACCCCTTTAGGCTTATTGTATTTTTCAGCCATAACGCTCGCTATCCCCATGCTTAAAACCCCTAATAAGGCTCCAGGCACATACACTAAGATTAAAAAACTTTCATCTTTATGAAATTCATTCACTAAGGCTAAAGGGATCAGCACAAAAATAAGTGTCATGAACGCTTTTTCAAAAAAAGAACTTATGTATAAAAGATACAAGGCTTTAGAGTTGGGTTGGTAAGCTTTTATGTTTTTGATTTGGTAAGAAATTTTAGGAGCGTCTTTAACTTTTAAAAGCATCAACAAACTCAATAAAGTTAAGATCGCCGTGAGCAAGAAGAGCCATTTTGCCCCCCCAAAAAACGCCACAACCCCAGGGCCTATCGCCATGCTTATGGTGAAGCTAATGAAAATAAACGCCCCCATGATCGCCATCGCTTTGGTGCGCTCTTCTTCTTTCACCTCATCCGCCACCATCGCGCTAACAACCCCCCCTAAAGCCCCCATGCCTTGAATGAAGCGCCCTATAACGAGCCAAACAATATCATTCGCTATAAAGCACACTAACGATCCAGCTAAAAACAACAACAAGCACACCATAACCACCACTTTACGGCCGATTTTATCGCTAAGAATGCCCATGGGGGTTTGAAAAATAATTTGCGTGAGATACGCTCCGCCCACAGCCAACCCCACGAGTAAGGGGCTGCTTGAATGGAAACTATCCGCATACAAACTAATGACAGGCAAAACAATAAAAAGCCCTAAAAACCGCAACGACGACACTAACGCCAATGGAAAAATTTTCTTAAACATGCGTAGTATTTTACAAGAAAATCTCTAATTTCTATCATTAATTTAGGAAAGTAGGATTGATAATAAAATTTTAATGGATTTTTAAGAAAATTTTTTGTATAATCTCATTCTTTATTTTTTATAAAATTGCTTGTGTCAAGGTAGCTCAGCTGGTTTAGAGCGCTGGTCTCATAAGCCGGAGGTCGGGGGTTCAAGTCCCCCTCTTGACACCATGATTTGATTTAATCTTCATTTAATATTCATTTAATCTTTTTTTTAGCAAACCTAAACTACAATAGCGTTGCATCTTTTAATTTCTTTAGGGATTTGACGATGATTTTTAGCTCTCTTTTTAGTGTTGTAGGGATGGCGGTGCTTTTTCTTATTGCTTGGGTGTTTTCTAGCAATAAAAGGGCTATAAATTATCGCACGATTGTCAGCGCCTTTGTGATTCAAGTGGCTTTAGGGGCGTTGGCTTTATATGTGCCTTTGGGTAGAGAAATGTTGCAAGGCTTAGCTAGTGGCATACAAAGCGTGATTTCTTACGGCTATGAGGGGGTGCGTTTCTTGTTTGGCAATCTCGCTCCAAACGCTAAGGGCGATCAAGGGATAGGAGGCTTTATCTTTGCGATCAACGTTTTAGCGATCATTATCTTTTTTGCTAGCTTGATTTCACTTCTATATTATTTAAAAATCATGCCTTTAGTGATCAATCTCATCGGCGGGGCGTTGCAAAAATGCTTAGGCACTTCTAAAGCAGAAAGCATGAGCGCAGCGGCTAATATTTTTGTAGCGCACACCGAAGCGCCCTTAGTCATTAAACCTTATTTGAAAAGCATGAGCGATTCAGAGATTTTTGCGGTCATGTGCGTGGGCATGGCTAGCGTTGCGGGGCCTGTGTTAGCCGGGTATGCGAGCATGGGCATTCCTTTGCCTTATTTAATCGCCGCTTCGTTTATGTCCGCTCCTGGGGGTTTGTTGTTCGCTAAAATCATTTACCCGCAAAACGAAGCCATTTCTAGCCATGCAGATGCTTCTGCAGAAAAGCATGTCAACGCCATAGAAGCTATCGCTAATGGGGCAAGCACAGGGCTAAATTTAGCCTTGCATGTGGGAGCGATGCTTTTAGCCTTTGTGGGAATGCTCGCGCTCATTAACGGGCTTTTAGGGGTTGTAGGGGGGTTTTTGGGCATGGAACATTTGTCTTTAGGGTTGATTTTAGGCACGCTCTTAAAACCCTTAGCCTTTATGTTAGGCATTCCGTGGAGTCAGGCTGGGATTGCTGGAGAAATCATAGGCATTAAAATCGCGCTCAATGAATTTGTGGGCTATATGCAATTTTTGCCTTATTTGGGCGATAACCCTCCTTTAATCTTGAGCGAGAAAACTAAAGCGATCATCACTTTTGCGTTGTGCGGGTTCGCTAACTTAAGCTCAGTCGCTATGCTCATTGGAGGGCTTGGCAGTTTAGTGCCTAAAAAGAAGGATCTCATTATAAGGCTTGCTTTAAAAGCGGTGCTTGTAGGCACGCTTTCTAATTTCATGAGCGCGACTATCGCCGGGTTATTCATAGGACTAAACGCTCATTAAAAGGACAAAACATGCAAAAAAGAGTGGTAATCTTATTATTGGATTCTTTTGGTATAGGGGCTAGCGAAGACGCTAAAGATTTTGGCGATTTGGGGGCGAACACTTTAGGCAATATCGCTAAGGCTTGTTTTAATAACTTGGCTAATTCTAACGATCGCAATGGGGCTTTGAAACTGCCTTATTTAGAGAGTTTGGGTTTAGGTTTGAGTGCTTTAAAAGCCGCAAATGAATTGCCCTTAGGCTTTGAATTGAAACCCAATTTAATAGGGGCTTACACTTATGCGCAAGAACTTTCTAGCGCTAAGGATACGATTTCTGGACATTGGGAGATGATGGGCGTGCCCGTTCTTTTTGAATGGGGGTATTTTAAAGACAAAACCCATTCGTTTCCTAAAGAGATTTTAGATGAAATCATGCACAAAACTAAGATTAAGGGCTATTTAGGGAATTGCCACGCATCAGGGACAGAAATCATTAAAGATTTAGGCGAAAAGCATTTAGAAACTTTATACCCCATTTTTTACACTTCAGCGGATTCGGTGTTTCAAATCGCTGCGCATGAAGAAAGGTTTGGGCTGGATAATTTATACGCCCTTTGTGAAGAAGTGTTTCAAATTCTAGAGCCCTTAAAGATTGCCAGAGTGATCGCACGCCCCTTTATTGGCACCAATAGAGAGAGTTTCAAACGCACCGCCAATCGCAAAGACTATGCGATAAAGCCCCATAAAAAATTGCTTTTTGAAACATTCATTGAAGAAAAGCGAGGCGAAGTCATTAGCATTGGAAAAATCGCTGATATTTACGCTCATGTGGGGATCACTCAAAAGTTCAAAGCCGGTAGTTTGATGGAATTATGCGATGTGACTTTAGAGCGAGTCAAAAACGCTAAAAACAACAGCTTGATTTTCACGAATTTTGTGCATTTTGATAGCGATTATGGGCATAGGCGCGATATTAGCGGGTATGCTAACGCTTTAGAGTATTTTGATTTGCGCTTAAAAGAGGTTTTAGAAAATTTAAGGGAAAACGATTTGCTCATTCTTTGCGCCGATCATGGGTGTGATCCCAGCTTTAAAGGCACCGATCACACACGAGAATACATTCCTGTTTTGTTCTATCACAAGGATTTACAACCAGCCTTTTTAGGCAAGAGCGAGTCGTTTGCGGATATTGGGCAGAGTATCGCTCACTTTTTGGGATTAAGCCCCCTAGATTATGGCAAAAACTTACTAAAATTTAAAGGACAACCATGACCCCTCACATCAATGCCAAAATCGGCGACTTTTATCCTCAATGCCTTTTGTGCGGCGATCCCTTAAGGGTGAGCTACATTGCGAAAAAATTTTTACAAGACGCCAAAGAGATCACGAATGTGCGTAACATGCTAGGCTTTAGCGGGAAGTATAAGGGTAAGGGGATTTCTTTAATGGGGCATGGCATGGGCATTGCGTCATGCACGATTTATGTTACCGAACTCATTAAAACCTATCAGGTTAAAGAGCTTTTAAGGATTGGCACTTGCGGGGCGATTAGCCCAAAAGTTGGTCTGAAAGACATTATCATGGCAACGGGAGCTTCAACGGATTCTAAAACCAATCGGGTGCGTTTTTTAAACCACGATTTGAGCGCAACGCCTGATTTTGAATTGAGTTTAAGAGCGTATCAAACAGCAAAGCGTTTGGGCATTGATTTGAAAGTGGGCAATGTTTTTTCAAGCGATTTTTTCTATTCTTTTGAAACGCACGCCTTTGATTTAATGGCCCAATACAACCACTTGGCTATTGAAATGGAAGCGGCAGGGTTATACGCCACGGCGATGGAATTGAACGCTAAGGCTTTATGCTTATGCTCAGTTTCAGATCACTTAATCACTAAAGAAGCCTTAAGCCCTAAAGAAAGAATAGAGAGCTTTGATAACATGATAATTCTGGCTTTAGAGATGATGAGTTAGCCTTTTTTGTTGCCCCCATAAGTTAAGGATAAACTTTTAAGGAAAACCCTTAAAGCTAAAAGCCTTAAGGGAACTTTTGAAAAACAAAAACTATCGTTTTACAGAAACTTCGTTTGACAAAACTACCGCTTCAATAAAACAACAACTTTACACCCCAAAAACGAAATTTCAAGGTATAATGTTTTCCAAGAGTTTTTACCATTTTCTGTTTTCATGGCAAACTCCCATTAAAAATTATCCCCATAATTGCACTTATGGGGGCGTTTATTTTACAACAATCTTTCTAAAACCAAATCCCAATTAATTAAAAACACTCTTAAAAGCTTGATTGAGCGCGTCAAAACACCCTAAAACTTTTTTTGAAATCCAATAAATTTGTGGTAAAATTAAACGCATTGTAAATAAATTCTCATTTTTATACATTTTGCAATAAAACATTACTTTAAGGAACATCTTATGAAAAAAACGAAAAAAACGATTCTGCTTTCTCTAACTCTTGCGTCATCATTGCTCCATGCTGAAGACAACGGCGTTTTTTTAAGCGTGGGTTATCAAATCGGTGAAGCGGTTCAAAAAGTGAAAAACGCCGACAAGGTACAAAAACTTTCAGACGCTTATGAAAACTTGAACAAGCTTTTGGCTAATCACAGCCATTCCAATCCAGAAGCGATTAACGCAAACAGCGCCACAGCGATCAATCAAGCGATTGGTAATTTAAACAAAAGCGCACAAAATTTAATTGATAAAACAGACAATTCCCCTGCCTATCAAGCCACGCTTTTAGCGCTAAAATCCACGGTGGGGTTATGGAATAGCATAGCTTATGCCGTCATATGCGGAGGCTATACGGATAAACCCAATCACAACACCACAGAAACTTTTTACAACCAACCAGGACAAAATTCAAATTCGATCACTTGCGGTAGTAATGGTTTAGGGACTCTTCCAGCGGGCAAAAATTCTCATCTGTCCATTGAACAATTTGCAACGCTCAACAAAGCGTATCAAATTATCCAAGCCGCTTTGAAACAAGGTCTCCCTGCTTTAAGCGATACAAAAAAAACGGTGGAAGTAACCATTAAAACAGCAACCAACGCTCAAAACATTAATGTCAATAATAACAACAATAATGCTGCTGATGCTACAATTGAAACAAAGAATACTTATATTAACGATGCGCAAAATCTTTTAACCCAAGCGCAAACCATCATCAACACCCTCCAAGACAATTGCCCGCAATTGAAAGGGAAGTCTAGTAGCAATGGTGGAACTAATGGTGCAAACACCCCTTCATGGCAAACAAGCGCTAACCAAAATTCGTGCAGCGTTTTTGGCACGGAATTTAGCGCTATTTCAGACATGATCAGTAACGCTCAAAACATCGTTCAAGAAACCCAACAGCTTAATGCTACCCCACTAAAAAGCATCGCACAACCCAATAACTTTAACCTTAACTCCCCTAATAGTGTTGCTTTGGCTCAAAGCATGCTCAAAAACGCTCAATCTCAAGCAGCGGTTTTAAAACTGGCCAATCAAGTGGGGAGCGATTTTAATAGAATTTCTACAGGAGTTCTTAAAAACTATATAGAAGAATGCAGCGCGAATGCTTCAAGTGAGAGCGTTTCTAATAACACTTGGGGGAAAGGTTGCACGGGCGTGAAACAAACTCTAACTTCGCTAGAAAGTAGCAACGCTTCTTTTTCTAGCCAAACGCCACAAATCAATCAAGCGCAAACCCTAGCTAACACTATTGTTCAAGAACTCGGTCATAACCCCTTCAAACGAGTGGGCATCATTAGCTCTCAAACCAATAACGGGGCGATGAATGGCCTTGGGGTGCAGGTGGGTTATAAACAATTTTTTGGAGAAAAGAAAAGATGGGGGTTAAGGTATTATGGTTTCTTTGATTACAACCACGCCTACATCAAATCAAGCTTCTTTAATTCGGCTTCTGATGTGTGGACTTATGGGGTGGGTAGTGATTTATTGTTTAATTTCATCAATGATAAAAACACCAACTTCTTAGGCAAGAATAACCAGATTTCTTTTGGGCTTTTTGGAGGTATCGCCTTAGCAGGGACTTCGTGGCTTAATTCTCAATTCGTGAATTTAAAAACCATCAGCAATGTCTATAGCGCTAAAGTGAATACGGCTAACTTCCAATTCTTATTCAATTTGGGTTTAAGAATCAATCTCGCTAGGCCTAAGAAAAAAGACAGCGATCATTCCGCACAACATGGCATGGAATTGGGCGTGAAAATCCCTACCATTAACACGAATTACTATTCTTTTCTAGACACTAAACTAGAATATAGAAGGCTTTATAGCGTGTATCTCAATTATGTGTTTGCTTATTAAAAACCCTCTTTTTAAAAAAGGGGGGGGGTTAAACTTCTAAAAAACCTCTAAAGCTAAAAATTTTCAAAAAACAGTCATTAAACCCAAAAATGAAATTTTAAGGTATAATGTTTCCGCCATTTTTATTTTTCGTTTTTAGTTTTCCATGGCAAACTCCTTTTTAGAATTTATCCCCATAAATCCGACTTATGGGGGTCTTTGTTTTATAACAATCTCTCTTAAAACCAATACCAATCAAATTTAAAAAACGCTCTCAAAAACCACTAAAGAGTGAAATTACCTTACAAGATGAGCTTTTTTGCAATTTTCGTTAAAACGATTATTTTTTAGCGGATGTTTTAAAAAAAAAGGGTTTTTTACTCACTTCTTTTGATTGAAACAACACAATCAAGCATCTTAAGGCAATTTAAAATAAAATAGCGCTAGCATGACCCCAAAGCCCCTTATTAAATTAATCTATACCAAATAGTAAGGAGTTATCTAACATGGGGTTTTTCAAGCTTAAAGAACACAACACGAACATTGCCACCGAGTTTAGAGCGGGTTTAACGACCTTTATCACCATGATTTACATCGTGCCCTTAAACGCTCTTATCCTTTCTCACGCCAACATGCCTTATGAAGCCCTTTTAAGTGCGACTGCCATTATCACTATCTTATCGAGCGTGTTTAACGGGTTATGGGCAAACACCCCCATCGCTATGAGCGTGGGCTTAGGGTTGTCAGCTTATTTTAGCTTCGGGTTGGTTCAAGGGCTAAAACTCCCTTGGCAGAGCGCTTTAGGCATCGTAGCGCTCTCTGGAGCGATTTTTGTGATTTTGTCTTTCACTAAATTTAGAAGTTGGGTCATGCGAAGCATTCCTAGCGATTTAAGGCGTGCGGTGAGCGCGGGGATAGGGGCTTTTATCGCATTCATTGGCCTTAAAGAAATGCATATTGTCGTTACCCATAAGGCTACGCTTGTAACCTTAGGCGATTTTGGCGATCCGCATGTGTTATTGGGGGTTGTGGGGATCATTCTAACTTTCGCGCTCTACACGCTCAAAATCAGGGGTTCTTTCATTATAGCAGTCTTAATCACTTCCATTCTCGCATGGGTTTTAAAGCTAGCCCCTTACCCTAGCGAATTTTTTTCCATGCCCGCTAGCATTGGCCCTATCGCCTTTCAATTAGACTTTAAGGGCATTTTTTTTGATGCGAGTGGGGCTTTCACTTTAGCGTTAGTGCCAGTCATCATCACTTTTTTTGTAACCGATTTGTTTGATTCTTTAGGCACGCTTGCAGGGATTGGCCACAAGACTGATTTTTTCAATGATGAAGAAAAAAATAAGGAATTGGAAAAGACTTTGGAAGCGGATGCGGTGGCTTCTTTAGGGAGCGCGGTGGTGGGCGTTTCTACCACGACCGCTTTTATAGAAAGCGCGAGTGGGGTTGAAGAGGGGGGACGCACAGGGCTTACAGCGGTTTTTACCGGGCTATTTTTTGTTTTAACGCTCTTTTGCTTGCCTCTTTTAAAAGCCATTCCTGGCAATGCGATTTATCCGGTACTAGTGGTAGTAGGGGTTTTGATGTTTAGCGTGTTAGAGGGGGTGAATTTTAAAGACATGGCCATTAGCGTCTCCACTTTTTTAACCGTGGTGATGATGCCTTTAACTTTCTCCATTGCCGATGGCTTAGCCTTTGGCTTTTTGTCTTATGGTATCATCAAATTGGTTCAAAAAGACTTCAAAGCGCTCAATTCAGGCATCATCATTCTCTGCATCATTTCTGTTTCTGTATTTATCTTTCGTTAAGCTCTTTTTAAGGGGCTTTGCATTTTTTACCCATTTCATGCCTCTTTTTCTTTATTTAGACAGATTATTATCTTAAAATAATTGTAATATCATTATTATTATATCAACTCAATAAAAAAGGAGAAGGTATGCAAAAAACTTCTAACACTTTGGCGCTGGGGAGTTTGACAGCGCTATTCTTTCTAATGGGTTTTATCACGGTTTTAAACGACATTTTAATCCCACACTTAAAGCCCATTTTTGACTTGACCTATTTTGAAGCTTCGCTCATTCAATTTTGCTTTTTTGGGGCGTATTTCATCATGGGAGGCGTTTTTGGGAATGTGATCAGTAAAATCGGCTACCCTTTTGGCGTGGTGCTTGGTTTTGTGATCACAGCGACTGGGTGCGCGTTGTTTTACCCAGCGGCGCATTTTGGCTCTTACGGGTTTTTTTTAGGAGCGTTGTTTATTTTAGCGAGCGGGATTGTGTGCTTGCAAACCGCTGGTAATCCCTTTGTAACCTTGCTTTCTAAAGGTAAAGAAGCCAGAAACCTGGTTTTAGTCCAGGCGTTCAATTCGCTTGGCACAACTTTAGGGCCTATTTTTGGGAGCTTGTTGATTTTTAGCACGACTAAAATGGGCGATAATGCAAGTTTGATAGACAAATTAGCGGACGCTAAAAGCGTTCAAATGCCTTATTTGGGCTTGGCGGTGTTTTCGCTTCTTTTAGCGCTCATCATGTATCTTTTGAAATTGCCTGATGTGGAAAAAGAAATGCCCAAAGAAACGACGCAAAAAAGCCTGTTTTCGCACAAACACTTTGTTTTTGGGGCTTTAGGGATCTTTTTTTATGTGGGCGGAGAAGTGGCGATTGGCTCATTCTTGGTGCTAAGCTTTGAAAAGCTTTTGAATTTAGACCCTCAATCAAGCGCGCATTACTTGGTGTATTATTGGGGAGGCGCGATGGTGGGCCGTTTCTTAGGCAGTGTTTTGATGAATAAAATTGCCCCTAATAAATACCTGGCTTTCAACGCCTTAAGTTCTATCGTGCTTATCGCTTTAGCCATTATCGTTGGAGGCAAGATCGCTTTATTCGCTCTGACTTTTGTGGGCTTTTTCAACTCTATCATGTTCCCTACCATCTTTTCTTTGGCTACGCTCAATTTGGGGCATCTCACTTCTAAGGCTTCTGGAGTGATTAGCATGGCGATTGTGGGAGGGGCGTTAATCCCCCCCATTCAAGGTGCGGTTACAGACATGCTAACAGCGACCGAATCAAATTTGCTCTACGCTTATGGTGTGCCGTTATTGTGCTATTTTTATATCCTCTTCTTTGCGCTTAAAGGGTATAAGCAAGAAGAAAACTCCTAAAAAAAAGGGGGGGGTTTCTCTTTTATTTTCTTTCTTTTAGCTTGTTTTAAAAATTTAAAAATGCCAAAAAATATTTTTTATAACCAATAATTAAAGAGCTTGACTTTAATCAAGCAAGCGCTCTATAAGGGGTTTAGTTGTCAGTATTTGATGAGGACAGAGCTTTTTTAACAACTTGAGGCAAAAACACAAACAGGGTTTTTAAAATTTTTAAGATGCGATCATAAACACCACTAATGATAAGAAAAATCTCCTAACCACAAAAGATTAAGAGATTTTAAGAATGAAGCGAAGAATAAA